>NZ_JBXAFB010000018.1:0-65549 GCF_058792595.1 Cytobacillus sp. MT66
GGCCAAATTTCAGTGAGCCAGAAATAAAAAAAGGGGGATCCAGAAAGTTAATCGAAACTTACTTTCTGGACAGCCCCCAAAATGAATTTTTATACATGGATTTTTACATTTTTTCAAACCTCTTTAAGCTCCTGGTATCTTTATCAAATAAGCTATAAACCACGGGGATGACAAAAAGAGTCAGAAAAGTGCTGCTAAACAGGCCCCCAATAACAACAATACCCATTGGCTGATTTAATTCAGAACCTTCCCCGATGCCAAGAGCAATAGGAATTAAACCAAGTATGGTTGTTAAGGCTGTCATGAGTATTGGCCTGACGCGATCTTTAACGGAAGTGACAATGGCTTCATAGGTTTGTATGCCCTGTTCCTTCCTCTGGTTAATATAATCAACGATGACAATCGCGTTATTAACGACAATCCCGGCAAGAACGATAATACCGATAATGGCTGTAATCCCGATTGGCGTATTTGTTGCCCTTAAAGCAATGGCCACACCAATTATCATAAGCGGAACTGTAAACATGATCACAAAAGGATACTTCAATGATTCAAATTGTGCTGCCATGACTAGATAGACAAAAATAATCGCCAAAACAAAAGCCATAATCATTTCATCAATTGAGGACTCAAGCAATTCACGGTCACCGCTGAAAACGATTTTCGTTTCATCACGGAGGTGAAGCTCTTCAATTTTTTTATCAACTTTTTTAGAGATGGCTCCCATGTTTGTTGCTGCTTTATATTTTAATGTGAACTGGACAGCATTTTCTTGGTTGATTCGCTGAATGCTTACTGGCCCTTCTCCTACTCTAATATCGGTTACATCAGCAAGGGCAATGTAGCTGCCATCGGGCTTTTTCAGAAGCAGCGTTTTCAGTTTCTCAAGATTTTGTGTAACCTCTGGATCGTACTCAACGAATACACCATAAATATTGGTATTTTCATCAATCATTTGTGCCGCGCGATTCCCTCTTGTCACATCATTGACAGCCATGGCAATTTGTCCAGGTGCCAGACCATTTTCTAAGGCTTTTTTGCGGTCAACAGTAATTTGAATTTCTTCTACTTTTTCTGAAAGATCTGATGAGAGCTCTGTAACATCATCAATGGTCTTCAAGGCATCAGAAATCTTCTCTACATCCCTGTTTAATGCCTTTTTATCAGTATTTTGCACACTAAAGGTCAGCGTATTAGGTGAAGTTCCTGATGACGATTGCAGGCTAAATGATAGTTCTGCATTTGGGTCTGCCTCTTTCACAGCATTTTCAAGCCGCTTCTTTACGTCGTCAACAAATTCAAAGGTTGATCGTTCCCGTCTTTTCAACTCCTTCATTTTTACGTATACTTCAGCAATGTTGGCATTTTTGGACCCGCGGAAGGATCCCTCTTGGGTTGTTCCGATTAGACTGACATATGTCTCAATATCCTTTTCATCCTTTAACTCGTTTTCTAAAGATGAGACGACACGATTAGTTTCACTAAGGGCAGCGCCATTCTGCAGCTTAACCTTCATAGTGAAAAAGCCTTCATCCGTGTTCGGAAGAAATTCTGTGCCAGCTTTTGATAAGGCATATCCTCCTCCGCCTAATAAAATCAAAGAAATCAGCAGAACAATGGCGCGATTTTTTAGCGACCATTTAACCGCCCCTTCAAGTAAGCGCATATACGGGGATGCTTGCCTTTTAGCCTCCAGATTTTTTCCTGGAGCCTTTAATAGCCTGCTTGCAAGCATCGGGACAACCGTTAAGGCAACAATTAATGAAGCAAATAGACTAAATGATATGGTTAAAGCAAATTCTGTAAATAATTGTCCGATGATACCAGTAATAAATACAACAGGCAAGAATACTGCTACCGTTGTTAAGGTTGATGCCGTAATCGCCGCGCCAACTTCCATGGCACCTTCAATCGCAGCCTTCTTTGAATCCTTTCCCATTGACAAATGGCGATAAATATTTTCGATCACCACAATCGAATTATCGACCAGCATACCAATCCCTAAAGCTAGTCCGCCAAGAGTCATAATATTTAAGGTGAAATCAGAAAAATACATTAAGACAAATGTGAAGATGACAGAATACGGAATGGATATTCCGATAATGAGCGGACTTCTCACATTTTTCAGGAACAAGAAAAGAACAATCATAGCAAACAGGCCGCCAAGGATAAGCGAGGTGGAAATATTACTGATTGCTAGCCCGATAAAATCTCCTTGGTCAAAAAGAATATCATAGGCAATATTCTTGTATTTCTCTTGGTCCAGTAGACCATCAAGACGGTGCTTAAATTCATTGGACACTTCGGCTGTATTTGCGTCTGACTGCTGCAGCACGCTTAATAGTACAGATGGTTTCTGATTTGCCCGAGTGATCGTTCTGTCATCTTCTTTTTGCATTTGGACCTTACTAATGTCCTGAAGTAATATTTCTTCCCCTGTAAAAGGATCAATTGTTACAGTTAATTTTTTAAGTGTGTCCAGCGAATCAATCGTGCTGATGACGCGGGTGGTCAGTTCCTTATCCCCTGTTAGCACCGTGTCCCCCGGCAGGGAGATTTGATTTGCCTGAATGACATTGACAATGTCTTCTTGGCTAAGCTGATATTCCTTTAATTGAGCCTGATCAAGTTCTACCCGAATTTCCTTTACTGCTGTTCCGGAGAGGTTGACACTGGCAACGCCAGGTACTCTAGCGAGGTCATTTTTTAGCTGAGTGGCAATATTTCTTAATGTTTCTTCCTCGGTATCGGAATGCAATGATAATTGAATGATTGGAAACTGTGACGGATCAAATTTCATGAACCTCGGTCGATCCGCACCATCGGGCAGCCGTGCTTGATCTACGCGCTGAATAATATCATTTTGAATTTCGTCTATATCGGTTGTCCATGAGAACTGTAAAAGAATAAAGTTTGCATTTTCCCGTGAAGAGGAAGTCATGGTCTTTAATCCTGGCAGTGTTGATAGGCTTTCCTCCAAAGGCTTTGTCACCTTTTGCGCAACTTCTTCAGAACTTGCACCTGGATAGGATGCTACAACAACCCCTACAGGCGGGTTAATATCCGGAATTAGCTTCATAGGAATATTTATAACGGAAACAATACCTAAAATTAAGACCAAAAACATCGTAACTAAAGTAAAGATTGGCCTTTTAATTGAAAATTGACTAATTCTCACCTTCATTCTCCTTTCAGCTAATGAGAAGACAGAACGGGTCTGTTTGCCTTAGAGTTTTCTGCTGACCGACATAGTCCAATCTAACTATAATGAAGCTTGTTAGCCAATTGCAAGCGAAACCACACAAAAAAAGCAGCTGTTTTAGGCAGCTGCTTCCTTTTTATAGCTTTTGGTTATGGTAAGCCCGGTAAGACCATAGGCAATTGTTAGAACAGGCGATAATAGGCAAAAGAAAGTAAACGGCAGGTAACTGAGAGTATCGACTCCTAATACACCGGTTAAAAAGACACCGCACACGCCCCACGGAACAAGCGGGTTTATAACCGTTCCCGCATCCTCTAATGCTCTTGAAAGATTTTTTGGATGCATCCCAGCTTTTTCATATAAGTCCCGGTAAGCATTTCCGGTCAAAAGAATGGAAAGATACTGCTCCCCTAGGAGAAAATTTATTCCTATCGCAGTTCCAGCTGTCGAAGCAATTAGGGCTGGCGCTTTTTGCAAAATCCCCTTCGCCCCATCTAATAGCGCAGGCAGCACGCCGAGTTTGACAAGGAGTCCGCCCATTGAAAGGGATAATAGGACTAATGAAATCGGAAACATCATACTCTCCATGCCCCCCCTTGATAAAAGGGAATCGATTTCTTCTGATCCGCTTTCCATTTTGTATCCTGAATAAAGAATATTCATTAACAATTGAACCGAAAGATCTTTTTGGACAACAAATCCGATCAGAGCTGCAGAAGCAATTCCGGCAGAAAGGGTTATAATAGCTGATACTTTTTTTATGGCCAGCAATGCCAATATCAAAAACGGGATAATTGAATACCAATGAATAAGACCTAATTCATTCAGTGAATGTTTTAATGCAGCTAATTTTTTGAATCCTGCTGACGCCTCTGTTGGCGATAAAAAAGCAAACAGAATTAATGATATGATAAAAGCTGGTCCAGTAGTCCAAAGCATATTTTTTATATGTTCGAATAAATCCACCTTGACAATGGCTGAAGCAAGATTAGTTGTATCTGATAATGGGGACATTTTGTCTCCTAAGAATGCTCCAGAAATAACTGCTCCTGCAGTAACGGCTTCAGATAACCCCAGGGATGCACTTACACTCATAAAGACAACCCCAATCGTTGCAGCAGTTGTTAAAGAGCTCCCAATGCTCATGCCTATAACTGATGTTACGATAAAAGCTATTGCATAAAAATATTTTCCATTTACTATTTCAAGGGCTAAATAGACAAAGGTTGGTATTGTACCACTAACCATCCAGCTGCTGATGAGCATGCCGATGAAAAAGAATAAAAGCACTGCTCCAAGCCCAGCCTTGGCCCCGTCTATCATGCCTTCTTCTAAGTCTTTAATCCGTACCCTTCTAATTATACCATAAAGGATTAAACCCATAATAGCCAATACAATAGGTATATGAGGAACTACCCCCGCAAATATAATTGCGTAACTAATTCCGCCTAATATGATGATGATAACCAATAAAGCTTCGATCGGCTTTAGCTTCAATACAGCATTCTCCAAGTTCATGGCGGAAGTCCTCCCCAAATTTTAACCGCTTTTTAACTTAAACGCTTTTTAGCGCTAAAGTAAAATATTATGTTACTAATATATTATTATGAAATAAAATTGTCAATAGGCATAAAAAAACGGCCTGGAATCAGGCCGTTTAGTGTTCGCTATCCATAGGATTATAAAGCTTTACATCAGGGTTCTTTTCTTGAAACCATCTTAAGGCAAAATCGTTTTCAAATAAAAATACTTTATTTTCGTATCTGTCATTAACAAGAAGGCTGCGGGAGCTGGAAAGATTTTCATCTACCACATTGCCCTCTACCCATCGGACAATCTTGGAACCAATTCGTTCCATAATCACTTCGGTATTATATTCATTTTTCATCCGATGTTCAAATACCTCAAATTGCAGCTGTCCTACTGCACCCAGTAATAGGTCATCTGTTTTAACTGTGCGGTAAAGCTGAATGGCGCCTTCTTGCACAAGCTGCTGAATGCCCTTATGGAAATGTTTTTGCTTCATAACATTTTTGGCTGTCACCCGAACAAAAAGCTCTGGTGTAAATTGCGGAAGCTTTTCAAAATTAAAATTGTCTTTTCCTTCCGTAAGTGTATCGCCTATTTGATAGGTACCTGTATCATAAATACCAATGATATCACCGCTGACTGCCGTATCAACCGTGCTGCGGTCATCGGCCATAAACTGCGTGGATTGTGAAAGTTTTACCTGTTTGCCAATCCTTGGAATACTTACAGTCATTCCGCGTTCGAATCGGCCAGAACAAATTCGTAAAAACGCGATTCTATCTCTATGTGCAGGGTTCATATTGGCTTGAATCTTAAAGATAAAACCAGAAAAACTTTCTGATAATGGATCAATCTTTCCTGCTGTTGAATTTCTTGGCTGCGGCGGTGGTGCAAATTGCAGATACGATTCTAAGAAGGTTTGTACCCCAAAGTTGGTCAAGGCACTGCCAAAGAATACAGGGGTCAATTCCCCGTTCTTCACCTTATCCGCTGAAAATTCGTTGCCAGCTTCATTTAAGAGCATGATTTCTTCAAGAACCTGGTCATAAAGTCCAGATTGCTTTATAGGATGGTCTCCAATAATTTCACCATCCTCATTTAGAGGAATAAACCGGCTTTCTTCGTCCACCCGGAACTGTTCGACCCGGTTATTGAAACGATCATAAATGCCCAGGAATTCCTTTCCCATCCCAATCGGCCAATTCATTGGATAAGATTCAATTCCCATAACCTCTTCTAATTCAGCTAACAGTTCTAATGGCGTTCTTCCCTGCCGGTCTAGCTTATTAATAAAAGTGAAGATGGGAATACCTCTCATGCGGCATACCTTAAACAGCTTCAATGTCTGCTCCTCAATCCCTTTCGCTGAATCAATAATCATGACCGCACTATCAACCGCCGTAAGCGTCCGGTATGTGTCTTCACTAAAATCTTGGTGCCCAGGTGTATCAAGAATGTTCACCCGTGCCCCATTATAATCAAATTGCATCACGCTGGATGTTACTGAGATCCCGCGTTGCTTTTCAATTTCCATCCAGTCACTTGTTGCGTATTTCCCTGTTTTCTTTCCCTTTACAGTACCCGCATCCCGAATTGCTCCCCCAAATAAAAGAAGCTTTTCTGTTAATGTCGTTTTTCCTGCATCCGGGTGAGAGATGATCGCAAACGTTCTCCGTGACAATACTTCATCTTTAAACTGATTTCCCATGGAATTTCCTCACTGACTCTATAATTTTGATAATGTTAATTTTATCTCTCAGAAAAAGAGATTGCAAGGCTGTAATAACCGCTAAAAAATGCATGCTAATAGCCTTCAGCCAAATTCACGGTTATAATGGAAATATTTACAGCCCCTTTATGGAGGAGTAATTTATGGATTCAATTACCCATACGTTATTCGGTTTTGCCTTATATGGAACCATTGATAAAAAAGAAATGGATAAAGATTCAAAAAGAGCCTTTTTGGTCACATCAGTTGGTGCTAGTCTCATTCCTGATATTGATGTCATTTCTCGTCTTTGGGATACAGGGGGCCTATATCAAATGTGGCATCGCGGCATTACCCACTCTGTTTTTTTGACCCCTGTATGGGCATTGCTATTTTTACTTATTGCCGCTTTCTTTTTCAAGGTAAAATCACTGAAACTGTTCCTGCTTGGATGGCTTGCTGTCTTTATCCATGATACAAGCGATCTATTTAATGCCTGGGGAACGGGTTATTTTGAACCCTTTTCATCAGCGCGCATTACTTTTGGCACCATCCCTATAGTTGATTTGGTATTTTGGTCAATATTAGGAGCTGCCTTCCTTTTTTCTAAGAGAAATAAACAAAAATCATTCCATTATTATCGAATGGCTTGGGCATTAATTGTCATACATCTGTTCATTCAAACCTCACAAGGCTTATTTTTATACCGTGAGTATGAAAATAAGTATGACCAGATAGCCCTATCAGCCGAGTTTATCCCATGGACTTTTTCTGTCATAACCAAACAGGATAATCAGGTTACAATATTTAAAGACAGTATATTAACTGAAAAGGAAACACAATATGTACTTCAGTCTGCAGAAGATGCCAATCTTGATTTGCTGTTCAGCAAGCTTCCTGAAGCGAAAACATTATATGAATGGTCACCCTTTGTGGTTCTAGTTGATGACGAGAAAAGAATAGGCCTATATGACCCTAGATTCTATCGAAATGGCCAGTCATTCTTATTTGAGTATATAGAAAAGTAATAAAAATACCCCGTAATGTTAGCTTGATGTCTAACATCCACGGGGTTGTTCACAATGAGTATTTCCTGTTATTTAGCAAATCGATGCTTTCCAATAACCGTTGTCACAGTTTTCGTTCTAAGCCACTTACTGCTTGTCTTATCTGGATTAAAGAAGAACACAGAATTACTTCCTTTTCCCTGCATAGCGAGTGCTTCCATAACAGCTCTTTTCGCATATTTATCTGCTGGCTTATTAATGGAGCCGTTATCTACTGGCTGGAATTGACGATCTTGATAAATCACTTCTTTAATTGTATCTGGGAAACGATCATCTGCTACACGATTTAAGACAACAACAGCAACGCCGACTTTACCAGCATATGGCTCGCCTTTAGCTTCAGCATGAACAAGTCTTGCCAATAAATCTTTTTCTGTATCTGAAATTGTTTCCGGCAAAATCAGTTTTTCACCTGGATAGATAATATCTGTTCTTTTATGATTTATTTCTTTTAGTTTAAGCTCCGACACCCCAAGCTTCACACCAATTTTAAAAAGAGAATCCCCTTCTTGAACTGTATATATAGTAACGTTATCTGCAGTCTCTGCATATGCACGTTGATGGCCAAATGGAATGAATGGGAATGAGAGCATCATGATAGCTGCAAATAGTGCTGCAAGCTTCTTCATTATATCTCCTCCTATAACATATCCTAATGCTTTCCAACAGCATCGTTAGGATTTATTTTGCTGAAAAATTGGAATTGAATATTCAACTCCTATCAACATGTATAACCCTAACACAGATATACATGATACTCTACACCTCAATTCTTTCCATGGAAAAGGTGACATTATTTAGAAGAGGGCAATTTTGCACAGAAAAAGCAGGGAAAACATATTTCCCTGCCTTCAAAGATTTTATCTCCAACAAGCTGCGCCAACGATAATTAGAAGGATAAATAGAACGACGATTAATGCAAAACCGCCTCCAAATCCGTATCCTCCATAACCGTAGCCGCCATAACCATAGCCGCCATAGCCGAACATAATCAGCTCTCCCCCCTTAATCTATTTTAATAAGATGAGACTGTTTTAGTAGTATCCGTAACCCCAAGAAGCACCGATAATAATCAATAGGATAAACAACACAACCAGTAAAGCAAATCCTCCACCAAAGCCGAATCCGCATCCATCTGACATAAACATATACCTCCTTTATTTGATTCTCTATATCCTATTCAAATATGAGCTATTGTGCGATAGACGAACACACAATTTGGGGGTTATCCCTATAGGGAATTTCTCCCTGCTCTTTGGCACCCATAGAAAAAAAAGCCCTGCTTATTGCAGAACTTTTTTGCTTTGATGTTCATTTTTATTACCAAAATCCTCCATAAGGGTAGCCACCGTAAAATGGATAGCCTCCATAATACGGGTAGCCTCCGTAGAATGGACCGCCTAGTAATGAGCCTAGTGCCAAGCCTCCTAAGAATGGAAGGCCAAAACCGCCAAAGCCGCCAAAGAACGGTCTTCTAAAGCCAAATCCGCCTCCAAAAAATGGTCTTCTGCCAAATCCAAAAGGTCTAATCCTGGCTTCATCCGCATGATGAACTTCATAGGGCATAAAATGATTATTCAATTTACATATCCTCTCCATATCATCTTTGTTATTTAATACCCACTAAATACTATGCAAATGACCAGAAAACTTCTTGGGTAATCACCTAATAAAGGAAAATATAGGGGGGTATTTATCATTTATCCATGGATTCCCAGCGCAAGCTTAGCGTACCGGGAAAGTCTTTCCTTTGACCAAGGCGGATTCCAGACAACATCAACATCTATATCCTTTATTCCATCAACATTGTCTAAAACGGCATTTTTTACACCTGCAACAATTTGTCCGGCCATTGGGCAGCCCATGGAAGTCATGGTCATGACAATATGCACCTTCTCGGCTTCCGGAAAGTTTACTTCATATATAAGTCCTAAATTTACAACATCAATGCCCAATTCGGGGTCAATGACCTCTTCAAGTGCCTCTAAGATTTGATCCTTTAGTTCGTTACTCATGGTTTTCCTCCTTAAATTTAGGATGACATGAAATTCAATTGAGATTTATTATCATTATAAGGATGAACAAGCCATGCAGAAGTGAACCGAATCACACTTTTTCTCTTTTACTAAAAAGATATGACATAAAATGTTCACATCATTAGGGGAAAAAGACCAGAAAAAATTTCTTTACAACTAAACCTTTCAATGCTAACTTAAAAAATAAAACACTAGGGAGGGGTTGTTATATGAAAATGAATAAAGAAATTGTTAAATTCATACGCAAAAGCTATAATCTGACTCAGCGCGATTTTGCGAAGCTTGTCAGCTGCAGCTTCTCGCTGATCGCTTTAGTTGAAGTTGGCAAAAGAAGAGTCACAACGGATCTTGAAAATAAAATAAAAAGCGCATTCGACCTTGACGACCAACAACTCCAATCAATAGCCTCACTTGTCTCAGAAATCAGCAAGGGAATTCCTCCATTTATGTAGACACGCAAGATGAAGATCGTGTTTTAAAATCATTAGATCTCATGCATCAAACAGCAATATCTCGGTTAAATTAAAACCGAGCAATATTTGCTCAAAATCTTCGTGGTGGGAGTGATGTATCGTGGCAAGAAACAAACTTTTGGTACCTGGTGCAGAAAATGTATTAGATCAAATGAAAAATGAGATCGCCCATGAGTTTGGAGTTCAGCTGGGTGCAGATACGACCGCACGAGCCAATGGTTCCGTCGGCGGAGAAATGACCAAACGACTCGTTGCCATGGCACAGGAACAATTAAAAAATCAGCAATAACCTTGCGCGTCTAGCTGAATAGAAGCTGGACAAATTTATTTTTAATTAAAAGAGACCCTTCATGACGAAGGGTCTCTTTTACTGTTATTACAATCCTAAAGAAATGTATTTTTCTTCTAAATAATCTCTGATTCCCTGATGTCCGCCTTCACGTCCATAACCGCTTTGATTCATGCCTCCAAATGGAGCCTGTGCAGAAGAAGGAATGCCATCATTTAAACCAATTACGCCAAAGTTTAATGCCTCAGAAACCTTCACTGCCCGGCTGATGTCAGAAGTATACAAATAAGCTGCCAAACCATATATGGTATCATTTGCTGCTTGAATGACTTCTTCATCTGTTGTAAAAGTGGATAATGGAGCTACAGGTCCAAACGTTTCCTCCTGCATAATTAACATATCATTCGTCACATTTGTTAACACGGTAGGTTCATAATAATAGCCTTTCTCACTAAGAGGCTTACCGCCATGAAGAACCACTGCACCTTTTTCCTCAGCATCCTGAACTTGCTCAGCAACCTTCTTCAAGCTGTCTCCATTTACTAAAGGTCCAATTTGAGTACCCTCTGCAAGACTATCTCCGACTTTTAATTGTTTTACCTTCTCAACAAATATTTTCGCAAATTCATCCTTGATGTTTTCATGCACATAGATTCGGTTTGCGCACACACATGTTTGTCCAGCATTTCTGAATTTGCTTGCTAATGCTCCTTCAGCTGCTTTTTCAAGATCAGCATCTTCAAAAATAATAAATGGAGCATGCCCGCCAAGTTCTAGTGATAACTTTTTCAGCTGCGGTGCCGATTTTTCAACAAGCGTTCTGCCTACTTCAGTGGATCCAGTAAAGGATATTTTCTTAACGATTGGGTTTTCAAAGATTTCATCCGAAATCTCTCCTGTTGCACCAGCAACAACATTAACAACACCTTTAGGGATTCCCGCCATTTCAACTAATTTTGCAAAAGCTAAAGCAGAAAGCGGTGATTGGCTGGCTGGCTTTACGACCCCAGTACATCCGGCAGCCATCGCTGGACCAAGCTTTCTTGTCATCATGGCTAATGGGAAATTCCATGGTGTAATTGCCGCAATGACGCCAACTGGCTGCTTAATAACAAATAATCGTTTATTCGGAACAGACGCTGGAATGGTTTCTCCATAAACGCGGCGGCCTTCCTCAGCATACCAAGTTAAAAAGCTTGCTGCATATTTAACTTCACCAAGCGATTCAGCATAAGCTTTTCCCATTTCAATGCTCATTAACGCTGCAAGCTCTTGTTCATATTCAAACATGAGATCGCGAAGCTTTAACATGTAATCTGCTCTTTCATAAGCTGTCAGCTTTGCCCATTTTGGAAATGCCTCATGGGCTGCTTCAATGGCTGCTTTAGCTTCAGCTTTACCGCCCCTAGGAATTTTTGCAACGATTTCCCCGTTTGATGGGTTCGTTAGATTAAAATAGGTATTTGAAGATGCCTTTACCCATTCCCCATTAATAAATAAGTTCATATCCTCTAGATCTAATAATTTGAAACTTGTTATTGCTGCCATTGTTTCTCCTCCTTCAAATATTTAATTAGTAAATCAGTACATCCTAAGTTAGATAAAACCCCTTTTCCTCAAGGAAAGATTTCATATGTGATCTTCTTTTCTCGGATAAAAACTTGCTCATTGTATCAGACCAGTCACTGTTTTTTGTATTTGTCAGACGATTTTTATAGTAATCACCAAGGATTTGATCATATTCCTCAATGATTTCATGATATTTCTGGGTGTCATACGTATTTTCATGCAGGATCGCTTCTACAGGCAACCGTGGTTTGACCTGATGCTGTTCATCCGGCACCCCTACCGTCATTCCGAATAGAGGAAAAGTCTTATCAGGAAGATTCACAATATCGGAAATTGCAGCGGGATTATTTCGTACACCGCCTATGTAGCATATTCCATACCCCTGAGATTCAGCGGCAATCACAAAATTTTGCGCAAACAGTGCTGTATCTATGACAGATACGAGAAAGTTTTCCGTTGTCTGCTGCTGGATATCTGTTCCTTTCTTCTGGCAGGCTAATTCCAGACGTTTCATATCGGCACAAAACAGCAACAACACAGGTGCAGAATTAATTTGAGGCTGATTTCTAGAAAGCTCGCCGATTTCTCTCTTTTTGTCTTCATCCGAAACTAAAATTACAGAATAGGCCTGAACAAAATTAGACGAAGCAGCATGCTGGGCTGCATTCAGCAAATTTTTCAATGTTTCCACTGGAATTTTATCTTGTTTGTACTTTCGAACCGATGTATGCCTTTTCAGCAATTCCGCGGTACTTGTAAATAAGTCTTTTTCATTCATGGTTGTTCCCACCTTCTTACCGGCTTGTCATATTTTTATCAGGACAAAGCTAATTATACCTCAAATATTCTAAACAATCAAAAAATTAACTTATCCTTCCAATAATATTATCTCAGATTTTTTAGATTAAATTAAGGTTTAGAAAAATATGATATATTTGGTTTAAAATTAATAGCTCTGTTAAGTTTGATCTTGATTTCCTCTCCAGGCGCTTCGCGCACCTAAGGGCGTTTTGCGAGCCTCCTCGTCGCCGTGCTCCTGCGGGGTCTCGCTTCAACGCTGAGCCCCTAGGAGTCTACGCGCCTTCCGATCCAATCAACTAAGCGGTTAAAATCATCATTAAGCTTTAACAAAGCCATATTAATAAAATAAGCAGGTGGTAAAATGATTGCAAGATGGCTGACTGTTAATATCATAACCGTCATTATGATTGTGCTGTGGAGTCTGTACCGCGGATATGATACAAATGTTATATTAATTGGAAAACTGATTGCACAGGCTGCTTTTATCCTTTTCCTTGTTAATGTAAATATGTATTTTGTTTTCCTGTTTATCCGCAAAAGCAAAAATCGAAATGCAAAGATTAAGCTTGCGAAAATTTCCAAAAGGATGATGAAATATCATATTTCCATTGCCCTCTCCGCCACCCTGCTTATTGTCATTCATGCCGGAGTGATGATTGTCTCCCATTCGGACATCTTATGGCAATCTAAAACGGCTAGCGGAATTGCAGCTATCACCATTTTGCCTATTTTGCTGTTCAGCGGTCTATTAAGAAGATGGAAAGCCTCCGGTAAAAGAAGAAAGTTTCATTATACAATGTCTTTTATTTTTATTGCCTTTGTCTTCTTTCATATTTTTATTTAGCTTTACTAAAAACTAAGCCAACTAGATTATAATAAAAATGGCAACAGTATCATTAAGGAGTGATAACAAATGAAAAAGGAAATCATTAAACGTTTTACTACATACGTTAAAGTTGATACACAGTCTAATGAAGAAAATGAAGCGTGTCCTTCCACACCTGGACAATTAACATTAGCTAACATGCTTGCAGAGGAATTAAAGGCAATTGGCATGGAAGACGTTCATCTTGATGAAAATGGCTATTTAATGGCTACCTTACCTGCTAATACTGATAAAACCGTTCCTACCATTGGCTTTTTAGCACATGTGGATACAGCAACTGATTTTACAGGGGCGAATGTAAACCCGCAGATTCACGAAAATTACGATGGCACTGACATTATATTAAACAAGGAACAGCAAATCATCCTGTCCCCCAAGGATTTTTCTAGCCTGCCTAAATATAAGGGTCATACACTGATTACAACCGATGGCACAACGTTATTAGGCGCTGATAACAAAGCAGGGATTGCAGAGATTATGACTGCGATGGATTATTTAATAAAAAATCCTGAAATCAAGCACGGAAAAATAAGAGTTGCCTTTACACCTGATGAAGAAATTGGCAGAGGACCCCACAAATTTGATGTAGCCGCATTTGATGCTAAATACGCTTATACTGTTGATGGCGGCCCCCTCGGTGAACTTCAGTATGAAAGCTTTAATGCAGCCTCCGCAAAAATTACTGTAAAAGGCAATAATATTCACCCGGGAACAGCCAAAGGTAAGATGGTTAACTCGGCTAAAATCGCAATGGAGTTTCATGCAAGCCTGCCTGCAGAAGAAGCGCCTGAGTTTACAGAAGGGTATGAGGGCTTCTATCATCTCCTCTCCATTAACGGGGATGTAGAAGAAACAAAGCTAAGCTATATCATAAGGGACTTTGATAAGAATAATTTTGAAGCAAGGAAAAATACGTTTAAGCAAATAATTGAAGAGCTGAAGAAAAAATATGGTCAAGAAACCATCGTGCTTGAAATCAATGATCAATATTATAATATGAAAGAAAAAATTGAACCTGTAAAGGAAATTGTCGATATTGCCCATCAAGCAATGGAAATGCTAAATATCACCCCAATAGTTGAGCCAATCCGTGGAGGTACTGATGGTTCCCAGCTTTCCTATATGGGACTCCCAACACCAAACATTTTTACTGGCGGAGAAAACTATCATGGAAAATATGAATACATTTCTGTCGATAATATGGAAAAAGCAACAAATGTAATTATCAATATCATTCGGCTTTTTGAGGAAAAGGGAAAATAGGAAATAAAAACAAGCTGCAATCACCCCGGTTGCAGCTTTGATTTTTATATAAGCTTTTTGCCTTCTTTGCTTATCAGAACAGAGGTCTGTTTGGTCTTTGCATGCATCCCTGCACAAAGCCTTATCTCAAAAGCAGCGGCAAACAGTGCTGATCCAATGGCTAGATGCAGGACAGCCCAGAAAATATCAAGAAAACTGACAATGGTTAAGACTCCCGCTATGAGCTGCAGAAGAATGATTAAAGAAGCTGTCATTAGGCGGTTTTGCAGAGAGGTATGCCATCCCTTGGCAACAGCCCAATATGTTAGTAATAGAATGTAAAGAGTGGTGGCAGCTGCTAGTATCCGATGCATCGTTTGCAATATTTCTGGAAAACTTGCAGGAAAGAATGCAGTTCCGCAATCCAGCCAGCTGCAGGCCAATCCATATGTCTCGTGCTTAATATAGGCTCCAATAGCTAAAGTGAACAAAACCATGATTAACAGGATATTAAAATGAATAACTCCCTGTTGTTTCTTTCCTTTTGATACAGGCGCATCCCCCCCTGTTTCTATCCGTCCGGCATGATGCAACACCCATATAAGGCTTGCAAGAAAAATCATTGCGATTAATAGATGAGAGGTAACAACAATAGCAGGCAGATCTAAAATAACTACAACTGCCCCTAATAAGATCTGAATTATGAGCAAAAATAAAATTCCCCATGCAGCCGTCCGAACCTGTCCATTTTTAGAATGACGCAACAATCTTATGACAAGTACAAGTGTTAAAACTCCAAGAATCGCCCCAATGACCCTGTGGGTAAACTCAATCAAGGTCTCACCCTGCAAAACCGGAATGACTGATCCATTACACAATGGCCATTCTGGCCCGCATCCCATTCCCGATTCAGAGGACGCAACATATCCACCAAAAACAATTAATGCATAGGTAAGAATTATGGTTAAAAATGCTAAGCTTTTAATCTGCAATCCCTTCACCCTTCGATAAGATAATTTTGAATATTTACACTAGTTTAACAAATATTCATTTATCTTACGGTGACATACCTCACACTTCAGAGGATCACAAATGATTTTAATTGAAGGCTAAGTTGTTAATTTTAACCGCTTAGTTGATTGGAGTGGAAGGCGCGTAGACTCCTGGGGGATCAGCGTTGAAGCGAGACCCCGCAGGAACGTATGTGACGAGGAGGCTCGCAAAACGCCCCCCGGAAAGCGAAGCGCCTGGAACGGAAATCAACGGCCAATTGTGGTACGCTTTAACAAGTCAAATTGAAAAATGCCTCTCAAAATAAGGGGCATTTTTTATAAGTTAGTTAGAATGGAAGCCTGGATTTTTCGCAGGACATCTCCTCTGCTTATGACGCCTATGACTCGATTATTTCGGTTAACAACAGGGAGTTTTTTAAAATGATGTTTAGACAGCAGTTTAACAGCATGGTCAATTTCATCATCGGGGTAAACAGTAATCAAACCCTTTGTCTTTGCAATTTTAATAATTTCAACATCCGCTATTTCCTTAATACGGGTTTGCAAATTATGTTCCGCCAGATACTCCATATATAGGCCAAGCCCATAGATCTGACTCTCAATCGGTTTAATAGTACGCAAAATATCACCGTCAGATACCATGCCAAGCAATGCGTCATGGTCATCACAAATAGGCATGCCCCCGATTTCCTTGTCCACTAAAATTTCCAAGACCTCTTTCACGCTTGTCTCCGGTTTTACTTTGATTACATTGTATATCATAAATTCTCTTACCAGCATATTTTGCCACCTCGGTGAAAATCGTAACATTAATATCCTATACTTTCCAACGAATTTTTTTCGAAATACTATCCTGCTATTATTATGAACCAAAACCCTATTCGTTATCTGACCATAAAAAAAAGCCCCTAATCGCAGGGCTTCCTTAACTAATGAACATCTTTTGAAACTGCATTTCCGATTATCATTTCTTCTTGATTTGGCACTCTTAGTAAAATAAAGCCGCCAATGATAAACAAAACAACAAGACTCAGCACCCCGCTGTTCGTACTTCCTGTCAGCTGAGTGGTTGCACCCATGATTGCAGGTCCTGCAATTGCGGCAACTTTTCCAAAAATATTGTAAAAGCCAAAAAATTCGTTAGAGGATTCCTTTGGGATTAATTTGGCAAAATAAGCTCGGCTTAACGCCTGGATGCCGCCTTGGACAGAAGCTACTAGCATCGCTAAAATCCAAAAATCAAGCACCGTTTTAAGAAAATAAGCATAGATGCATATACACATATAGATAAAAATAGCTGTTAATATCATCTTTTTTTCGTTAAACTTTTGCCCGAGCTTGCCAAAGAGAATGGTAAACGGCGCAGCAACGACCTGGACCAAAAACAGTACAATCAAAAGCGTTGATGCACCGATCCCCAGATCAGAGCCATATGCAGTCGACATCGTTAAAATTGTATGGACGCCATCAATATAAAAGAAATACGCTAATAAAAACAGAAATAAGGCACGGTAGGCTTTGATATTTTTCAAAGTTTCATAAAGCCTTTTAAAACTCGTTGAAACAGGGTTTGGCACACGCTCTATATAATAAGTCTGGTTAACATTTTTCAGCATTGGAATCGTAAAAAACCCCCACCATAGGGCGGTGATCACAAAAGCAATCTGGCTGGCTGTCCCAACAGATAAAGAAATCTTCTCCATCTGTGCTAAAAGAATAATCGCAATCGAAATAATAAAAGGAATCGTACTGCCGATATAGCCAAGCGCAAAACCGTTTGAAGAGATTTTGTTCATTCTCTTCTTAGTAGTTACGTCTACAAGAAAAGCATCGTAAAAAATATTGGCTCCGGCAAAGCCAATGGACGTTAATATAAAACAACCAAGTAAAATCAGCCATTGGTCATTTGGAATAACCGCCAGCATGAATGTGAAAATGATCCCTAAAGAGGCAAAGAAAGCAAAAAACCTTTTTTTGAAGCCTTTAAAATCAGCGATAGTTCCCAGCAGCGGTGCTAATATTGATAACAGAAGTGTAGCTGTTGAATTGGCATAACCCCAGTAAGCTGTTGACGTGGATGATGCAATCCCAGCTTCTGTTGCAGCTGATTTAAAATAAAGCGGAAAAATCGCCGTTACTACAACAATGGCATAGGCCGAATTCGCCCAATCATAAAATGCCCAGCTTCGTTCTTCCCGGTTCATTTTCTCCAATAAAATACCCCCTTTATAATTCCATTGTACACTTTATTTGCTGAATATTCGTTAATTTTTTATGTGAATTTCTATAATTCTGAATACCAATCAATACTAAAATTCCCTGAGTACGAAATTTGAAAATTGATGTGCATATTGCTATTCTTATTATCGGAATTGGAATATTCCAGGCGAATAAACGGCTTGGGTTTCGGAGTTGTTCATAGTTCGGACTGAGTTTGCGGATATGCTGCTTTTGTTGTCTGAAATCGGGCCTGGTCCAGACTTGTTTCGTGTTAAATCCGGGGCCTCTGTCCGAAGGTCCGCCCGGTTCAGACTCGTTTCGCGTTAAATCCGGGGCCTCTGTCCGAAGACGCGCCTAGTTCAGACTCGTTTCGCGTTAAAACAGACAGCTCTGTCCGAAGGTCCGCCCGGTTCAGACTCGTTTCGCGTTAAATCCGGGGCCTCTGTCCGAAGACGCGCCTAGTTCAGACTCGTTTTGCGTTAAATCCGGGGCCTCTGTCCGAAGGCGCGCCTGGTTCAGACTCGTTTCGCGTTAAAACAGACAGCTCTGTCCGAAGACACGCCTAGTTCAGACTCGTTTCACGTTTTATCAGCCGACAATGTCCGAACTGCTCTCCATTTTAGACTAGCTTTTTTAAAAACCGGACAGCTCTGTCCGAACTTCGCCTGGCTAATCCTAGTTCAAATAATGGCAGGAGGTTTTTCTATTGAATTTTGTTACTTTAAATAATGGATTAAAAATGCCGCAGCTTGGTTTTGGTGTTTGGCAGGTAGAAAATGATCAAGCAGCCCTTTCTGTTGCAAAAGCATTGGAAACAGGCTATCGCTCCATTGATACAGCAATGATTTATCAGAATGAAAAAGGAACAGGAAAAGCAATCCGCGAATCCGGAATTCCTCGTGATGAACTTTTTATCACAACAAAGGTTTGGAATAGCGATCAAGGATACGAAAATACACTTAAGGCCTATGATGCAAGCCTTGAAAGACTTGGACTTGATTATGTGGATCTTTATTTAATCCACTGGCCTGCCCCGGATTTTGATCAATATGTTGATACATACAAAGCAATGGAAAAGCTTTATAAAGATGGACGCGTAAAGGCAATCGGCGTTTGCAACTTCCATATTGAACATTTGGAACGAATTCTGAAGGAATGCGAAGTTAAACCAGTATTGAATCAGGTAGAATGCCACCCATACCTCGACCAGAAAGAGCTAAAGGAATTCTGTGCTAAACACGATATCTTCGTTGAGGCATGGAGCCCGCTGCAGCAAGGCGGAGAGGTTTTAAAGGATGAGGCCGTACAAAAAATTGCTGTAGCTCACGGAAAATCTTCCGCACAGGTTGTCCTGCGCTGGCATTTGCAAAATAACACCATTGTTATTCCAAAATCAGTGACACCATCCCGAATTGAAGAAAACTTCCAGGTGTTTGATTTTGAATTAACAGCGGATGAAATGGGAGAAATCAATAAACTAAACCGCAATGAGCGCAAAGGTCCTAACCCAAGTGAGTTTCATGTAAAATAATAAAAGCCTTCTATATAAAAAAACCGCGCTCCCGCTTCAATAGCGGGAGCACGTTTTTTTTATTTTTTAGCCAATTCACTTAAACTTTGCTCAAAAGGCGCATAGGCAATTCCTTTTTCCGTTATAATGGCTGTAATTAACTCGTGATCTGTTACATCGAAAGCTGGATTATACGTTTTCACCTTATCCGGCGCCATTGGTTTTTCATACCACTTTGCCGTAATTTCTTCTGAACTTCTCTGTTCGATCGGGATATTCTCCCCTGTTGGGCACTCAAGATCAACCGTTGAAAGCGGGGCACAGACATAGAATGGAATGTTGTAATGCTTCGCGAGAATAGCAAGACCTGATGTGCCAATTTTATTTGCCGCATCGCCATTTGCTGCTACCCGATCACATCCAACTAATACGGCCTGCACCTTTCCTTCCTTCATGACAATAGAAGCCATATTATCGCAGATAAGAGTCACATCTACACCTGCTTCTTGCAATTCCCAGGCTGTCAGGCGTGCTCCCTGCAAAAGAGGTCTCGTTTCATCGGCGTATACCTGGAAATTATAGCCTCTTTCCTGACCCAAATACATCGGTGCAAGTGCAGTTCCATATTTTGCTGTTGCAATGGTCCCTGCATTGCAATGAGTCAATAGCCCCCATCCCGGTTCCAGCAGGGAAAGCGCATACTCGCCAATGGACAGACAAACCTGCTCGTCTTCCTCACGGATTTTCTCTGCTTCATCCCTTAAAGCTTTTTTTATTTCATCAACACTTTTTTCTGCTTCACTGTAAAGGCGTTGTTCCATCCGGTTTAATGCCCAAAACAAATTAACAGCAGTTGGCCGTGATGTTTCAAGATAAGCCTTTATGTTGCTGAAATCCTCTTGAAGACCGATAAAGCCGTCAGCTTGAGATTGTTTGGTACCAAGGTAAATTCCATAGGCCGCAGCAATCCCAATCGCCGGTGCTCCCCTTACCTTCAAATGGTAAATAGCATCCCAAACTCCTTCCACGCTTGATAAAGAAAGAAAAACTTTTTCATTTGGTAAAAGAGTTTGATCAAGAATGACTACAGAACTTTTTTCATCATCCAATCGTACTGATTGAATGGCTGCGATAGATGCTGTCATTGGTTTGTTCCCCTTTAATCTGACTAATACTCTGATGCAAAACCTTTAGAAATTCCTCGCCTGTCCGAACAGCAGAGCGTTCAAGGATAAACGTTTTTCCAGCTGTTAAGCAAATCTTTTCAGCAATGACCCGATTGTTTCCATCCGTAATAGAGGTAATGTCCTTCACATGAGCAATACCGATAATCCTTCTGCATAGTTCGAGCCCTGTGACGGCTGCTGTATCTTCTAGAATGGAATCGAGATATTGCTCTTTAAAGCCTGGAACTTTAGCTGTTGGTTCTGAACATTTCTCATCCCAGAGCTTTGAGAATTTCTCAGTAAACAATTGAATAACTTGTTGAATAGCAGTCTCTATATATTGTAAGTAATCTTCTCTTGCACTCTTTTCTTCTATTATAATGCTTCCACTTACATAGGCAAAAATAAGGTTGGCCACGACGTTTCCAATATCATATCCCGCCGGACCATAAAATGCGAATTCAGGATCAATGACCTTTGTTGAATCCTCTTTAACAAAAATAGAACCTGTATGAAGATCGCCATGCAAAAGACTCTGGGCCTTTGTCATAAAATCAAATTTCAGCTTAGCTGTTTCTAAAGCAAGCCTCTGATCATTCCAGATTGTTTCACGGATAAACTCCCTGGTCCCTTCAAACACATCATTTTGCTCACAGTCATAAAATGGCTCCGTATAAACTAGATCCTCGGAAATTTCACAGAGTTCCGGATTGGTAAATTGCTGCACATATGCTTTTTTATCCTTATGATTTAAGACAACATCGGAGGTTAAAAGCAGTGTATTTGCCAGAAAGTCAGTTATATGCTCGGCAAACAATGGGAATTTTTTATGCTTTAATAAGGCTGTTCGCATGATTTCATGGTCTGACAAATCCTCCATGGCACAGCAGTTCATAATGGGGTCGTAATGATAAATTTCCGGAACTAACCCCTTTACTAATTCACCCTGAAGTTTTAAAATATCACTTTCAATTCGATTGCGGTCAGGCGATACTTTGAAGGCATCAGAAATCCGAGCTACAGGGCCAGCCTGTTTAATAATAACGGATTTGCCAGTCTCATGATCTACGATTCTAAAAACATAATTTAAATTCCCATCACCGATTTCACGGCATTCCAATTTTGCACCGGTTTCAAAAAAGCTGAGCTGTACTTGTGCATACTCAACAGCATCCTCTTCGTTCATTGTAAAATAACCGGAAGTAAAATCTCGCATTCTTATTCCCTCCTTTATTTTTGTCTATAGTAGGTTAGGCCGAGAGCAAAAACTAACACAGCACCTTTTACAATATCCATCGCATAGTAGGGCACTGACATCATGACAAGGCCATTTTGTAAAAGGCCAATCAAGACCGCTCCAATAAATGTGCCAAATGCATTAGGTTTTCCGGCTCCAAGAACAGACAGCCCAATAAATGCTGCGGCAACTGAATCCATTAAGTAGGGTGCTCCAGCGTTTATTTCAGCTGTCATCACCCTGGCAGCAAGAACAGTTCCTCCAACGCCTGCACAAAGGGCCGATAACAGATATGCGAGCATTTTATATTTGTTTACAGGGATGCCCGACAGTCTGGCAGCCTCAGCATTCCCGCCGATCATATACATATACCTTCCATGCTTTGTATAGTTTAAAAAGATATGAACAACGATGACAATAACAATCATAATCAAAATAATCCACGGAACCTGGCCGATTTTTGCAAATGCCGGGCTTATTGTCCCCGTGGCATATGAACCATCAGGCATGATCATATTTTGTGTAATCGTTGCTCCCTTCGTATAAGTTAAAGCGACGCCCTGAATAATGAACATCATCGCCAGGGTAGTCAGCATATCTGGAATTTTCATTTTTACAATCAGGGCAGAATTCAATAGACCCACAGCCAAGGCAGCTGCCATACCAGCCGCTAGAGCAGTAAACAGATTTTGTGAATACCAGACAAACATGGAAATCACAATCGCGTTGGCGACCGAGGCTGTTGACCCTACCGATAAATCAAATCCATTGACAGATAAAGAGATGGTCACTCCGATTGCAATAATCGTTACAATGGAAATGGAGCGAAAGATATTAACAATATTGCTTCCATCGATAAAAGCAGGATTTGCTGCCGTAAATACAATGACAAGCAAAAAAATAGTAATAATGGTTCCATATTTATATAGGAAATCAAACAGCTTAAAAGGCCTATTCACAGATTGCTTTTTTTCCAAGAGGTTTTGTTGTGCAGCCATTTATTTTCCTCCTGTAGAATAATATAAAAGTTCTTGCTCGTTCGTTGATGCTGTTTCCAGCTCTTTTACCACTTTTCCGTCATAGATGACATAGACCCGGTCTGTCATCCCAAGGATATCTGACAGTTCGCTGGAAGCATATAGCACCGATTTTCCCTGTGCAGCAAGGTCAGCTATGAGCTGGAATATTTCTCTTTTCGCTCCGACGTCTACTCCCTTTGTCGGTTCGTCAAAAATGTAAATTTCCGACTCTCCTGCCAGCCACTTTCCAATGACCACCTTCTGCTGATTTCCTCCGGACAAACTCTCTGCCTTCGTGTCAGTTGATGGGGTTTTAATATTTAATCGATTAATAAGATCATTAGCCTCTCTTTTCTCATCTTGAAATTGGATCAGCCCAAAGATCTTGGATAATCTTTTCAAAACAGAAACACTTAGATTGACTGCTACAGACTCAGAAACAACCAATCCTTCTTTCCTTCTCTCCTCGGGAACCAAAGCCACTCCTGCATGAACAGCATCAGCTGGGGATTGAAATTTTTCCTTTTTACCGCGAATGATAATTTCACCGGAATACTTCGGCGCCGCACCAAACAAAGCTTTGCAAATCTCAGTTTTTCCGGCTCCTACAAGTCCGGCTAGACCCACAATTTCACCTTTTCTCATATGGATACTCAGATTTTTAACTATATCCCCGTCGGAAAATGCTACTGTCTCTAACACGGTTCTCCCAATCTCCGGCTTCCTTAGAGGGTATTGTTCACCTAATGATTTACCAAGCATATGCTCGATAACGCTTTTTGGAGAGGTGATCTCGGTCTTTTCAGCCATGACAATTTCGCCATTTCGCATCACAGTTATTGCTTCACATATTTCGAATAGTTCAGGCAGCCGATGGGAAATAAAGATAATCGCTACACCCTTTTCTTTAAGAAGGCGAATCAGCCTGAAGAGCTCATCTGTTTCGTTTTGGCTTAATGGGGCGGTCGGTTCATCTAATATCAGGCATTGGCACTGATTGGAAATGGCTCTTGCTATCACAACCATTTGTTTTTCGGCTAATGTAAGTTCTTGGATAAGCCTATTGGTTGGAATATCAACCTTCAAATCTGCCAAAATATTAGCAGCCTCTTTATGAACCGTCTTCCAATTAATCCATTGTCTTTTGCCCATTTGATGAACCATCTGTTCAAGCATAATATTCTCGCCGACAGTTAAATTTCCAACTAAGGCCGTGTCAACCTCCTGGTAGACCATTTGTATGCCAAGCTCTTTTGCTTTTTTAGGCGTTCGGATATCTACTTTGTTCTGGTTAAAATAAATGTCCCCACGGTAGTGGTCATAGGCACCTGATAGCACCTTCATTAGGGTTGATTTTCCCGCGCCGTTAGCGCCAATCAGCGCCTGGATTTTACCTTTTTCAATTTGAAAATGCACATTTTTTAAAGCAGCGACACCAGGGAAATCAATTGAGATATTTCTCATTTCAATCATTGCTGCAGTCATTCCCTTCACTGTTAAAACTGGCCATTATTTCTGATAATGCTCTTTCAGCTTTTTCATCCAGTCTTCTTCAAAATCCGCTGATTCACCCCAGCCGGAAATAACCTTTGACAAACTTTCCATATTTATAGGGTTTTGCGATGCTGATAATTCTTTTTGAGAAATCAGGCTAGCGTTTAAGGCATATTCCTGTGGAGTGTCCTCACCAGCAAGCTTTTTCGCTAAAATTCTCATATCAATTTTTCCAATAAGCGCTGGATCGACTGCAGCTGTATATTGCCATGGGCTGCCTTTTTCCTGGATCATTTGCAAATCTGCGTTTGAAACATCAATTCCATAGATTTTTACTTCTTCTCGGCCAGCCTCTTTAATGGCACGGGCAGCACCAATAGCAAAGGCATCCCATGTTGCAAAGATGGCATCAAGCTCTCCTTTTGGATATTTATTCAGCATCGCCTGCACAGCATTCTGTGTTTGTCCTGATGTATCAGCAGATGCTACTCCGAATCTTTCAAGCTCTTTTATTTCAGGGTTTTCTTTCAGCTTAGCTTCATAGACCGCATTGCGGCGAACCATTGGCGGAAATCCATCTACCCATAGATAGGCAATGTTTGCTTTTCCATCAAAATCCTTGATTAGCTGGTCTAATGCCAAGGTAGCTAAAGCTTGATCATCCTGTGAAGTCAGTGTCACACCTTCAATATTTTTTAATTCATCGATGGAATCGAAGGCAACTACTTCTTTTCCTTTTTCTACAAGGCCCTTCACGGCATCTGCAGTAGCAGCATCATCACCATGCGAAATGATGACACCATTGTAATCCTGGTTAGCTGCTTGGGCGATTGCATCATGGAATTTGGCAGAATCACCGTTTGCTGTGAATACATCTACTTTAAACCCAAGATCTTCTCCCTCTTTTTTCGCGCCGGCCAAAAATTGCGCTGTATGATCGTCCCCGCCAATTTTGCGGATGACCTTAATTTTCACCTCATCCCCATTGGCAAATCTCTCTGGGACATTCTCGATGGCTGTATTCTTGCTTTCCTCTGCTTTTGACGCTTTTTCTCCTGAAGAACATCCAGTTAATAGCAGCGATAAGGCCAAGCTGGAAATCGCTATATTCTTTAGTACTTTTCTCATTTTATTTACTCCCTTATTTTCATTTTGTTCTACATTCCCATCAGGTAAGCCTAGTTTTTTACCTGATGGGCTAAAGGGGTTACTTAAAATCAGCCTGCAGTGGTTTCCTCGTAAACAGGCACCCATCCTTCTTCCGTAACAAAGATTCGTACAGCAACCACTTTGCGATCTTCTGCTAATGTAAAGTAATGGCGTACACCTTCGGGAACGGAAATAAGATCGCCAGGATTTAAATGAACCTCAAAAAACCTTTCGTCTTTTCCTTGGATGATAAACACCCCATGGCCGCTTGCGATAAATCGAACCTCATCGTCCGTATGATGATGTTCGCGCTGAAAGTTTTCTAAAAGCTGATCTAGATTTGGCGTATGTTCAGCAAGGGAAATAACATCCCAGGCTTTATATCCGCGGCGGGCAGAAATATCCTTTATTTCATTGTCAAAAGCAGCTAAAATGGCTTGTTTTTCTTCATCACTTAAAATATATTTTTCTTGTAAATCTGCAGGTAATTTGGCAATATCCCATTGTTCGTAAATAACATCCTGCTCCTTTAGAAAAGAAATCACTTCCTCTTGATTTTCAATTATTTCGTTTGTTCCTTGAATTTTAATTGTTGTCATGTTAATTCCTCCTAATTAATGTAAGATTATGGTTCTGATACTTAGCCGTTGATTTCCGTTCCAGGCGCAACGCGCACCTTAGGGCGGTTCGGGAAGCCTCCTCGTCGCTAACGCTCCTGCGGGGTCTCCCCTGTCCCGCACTCCCGCAGGAGTCTTCGCGCCTTCCACTCCAATCAACTAAGCGCTTATAGCCAATATTCAACTTAAACATAGCCAAAATTAAAAATATTAAAAACCCAATGTTGCCTTTGTATTAAGCGAGGCTTTGGCTTGCATGAGCGCCAGCTGATATTGAAATAAAAACTCGCATGCTTCTAGTACTTTCTTTGCTTCGAAGGCATCTTTGCCCCAAGCCGTAATTCCATGATTTCTTATCAGGACTGCCCCTTTGTCATCATCTACATACGGAGCAAGTGCTTCTGCGAGTGCTGGAATATGAGCATGGTTAGGGATAATTGGAATAGCCCATTTTGCATCCTCTTCCCATCGGTCAAAGGCCTTAATCAGCTCCTGCCCTTTAAATGTGACCTGCCCTTGATCGCCATATAACTCCGAAATAACGTTATTAGCAACCGTATGGACATGGAGACTGCAGCCGGCATTGCTCTTGCGGTAAATTTCGCAATGAAGAAGAGTCTCAGCCGAAGGCTTTACACTTGTGCTTCCAACAGGATTTCCCCACCCGTCAACGAGCAGGAAGTCATCCTTTGTCTTTTTACGCTTATCCTTTCCGCTAGCCGTCACATAAAACTGAAGCGGATCATCCTGAACTTTAATCGCTAAATTGCCGCTCGTTCCCATAAACCAATCCCGTTCAGCTAACTCTTCCTTAATCTCAGACAGTTCTTGAAGTCGAGAAACAATGAGACTCATCTATTTTTCCTCCTTTCTTAAGGACAGAGGGACAGGCCCCTTGTCCTTCCATTTATTTTCCAACTGCACTTTTTTGCAGGTCTTCTAAAATGTTGATGCAATCATAAAACGTTTCAAATGAATGATGCGGGATGGACATATCATCACATGTCTTCGACAAGTAATCCCGCGAAATCACTGTATCGGCTACCTTTGCTGCCTCTACATCTGTCACTGAATCGCCGATAACAATTACATGGGAATCCTCACCAGCCAATCTTCGAATCAGGCTTGGTTTACAGCAGCCGCAGTTTTGATTTGGACAATGCCGATCGCAATCATAAGGCCAATGAATTTTTATTGTTTCATCTGAAAAATCTGCCTCGTTGCAGTAAATCCCATCGATGGAAGCAAAAGATTCAAGCATTGGCTTAACAAAAAAGTCAATGCCTCCGCTGACTATATAGATCGGAATACTTTGTTTTTTCGCAAATTGAATAAATTCACCAAATCCATCTCTTATCTCTGCCGTGTCTATTACAAAATCAATAATGTCTTTTTTCAATGCGGAAGGAAGAAGGGAAAACATATTTCCTACCCCTTCCTTAATACTAATCGAACGGGATAGCACCCCGTCCTTCCATTTCTCCCATCCTGGCGGAGCAAAGTGCTTCATGATGCTGATAATATTGTCCTTTTTTGTGACCGTGCCATCGAAGTCGCAGAAAATAACAGGCTTAATCATGATTTTACAGGCTCCTTCCATCCCCAAAGCTTAATAGCTTCCTGAAGTTCAGGATACTGTGCTGCTTGATCTAATGGAATGCTGCTAAGTACAGCTTCGACTGCCTGGCGAAAAGCTTTCCCGCCGCCTTTTGCCCCCTGCGGATGTCCGTGAACCCCGCCGCCTGCATTAATGACACAGTCTTTTCCAAAATCTGATATTAAAAGCGGTACCAATCCTGGATGAATTCCTGCAGATGGTACAGGAAAAGCTCTCCTCAGAGAAGAATCTTTTGTTAGCTCCTCTTTTACTTTAATAACCTTATCCCGCTCCAATGCTACACTTCCGTATGGTGATGGGAATAAAGAAAAGTCGGCACCGGATAAACGTACTAATTTTCCAAGTAACAGTGAATGGGATAACCCATATTTTTCTGAAGATGTAAAAGCACCGCTAAATGCTGGATGAGCCATTATTGGCAAGCCAATTTCATCATCTTCCCTTAGAGCCTGAAGCACATCCAATCCATAAGTAAAGACATTGAATAACAAGGCATCTGCGCCTAATTCCTTTGCTTTTCGGGCTTTTTCTTTGAGGTCAAAGGTTCTTCCTGTAAGATTCGCAGCATATAAAGTGCGATGGCCGGTCTCCTCATATACTTGGTCCAAAACCTTCTTTCCTTCGGTTATCCTTTTTTCAAATGGGGTTAGCTCATTTTCGAAAAGAATTTCATCATCTTTAACTAAATCTACACCGCCTAGTGCTTGCTCCCGCAGCTGATCCAGGAGATAGTTCATATCTCTGCCAATGACCCCTTTAAAAATACTCATCACAAGCGGACGATCATAGACATTTAGCTTTTCTCGGATTCCATTGATTCCGAATCTTGGTCCAGGGAATCCTCTTAACAGTTCATCATCAAACTTTAAATCTATTAATTTTACCGCACCATCTAAGCTCAGCTTGCCAAATACGGTTGTTAAAATGGCTGGAAGGTCATGTGAATAATTGCCTCCAGGAAAGCTGATATGAAATTCGGCAATCACTTTTCCTGTAGAAGGATCCTCGCCAATTTCCTTGATTTTTTCTACATGGCCCTTGTGCTTTTTTAGTTGCTCTTGTTCAAGCAGGGGAAGATCGGTCCAAGAACCAACCGTTAATCCCAGCGCAATACCTTCTCCCTTTTTATGCAAGCTTTCCCTGTCAGCAATTAATCGGTATACAGCTGTAACTTGACTCAATGTTTATCCCCCTTTTATAAAAAATTCCATCAAAAAAACCTCTTCAAATAAGAAGAGGTTTTCACGAAAAAAACGACTTCTTATCTGTCAACGTTACCGTTGTGAGAATTAGCACCGTGCTCAACACTTGAGTCGGTTGCCGGGCTTCATAGGGCTCATCCCTCCGCCTGCTCTTGATAAGAAAACATTTATTTAATTGATAAGATTCAAATTATATAAAGGATTATGCCATCTCATTTAATCACTGTCAATATATTTTTAAATACTTTTCAAATCAGGATGTGCCTTGTTGAACGATATCACTTACTACCCCAGTTTCAATTAGCTGAGTTATTGCTGCTCCGTCATATCCGTGATTTGCCAGGATACTGCGTGTATTCTCTCCTAAAAGTGGAGGGGACTTTCTAATGGATAGATTGTTTTCTGATAGAGTAAGCGGCAAACGAATTAGTGAAAGATCTGGAATAATCGAGTGTTCAACAGATTGGAACATCCCTAATTCCTCTGTCTGTTTGCTTGATGCAACATCTGATATTTTATTTATAATCGAAGCAGGTACCCCTTCTCTATCAAGCCTGTCAATCCAGTATTCTGCCGTATGCCCCTTTAATAACATTTCAATCTCATAATTTAGCACATGCCGATTTTGCACCCGCTTCGGATTATTCTGATACCTTGGATCATTTACCCATTCTGGCTTTCCAAGGACTTTACACAGCTTACCAAATAATCGATCATTTGAAACTCCAATCATGATTGGCTGTGTTCCTGTTTGAAATACCCCGTAAGGTGTAAAAGCAGCATGGTTGGAGCCCATTCTAACAGGGTCTTTGCCCGTAAACTGATAGGCCATCAGGTGGTAGCTAGCCCAAAATAAGCCTGTTTCGTAAAGGGACGTATCAACCTTTTGCCCTTTTCCCGTCTGACTGCGGGAGAGTAATGCACTTACAACACCCAAGGCACCCCATAAGGCGCTTCCTTGATCCAAAATCGATACAGGAATTCTCGACATATCACTATCCGCTGCCCCATTAATCCCCATCAAACCTGAATTAGCTTGAATAATGGCATCGTATCCAGGCTTTTCTTTATCAGGGCCCTTTAAGCCATAAGCATTAATAGAAGCATAGATTAAACCCGGGTTAATAGATTTTAATTGTTCATACCCTAACCCAAGACTTTCAGCCTTTCCATAGCGAAAGTTCTCAACAAATACATCCGCATCTTCAATAAATCTTTTAACTATTTCCCTTCCTTTTTCCTGCTTTAAATCAATAACAATCGAGTGCTTATTCCGATTTAGCTGTAAAAAGAAGGAGCCGTCATTTCCTTCCCTAAACGGCCCCATTTTTCTCGTTTCATCCCCAGAACCCGGGCGCTCGATTTTGATTACTTCTGCACCCAAATCACTTAAAATCATTGTTAGCGTGGGTCCCGAAATGTTTGTTGTTATATCCACTACCCTGACACCATGCAATGGTCCTGTCATTTGAATCTCCTCCATTCCTATTTAAGTTAGAACAAGTGCAATTGACGGGAATATCCAAACAAGGGCAAGTACAATGACTACAAATACTAAAAATGGCAAGGTGCCTTTGATAATCGTGCCCATACTTTCGTTTGGAACCAAAGACTTTATGGCAAATAAATTCATGCCGATTGGCGGTGTAATCACGGCTAATTCCATATTAAGAACCATGATAATCCCGAACCATATTGGGTCAAATCCTAATGCCACAGCAATCGGGAAGAATATAGGTGTTGTGATTAACATGATGGATACTACCTCAAGGAAAAATCCCATAATAAGCCAAATCAAATTCATTATCAGCAAGATCACCCAAGGGGCAACGTCCAGATCCATAATTGCTGAAGAAAGATATTGAGGTAGACCAATCAAAGTAAGTGCTGCTCCAAATACCAATGCCCCAAGAACAATAGATAAAAGCATGGAAGAAGTTTTAACTGAATCTACCAAAATGGGTAAAATGTCTTTAAACTTGATGCTTCTATGAATAAATAGAGTAATAAATAAGGCATAAACAGCCCCTACCGCAGCGGCTTCAGTCGGTGTAAATATCCCTGCATAAATTCCGCCTAAAACTAAAATAGGCAAAAGAAATTCGGGGATAGCGGATAGGGTGATTTTTCTTCTTTCCGTCCATTCAAGACTTGGGAGTTCCGATGTTTTGGGTGCATTAATCATAGCCCAAATAATTAATAATAAGGCAATGGCTAGTCCTGGGATGATCCCAGCCATAAATAATTTCCCCGGTGACGCACCGCTTAATGATGCATAAATAATAAGCGGGATACTTGGAGGAATAAGAATGCCCAAGGATCCGCCAATGGCAGACAATCCATAGGTCAATTCTTTAGAGTATTTCTCCTTAATCATTTCAGGAATAGCAATTTTCCCAATGGTTAGTACAGATGTCATACTAGAGCCAACAATGGCTGCGAAAAAGGTGTAGGAAATAACACTTGCTGCCCCTGTTCCCCCCTTGAAATTGTGCATCCAAGCTTTAGTGGCAGAAAAAAGGCGCTGACCGCTTTTTCCTTGAAATAAAATTTCACCCATCAGCACATACAGAGGAATAGCCACAAAAATAAACTCGGATAACGATCCATACAGTGTTAACGGTATCTGATTTAGATACATCGTATCCATCATAGTAATTATGGTAATTATCCCTGATAAACCCAGGGCAAAAGAAATAGGTACACCGATTATCAGCAAAAGAAATAGAACTCCGATTAAAACAGCTACTGAACTTAATGAGATCATTTCATACCCTCCTCAATATTAGGAGAGATGCCTATTTTTATAATTGCACATATCGCGGCAAGGGCTAATAATACGCCTCCTAATGGAATAAATGAATACGGAATCCAGAGCGGAACCTCTAAAAGCGTCGGTGATGCCATTTCTCGTGTATATGCATTCAGTGTAAACTTAAAGCCATAAACAATAAGGACATAGGCGAAAATAAACACAAGTGATACATTAATCATTTCTAATGCTTTTCTAGTTTTCCCTTTCAGCCTTTCTATTAAAAAAGTGACACGAATGTGCTCACCCTCAATTAATAAAAATCCCATTGTAAAAAAAACAAGAAATTGCAGCAGGTAAGTCGAAATTTCATTTGCCCAAATGGTTGGATGATTAAATACATACCTGGAGATAACCTCATAAAATACACTCAACGCCAAAATTCCTAAGAAAGCTCCTGAAATGTATAGAAATATTTTCTCAAACTTAATAATCAAATTTACTAATTTGCTCAATTTAAGTCACCTGCTCTCTAGCAAATGTGGTCCTGCAAGAGCAGTTAATTAGATAACCGCAATGCAGAACCAACAATAAATTATTTTTTTGCTTCCTCTACAGCATCAAGGAATTCCTGCCCAGCTTCTCCCGTTTCATCCAGATAGGACTGATAACGCTTTTCTGCTCCTTTAAGCCACTCTTCTCTTTCCGCATCGGTTGGTTTGTATAACTCAACCCCAAGTTCAGCCAACTTTTTCTTATATTCTTCTTCATCCTTTTTTACAGTGTCACGTGCAACTTTTTCTGCTGTTTTTGCAGCCTTTCTTACAGCTTCCTGTACATCTGATGGAAGATCATTAAACCACTTTAGGTTTGCCACCGCTTGGAATGACAAGTGACTTAACCCCATATCCGTACCATGAGAGGTCACCTCATACAGACTCCGATCAACTACAGATGAAGGGCCAGTAGTATGTCCATCAATCGTGCCGTGCTCCATTGCCTGATATATTTCCTGAGAACTCATGCTTACTGGTGATGCTCCCATTTCTTCAAGAAGAAGTGATGCCCCTTGACCGAAGGCTCTCATCTTTTTGCCTTTAATGTCATCTGGCACATGAATAGGGAAGTTCCCAAAAATTTCAACTGTGCCATATGCTGGCCATCCTAAAACTTCCATATCGAATTTCTTCAAATGCTCGGCAAATAATTCACCATATTTTCCATCCTCAGCTGCCCATACCTGTTCCCAATTTTCAAATAGGAATGGAAGATCGATAACCCGTAATGGTGCAGCCTGTTTTCCAGCAATAAAACCTGAGTTTAATTGGGCAATATGAACCCCGCCCATGCTAAGTGCATCAGGAATATCTGCATCTGTATACAGCTGCCCGTTAGGAAAAGTTTGTACGTCTAGCTTAATAGAAGTATCAGCTGTATTCTTTTCAATTTCCTCCGCCATTGTTTCAAAAAACAGACCAACAGCATGTTCCTGCGGCAAATTATACGCAACTTTAATCGTCTCTGTTTTGCCTTTCCCTTCGGCTGGTTTATCTGTATCACTTTCTGCAGTGGAAGATGAGTTGCTACAGCCACTGACAATCACTAAAACGATCGCCATTAATAAATATATGAGTTTACTATTCTTTTTCACTATCATTCTTGTTTCCTCCTTAATTCATTTGAATGAGACCCTTTTCAATAATCTTTGCATTTATTTCATCAACAAGCTTTGAGATATCTCCAGTATCTGAATAATCTGAGATTTTTTGGTATAAAATCTCCTGATCGACATCATTTATATACTCTTTTGTACAATCTTTAAATTTCTCCTTAAGTTCAACATCTGTAAGCGGATTTTGCGGGTATCCTTTTGGCTTTGTGATTTTGCTTTCTTCTATTTCGCCATTTTGAAATTCAATGATGATGGAGGAATACTCCTCGCCAAACTCTAAAAATTGTTCCATATCCTCTGGAACTTCATATTTCACTTTTTCGATTAATTTTTTATATGTAGGATCGTCTTGGAGATGTTCATCGGTAAAGTGCTGGATTTTCATTTCACCGCTTATGATTGACTGAACGGCGCAATATTCTAAGCTGAATTTCGCTTCTAAACCTGAGGCTGGTCTTGGGTATTTCAATACTTTTAAAGTAAGAGGCGATACTAGACATCTAATAGAACGAATTTCGTCAATACGATTTTTAACTCTTGGATGAAGTTCTATTCCACAATCAATAATTCTTGTCGTTAAGCCGCATGAAGGATAAGGTTTTAATATTAATCCCTCATCAATGAAAAGTTTAGCCTGATCCCATGCATCAGCGTCCAATTGACCCCCAAATGCCGAAAGATAAGAATTCGTACCATCAAAGGCGTCTATAGAAGAATCAAAATCGTTACGGGCCATCTTAACTGCAAATATGGCATTGCCAGCAGCCCAGCCAGCATGAAGAGGTTTGGTCATTGTTCCAAAATTGGAGCGTACCCCTGATGCTAATGAGCAAGCGATTCCTAAAGCATTAGCAGTCTGTTCTTTATCTAATTTTAATAATCTAGCAGCACCAATGGTTCCGCCAATGGCTCCGATTGTCGCGGTTGTATGCCATCCCTTTTCATACTGGGTTCTAGCTGCCCCTTTTGAGATCCTGGCAATCACCTCGTACCCAGCAACATAGGCTTCAAATATTTCTTTTCCGCTGCTTTTTGCTTCATAGCCCAATGTAAATAGTATGGCACCAAGGACAACTGTCGGATGGCCAATTTGATAGGCAGAAATATCATCATAATCAATGGCATGGCTTAAAGCACCGAGTGCCAGGGCTGCATGCTGCGCACCAGCTTTTGTATTGGTTCCAAGTATCGGTACCTCCCCTTTGCCGGTATCCTTGACATACTGAACAATTTTTTTATACAGCGGTTCGTCTAAGGCTGCAATGGATACGGCAAAAAAATCAATGATCGATTTTTTCACATGTTCTTTCGTATTTTCAGTAACATCCTTAAGCTCTTTATCAGCCCAATCCACGATTGTCTTCACAGAATTATCATCCTTTCATTTACATTACTCTTCTGCGTAGCCTAGCTGTTTAGAGATCTTTAACGCAATGGCTTGAATTTCTTGGGAAAGTTCCATTTCATATTTTTCTTCTAAATCTTTAATGGGTGAAGCAAAGATTACTGAACCGATTGGAGACTTTGACGAATCAAAAATTGGTGCTGCAATTCCCCTTGCTCCTTCTACCCTCTCACCAAAACTAAATGCTACCCCCTCCTCCCTGATTTCCTTTAGTTCCTTAATTATTTTATTTTTTTGATGGGTATCAAAGGATTCCAGATTAAGAATTTGTTCCACTTCCTCACGTTCCAAATAAGCCATAATTGATTTGCCGCTGGAACCATATGGGACCGGCTGGAGATCGCCAATATTAATGACGTATTGAAAGGGTGAAGAACCTACTACTTGATCCAAAAACATTACTTTTTTGTACTTCTTGTGATAAAGAACTAAACAAATGGTTTCATCAAATTTATTAACAAAACTTTTTAAAAATGGCTGTGCGATTTTTTTAAAATCGAATTTTGTTGATAACACAGAGCCAATTCGATATAACTCCATTCCAATTTGATATTTTCGCGTATCTGGATTGTACTCAAGCATGCCTTGGTCCTGCAGGCTTTTAAGAAACCTATGCAAGGTACTGATTGGCAAATCAAGATGGCTGGCCAGATCTCGAACACCCCATTGATCGGATTCATCAATAAAGGCAGATAAAATTTTAAATACTTTTGGGATTACGCCATTATCCTTTTTTTCACTCATGTAACTTGGTATCCCTTCTGTTCTATTAGATGGAATGTTGTTCCGCTATTTGATTTTATTATATTCGAATTGTTCAGTCAATTTATTTTTCAGAAAATTAAAAGGAGTGTGCACTTTTTTAGCTGCACACTCCCATTACTTTATTCAACAGGGTCCTTAAAATTTGGCTTTCTTTTTTCGTTAAACGCATTGACCCCTTCAACCCGGTCATCATGATGTGTTAATCTAGCATAAAGCTGAAGCGCATAGTCAATTCCCTCTTCAAGAGGCATATCCATTCCTTTATTAAATGCCTTTCTCGCCATTCTGACTGCTAGCGGTGAGTTATCCGCAATTTTTTGCGCCTGTGATAAGGCATGCTGAAAAATTTCCTCATATGGGGCAACTTTACTGATCATGCCATATTTAAGGGCGTCATCTGCACTTATAAAATCTCCAGTCAAAAGGAGCTCTATAGCAATACTTCTAGGCAAATACCGGCCAATTGTCTGTGTTCCCCCTACACCTGGAATAATCCCAAGCTTCACCTCCGGCAATCCAAATTTCGCAGTTGGAACTGAATATATAATATCGCCTGTTAGCGCAAGCTCACACCCTCCGCCAAGGGCAAATCCATTTACAACCGATATAACTGGCTGTTTAGCCTCTCTGATTTTGCGATACATCGTTTGGAAAATCCTATGCTGCTTGAACCACTGCTCCTCTGTCATTCCTTTTCTTTCTTTCAGATCACCGCCCGCACAAAAGGCCTTTTCCCCCTCTGCAGTGATAACAATTACTCGCACACGCTGATCTTCCTCAATATTTTCAAGAGCATCAATAAATTCCAGGGCCAATGCAGTATTCAGTGCATTCATAGAATCTGGTCTATTAATTTTCAGCAACGCAATACGGCCATCTGCAAGTCGTTCATTTATCAAAATTCCCAATAAGATCACTCCTATATATTAAATATTCCGATAACTCTTATAATTATATAAATGATTATAATATTTTGTAAAGTATGATATTTCAGTTATAAAATTTGACCATCACCTAAATTATTGGTAATTTGAAACAAAATAATAGAATAAAAGATTAAAATGTTAAAGAAAAAGGGGGAGAAAAATGAGTAATTCACCCAAAAATCCTGGATGGCAGAAGGTTAAAATTCCTTTTAAAGATCTTAACCATAAAAATATAGCAGCCGGTCTGGTGGCTGGAATTTTTATTATTACTGGGCCAACCGCACTGATCCTTGAAGCAGCCTCCAATGGCAGTTTTACGATAGAACAGACAGTTTTATGGATTTTTTCTGTCTATGTGTTTGGGGGATTGTTTGGGATCTTTCTTCCACTCTATTATCGGATCCCTATTGTTGGCGGGCATTCCCTGACCGGCGTAGCCTTTCTTGCAGCCGTTTCCTATCAATTCAGCTTTCATGAATTCATTGGTGCCTATCTATTATCGGGAATTTTCATGTTGCTTATTGGTTTACTTGGATTTTTCTCAAGACTAATCAAATTAGTTCCAAAGGAAATCATTTCTGCCATGCTTGCAGGAATGATTACTAAATATATGATAAGCTTTGTTATTTCAATCAGCCAGCTTTTGACCGTTGGGCTTATTTCTTTAATGGCCTTTTTTATTTTTAGCAAATGGAAGACTAAGATGCCGCCTGCCATTGCTGCAATCGTAACCGGCTTTATCATGTTTATCCTTACCACTCCAATACATAGCGGTGACTGGGCTTCAGGAATCATTTTTCCGCACCCTTTTACCCCGGAGTTTCATTTGATAAGCTTTCTATCTGTATCCATACCACTTGCCCTTCTCATCTTAAGTAATGATGCAGCCGTTGCTGTTGGGGCCTTGGAACAAAATAAATATAACACGCCTGTTAATCGAGTTATTTCACTTAGCGGCTTAGCTTCCATCATCGCTGGATTGTTTGGCGGACAGTCTGCAAATATAGCAGGAATGGCAACTGTAATCTGCTCAGATGCGGAGGCTGGACCAAAGGAAAAACGCTATATGGGAGCCGTTGTCACAGGTGTAATGCTTACCGCATTCGGACTATTGTCATGGAAACTGATCCCGATTATTCAAGGGCTTCCAAAGGAATTCATCTCCATCATTGTGGGTTTTTCCCTCATTGGTGTGTTTGGGAATAGTTTATATCAAGGGTTTTCCAATCAAACAATGAAAACAAGCGCAGCGTTTGCCTTTATAATTGCATTCTCCAATATTACTATTTTAAATATTAGTGCACCTGTTTGGTCCTTAGCGGTTGGTGCTTTTATAGCCAGATACATTGAACATGCTACAGGAGATCGGAATATAGACAGAGCAAAGAAAACAGCATAACAAAAAAAACACTTTTGTAAAATTAATTACAAAAGTGTTTTTTCTATCTTAACCAAGCACTGGATATTCTTCCCCAATTTCTTTTAACCGCTCAGCAATTTGCTCTTCTGTTAACTCTTGTTCTTTTACGTACAGATTTCTAGGATGAACTCTGCATTCGTGTGTGCATCCTCGAAGGTATTTATGCTCATTTTCTTCAGAACATAGAATTTGTTTATTGCATTCTGGGTTTGCACAGTTAACATAGCGTTCACATGGTTCGTCTGAAAAATAATCCTTTCCGACAATCACATGTTCTTTTTGGTTGACTGGCACAGCAATTCTTTCGTCAAACACATAGCACTGGCCATCCCATAATTCACCCTGTACCTCAGGATCCTTCCCGTAAGTGACAATTCCGCCATGAAGCTGTCCGACATCTTCAAAGCCCTCTTTTACGAGCCAGCCGGAAAACTTCTCACAGCGAATGCCTCCTGTACAGTAAGTAAGGATTTTTTTGCCTTCAAACTGCTCTTTATTTTCCCTAATCCATTCTGGCAGATCACGGAAAGCCTTAATATCCGGACGGATAGCTCCCCGGAAATGGCCTAAATCATATTCATAATCATTTCTCGCATCAATAACAACTGTTTCTGGTTCTTTCATGGCCTTAAAGAAATCTTTTGGCTCCAGATATTTTCCTGTTAATTCATTTGGATTCACATCATCCTCAAGTCGGAGAGAAACAATTTCATTTCTGTGGCGGACATGCATTTTCTTAAACGCATGGCCGTCAGCCTCATCAATTTTGAAAACCATGTCAGAGAATCGCGGGTCTTCTTTCATCGTTTTCATATACTGTTCTGTTTGTTCAAACGTACCTGACACTGTGCCATTTATTCCTTCAGCAGCAATATGGATACGGCCTTTTAATCCAAGATCCTTACAAAACTGTAAATGCTGTGAAGTAAACTCTTCAGGATTATCGATTAGAACATATTTATAGTACAATAACACACGATATTGTTGATTGTTTGCCATTATTCTTTTACCACCTATAAAAAAAATATTTTAAAGTACAATTCCTGTCCTGTACGTTTTTTCAGCAACTAAGACTGCAAGAAAAATAAACAATAGAATTAATTTTATTAAAAACAGCATTATTTTTCAATATAATAATGCTGGAAATAGGTTTTTACTTATAAAAAGCTAGTTCTTTTTCTATTTGTTCACGTATTAATCCTAAACACTCTTCAGGCGTTTTCGCAAAAATCCGCTTGCCATTAACAATGGCATACGGCCGGCGGGCACACATACCGCAAAAAGAAAGACAGTCATTTTTAATCACTGCCACTTCGGGATACTCTAATTCAAGGATTGCTTCTATATCAAGATAATTAATGAAATTGCTTTCGCAAATATCTACTATAATAAAGCCGATAGTTTATGCCTCCTTCTGATTGCCATCTGCTATTTTTTTCAGTTTCTCGAGCAATTGGCCTGAATCTTCAGCTGATACAAATTCCCCGTCGACAAGCGCATATGCGCTCATTCTACATTCTTTGCATCTGCTCTGGCATTCATATTCTTTATAAGTAATATTTTTTTGGTTTAGAAAATCATTATATTGTGAAAGGTATTCGTCCGTTAAGAAACGGTCGAGATTTTTCTCACAAAATTCTATTGTAATATTCTTTTGCTTTGTGAATAATTTGCTGAGTAGTTTCATGAATTTATACACCCTTTAAAAGCTTTTTATAAAAAGCCCAAAAAACAAGTACAATTAATTATACATGATTGTTTAAAAAATTACTAAGTGAGTGATTTTCCTTATGCTGACGATTCTGTTCCCAGCGAAAGTAGGATAGCCATATCATTAATATCCCTAGAAGCAGAAGAACGCTGGCTAAAAGTAGCCCGTGTGTCAGAAATGGAACGCCATCCATGTTCATCCACTCCAGCAGTCCCTGACTAAATAGAAGGATCTCATTGATAAAGAAGCCGGCAAAAAACAGCATAAAGCCATTCTTCAACTCAATAATACGCTGCATTTGATATTGTACTAAAATGAAAAAGCTGACAAACCCAAGTAATGTAAAGTGTAAATACCCAATGATGACACTTCTTGTTTCATAGACTAGCTCTGCTAATTTTGGCGAGATTAAGCCAAGTTCCATCGAACTCTTTAAAAATAAAAGGAAGAAGGTAATCCAGAGAAAGGAAACCGTGAATTTTGAATACTCAATGCGAAGACTTTTCCAGACCTTTTTAAAAGCAAAGATAATACATATGGTTCCAATCCATTGGCCGATGCTGCCGATGATGGACAGAAAATGCGCTGTTTCACCTAAATCAGCCCAGAGAACATTTAAAAAATAACCAGGGAAAAGAGAAATAAAATAGATCCAAAATCCAAGTTTCAAAAATGACACCCGAATGGGTATTTGTTTCATATCCATCACGATTGCAAACAAGCCAAGCAGAGCTAAATATAGCCAGCCATTATATTGAAAATGTAAATAGAAGTAGATCGCCATATCAAAAAGTTGAGACTCTTTAAGGCCGCTTGCAGAAATATATCCAAGTGCAAATGGACCAATTGAAGAAATAATTAATGCTGCAAGGGCGCCTTTCATAAATAATTGGCCAGATTTTGATCCAAGATTTTTTAACTGACGATACATAAAGACCGCAGCCCAATACTCAACAAAAATATGGGCGGTGGACATAATGATAGAATATAAGGCATAACCCTCGTACAAAAAGGCTGCAAACATAATAAGTGAGGTAATAAATAATGTACAGACAATGGCTGCTGCCTGTTTTTTTTGTCTAATTGACGGCCAGCCGACAGACAGGAATACGGTAAATACCCCTAAAAATGCCCAGCCTAAAATAGCCAGATGGGAATGACCATGCAAAATATTTGTATATGGAATACCGTCAAACGGATAAAACGGAAAAACACGCATAATGACACCTGATAATGCGGTCAAAATAAAAAATATCAAAGAAAAATGAACAAAAATCCTTGGCACGGCAAACACCCTCCCAATCCTAATATCATTATAGGCTTAGGAAAAAAGACACGCAAAGATTCCTCAAAGTTTTCATAGAAACTTCACATTTCACATACGCCCTGATTATCCTATCTTTTACGTAAATACAATGGAAATTATCCTAATATAGGAGTATGATAGGTACGAAACAAAAATCCGACGAAAAAAGACGGATTTTAACGCGTTAATTGACTGGGGGACTGTCCCCCGGTGCGTTAATTAATTAAAGAATTGAAAGGGTATGAATCAGCAATGAATTACATCAGCCGAGGAACATCGGCCTTTACTAAGGCAAATATTGCCTTATTTGCCGGAGGTTTCAGCACCTTTGCCATCCTTTGGGGGACTCAGCCATTGCTTCCTGAAATCGCTAAAGAATTTCATTTATCACCTGCGGTTTCAAGTTTAAGCCTTTCTGCTACAACGATTGCTTTATCAATTAGTCTTTTAATAGCAGGTTCTTTATCGGAAGTTTTTGGCCGCAAATCAGTTATGGCCATTTCTCTATTTGCCTCAGCCATTCTTGCAATTTTAACAGGTCTTTCTCCAAGCTTCCATTTTTTACTTGCTGGAAGAATTATCGAAGGGATCACACTTGCCGGGCTGCCAGCTATTGCGATGGCTTATCTTGGTGAGGAAATTGATCCAAAAAGCTTAGGAATGGCCATGGGCCTATATATAAGCGGGAATTCAGTCGGCGGAATGGCCGGCCGTATAATAAGCGGGATTCTATCAGATCACTATGGCTGGCATGAAGCCTTAATAGGCATCGGGTTAATAAGCTTTCTTTCAAGCCTTGTCTTCGTGTTTCTTCTGCCAAAATCTGTTCATTTTAAAGCGAAAACTTTTAATGTGAAGCAATTATCAAGTTCATTGTTCAAGCAATTTAAAGTACCTGGACTCATCTATCTGTTCCTTACCGGCTTTTTATTAATGGGCGGATTTGCCTCACTTTATAACTATATTGGGTTCCAGTTAATCGAACCTCCTTATTCGTTAAGCCAAACATTGGTCGGGTTTATTTTTATTGTTTATATTGTCGGAACCTTTAGCTCGACATGGATGGGCATGCTTGCCGACAAGCACGGGAAAAGAAAAATCCTGGAGCTATCCTTATTTATCCTTCTATTAGGGGTTTGTGTAACCTTAAGCGGCAATCTATGGATTAAAATTTTCGGAATCGCCATTTTTACTTTCGGATTCTTTGCCGGGCACTCCATTGCGAGCGGCTGGGTTGGAAAAATTGCAGGACGAGAAAAAGCTCAAGCGGCATCCTTATATTTGTTTTTCTATTATGGGGGATCCAGTGTCGGGGGGACAGCAAGCGGAGTTTTCTACAGCCATTTCGGCTGGAATGGAGTCGTTTCTATGATTGCCGTTCTTGCTATTCTTTCTATTATTATCTCCATTCGATTAGGATTTCTTGAAAAAAGCAAGTACAAATTATCTGCTCATTTTAAGAGTGCACATTAACATGCAGGTCAATAGGAAAGGCCGACTCAAATATATTTTGAGTTCGGCCCTTTTTTCATTTATACATGAAGATTTTCAATAATCACCGTAATACCCTGACCACCGCCAATACACAGACTTGCCAGGCCATAGCGCTTGTTTCTTCTTTTCAGTTCATACGCGAGTGTCAATAAAAGCCTAGCTCCACTCGCTCCTACTGGATGGCCTAGGGCAATGGCACCGCCGTTGACATTTAATTTTTCCAAGTCAATGCCCAGTTCCTTTTTCACAGACAGGACTTGGGCAGCAAAAGCTTCATTTACTTCAATTACATCAATATCCTCTAACTTTAGGTTAGCTCTTTGCAGTGCCTGTAATGTGGCCGGTACTGGGCCGATTCCCATGTATCGTGGATCTACCCCGGCAATTCCCCATGATACAATTCTTGCTAATGGCTTGATACCATGTTTTTCGATCAGACTATCGTTTCCTAATATAACCGCACCCGCTCCATCGTTTATTCCGCTGGCAGTCGCAGCTGTAACGGTTCCGTCCTTTTTAAATGCTGGGCGTAATTTCTGCATCTTTTCAAGTGTTGTTTCAGGTTTCGGATATTCGTCTTCACCAAGAACCACTTCGCCTTTTTCATTAAGAATTGGCACAATTTCTTCTGCTAGGATACCTTTTTCCTTCGCCTCTGCTGTTCTCTTTTGGCTTAGCAGAGCAAACTCCTCTTGTTCTGCACGTGAAATCTGATATTTTTCTGCTAAATTTTCAGCAGTAACTCCCATACCGATCCCGCAATACTGGTCGGTAAGTGTAGCCGTTAATGAATCCTCAAAATGTGGAACCCCCAGTTTAATCGTGTTAAAACGAATATCTCTGACTACATGCGGACTTTGGGTCATATTTTCAGCACCGCCGGCCAGTGCCCCATTTGCCTCATCCAAAAGGATAGATTGTGCTGCACTAACGACAGCCTGAAGCCCTGACCCGCATAACCGGTTAACTGTTAATGCTGGCGTTGTCTCAGGAATGCCCGCTTTTAACGAAATATGCCTTGCCAGATAAGCAGAACTCGTGCTTGTATGAATGATATTTCCGAAAAATGCCTGCTCAATATCTTCAGCAGGCACATGGCTGCGTGTAAGAGCCTCTTTCGCTGCTGCTGCACCCAAATCTATGACATCAATGTCCTTCAAACTTCCGCCAAACGATCCAAACGGTGTTCTTGCTCCTTCGAGTATGTACACATTTTTCATCCTTTATCCTCCTATTCTTTTAAAAAAATCTAATCTAGTAAAAAATCAAATTTCTACCCCTTTGAAAAGTATATTATCACAACATTAAGATAATTCGTGGCTGATTTTCACATTTAATATGTAATTTTCAAATATTGACAAAAGTTTCATGCCACAGAGACAATGTTAGTACACTATTTTTGAAAGGAAATGTCCAATGATCTATAAACATCGCAAAGAACCAAAAAAATTGATCATCCTAAGATCATTACACAATCGTATGAATTTATCGGAAACAGACAGGCAAAGCTATTACAGCCTGGAAAAAGGATATGAAGGAGAGGTTATGTTTGACAGACTGACAGAAAAACTACAATGTGAATGTTTGATCTTGAATGATCTTTTGCTAAAAGTAAATAACACAACTTTTCAAATTGATTCTTTGATAATTTCCCAGGATAAACTTTACCTCTTTGAAATAAAAAATTTAGATGGCGATTATTTTCTGGAGCAGGATCGATTATACAAGCTTCCCAGGACTGAATATAATAATCCGCTGCACCAGCTGAGCCGGTGTGAATCACTTCTTCGGCAGCTTCTCCAAATTCTCGGGTTTAACCTTCCTATTGAAGGCAATGTTGTTTTTATCAATCCTGAATTCACCTTGTACCAAGCCCCTCGCGAATGCCCTATTATTTTTCCAACTCAAGTAAACAGCTATTTGAAAAAAATAAATGAGACACCTTCAAAATTGACTGCCAAACACAGGAAGCTCGCTGAAAAGCTGGTCAGCCTGCATATTGAGGAATCCCCTTATACTGTATTGCCATCATATGAATACGAGCAGCTGCGCAAGGGAATTATTTGCGAGGGATGCGGTTCGTTTTCAGTGGATATTCAGAGACATAAATGTGTCTGCACAGACTGTGGAAACGAAGAGCTGACTACTTCTGCTATATTGCGAAGTATTAATGAATTTAAGCTTCTTTTTCCCGAGAAAAAGGTTAGTGCCAAAGTTATTTATGAATGGTGCAAAATTGTAGAATGTAAAAAGACAATTGCAAGAGTTTTAGACAGGAATTTTAATAAAATTGGAGTCCGTCAGTGGACATACTATAAGTGAGAAGAATATGAAGGACATTATAGAGTTGTTTCAAAGGAACTTGTCTTTCATCTCGGGCTTAAAAGACTTTCCTGATGCTTTTTCCTAGGAACTTGTCCTTCATCTCAGGCTTGAAAGACTTTCCTGATGCTTTTTCCTACGAACTTGTCCTTCATCTCAGGCTTGAAAGACTTTCCTGATGCTTTTTCCTACGAACTTGTCCTTCATCTTAGGCTTGAAAGACTTTCCTGATGCTTTTTCCTAGGAACTTGTCTTTCATCCTAGGCTTGATGGACATCCCTGATGCTTTTTCCTACGAACTTGTCCTTCATCCTAGGCTTGAGGACATCCCTGATGCTTTTTCCTACGAACTTGTCCTTCATCCCGGGATTGATGAACTTTCCTGATAATTTTTCCTAAGAACTTGTCCTTTAATCACTTTTCCTAGAACGCTACCCAAAAGAAACAAAAGACCACTGTCCAATTTTTAATAAGAACGAATGGGTATTCATCCGCATATAGTACCCCAAGAGGATTAATTAAGGGTGAATATTATGCCAGTCACAATAAATCTATATTATATAAAAATTAACAGCATTTCGGGGAATGGATCGGTTACGATTGGCGAAGCGACGCATAACAGCCATACGTCAAAAATTAAATCACAAGGAGTGAATTCCTCCTTTGGAGATACCTCCCCAAATGAAGCGATGATGGAAAACATTTTTATTGATCCGGATGTAAACGACCAGACAGATATTGGAAATTCCGATTCAACGAACATCGGTGTCCCTTTAACAGGACCAATCGATGAATTTTAATACATTTATCTTACGGAGGTTATTATGCCTTATCAAATTAACATTTTTAACGTAAAGGTTAATGGCATGGCCCAAAACAGCAACTTTGATATTGGGCCGACAGTTCATAATAGCCATACGGCAAACACTAAATTATTTGGCTCAAATTTCTCGTTTGGAGATCTTTCTCCTTCAGGATCACAACTTAATACCGGTGTTTTAGATCCGGATGTTAGTGACCAAGATCAGATTGCGAATCCTTCACAGCCTATTGTTGGTCAGCTTTAGCCATAGTGGTGCAGGGGATTAAAAGTGAATGGGCGAGGTAGAAAAATGGATATGGAAAAAATAAAAAAATGGGTGGATTTTTCAAACCAATTTCACCAAAGAGATGACTGGAAAAAATTTTTCAACCTTTATCCTCCTGATCAATTTTTTAGTGAAAAGGGGCCATTTCCAAAATACGATATTTTTCAGAACGAAACACATAATTGTCTTTTAATAGAAGTGCCGGGTTTAAATCGTGAAGATTTTCATGTTTCTTTACAATCTAAATCAAAATTATTGCTAAAAGGAACGGCAAAACCTATTTTCCCAGCAGAAATGGAAATGAAAAAAGAACGATTCTATGGTGAGTTTGAACGTGTCATAGACCTGCCTGAACCAGCTGAACCCCATTTGATGCAATTTTACTTTCATCAAGGATTGCTGCAGATCATTTATCCTCGGCAAAATGAATCGGTCCACTTAAACCTTTATTAGAAATGAACAGGAGCTGCGTATATTTTTATACAATAAAAAGACCACTTCCAAAGAAGTGGTCTTTTGCAAAGAACCCTTGTTCCGAGGGTTCTACGGGTTTGGCACCCAATGACCTGTGAGGGACTTGAACCCCCGACCCCCACCCTGTCAAGGTGATGCTCTCCCAGCTGAGCTAACAGATCGTGTTAAAGTATATATTTAATTATATGTATTTATGAATAAATGTCAATAGTTTTTTCTTAAGAAAGCAGGCCCCCTGAAAGGAGGCCTTTTCCTAATGTTAGGCAGCTTGTGTTTTCCCTGTATTTCCTCTTTTGAAAACAATCTGCAAAACAATAAGTGCAATGAATATGACTAAACCAATAATATCTGAAAGACCTTCAGGATAGATCAGCAGCAATCCTCCTGCCATACCAAGGATTCTTTCTGTCCAATGGAGCTTGCGCATCCAAAAACCGATAACCCCCGCACCAATTGCCATCATCCCTGATAGTGCAGTAAATACTACCCAGATTAAGTAATACCAGGTCGTATCAATCATCAGCAGCTCGGGTGATAGAACAAACATGTACGGAATAATAAATGCTGCAATCGCAAGCTTAGACGAATTAACCCCTGTTTTAATCGGATCCCCGCCCGAAACACCTGCTGCCGCAAAGGCTGCTAGGGCAACTGGCGGTGTGATGTCGGCAATAATACCAAAGTAGAATACAAACAAATGTGCCGGAAGATCAGCTACACCAAGCAGAATAATAGCTGGTGCAGCGATAGTTGATGTAATGACATAGTTTGCGGTTGTCGGTGAACCCATTCCAAGAATGATGGCTGCCACCATTGTCAGCATCAATGTAGGAATCAGCGCACCTCCGGCAAGTTCTAGAAGCCCATTTGCCATCTTTAAACCTAAGCCAGTCTTTGTAACAACACCGACGATAATCCCGGCACAGGCAGTAGCAGCAGCAACACCTAAGGCTGTGCGGGCACCGTCAACAAGTGCGTCGATAAAGTCCTTAACGCCAATTCTTGTGTCTTTCCGGATAGCGCTGACAGCAATGGTAATGACAATTGACCATAAAGCTGCTCGTATCACGCTCATTCCTGACATTAATAGAATAATAACCCCTAAGATTGGTAAAAGGAGATAAATCTTCTTTAATACTTCTTTACGATTTGGCATTTCTTCATCTTTTAATCCGCGGAGTCCGACACGCTTAGCCTCAAAATGTGTCATGATCCAAATGCCAGTAAAGTAAAGCAAGGCTGGGATAGCTGCAGCTTTTGCAATTTCCCAATAGGTGATACCCCCGCCAATGAATTCAACCATTAAGAAGGCTGCAGCCCCCATAATAGGCGGCATAAGCTGACCGCCTGTGGAAGCAGCTGCTTCTACCCCGCCGGCAAACTCTTTTTTGTAGCCGAGCTTTTTCATCATCGGGATGGTAAAAGAACCTGACGTGACTACGTTGGCAACCGAGCTTCCGCTAATAGTTCCTTGAAGAGCACTAGAGAAAATGGCAACCTTTGCCGGGCCCCCAGTACTCTTTCCTGCGATGGATACAGCTAAATCATTAAAATACTGTCCGACTCCGGTTTTTACCAGGAAGGATCCGAATAATAGGAATAAGAAAATAAAGGTGGCTGAAACCCCTAAAGGTGTACCCAAAATTCCTTCTGTTGTAAAGAACATCGTTTGCACAAGCCGATCCAGATCTAAGCCGCGGTGAGCCAAAAAGCTTGGCATATATGGACCATAGATAGCATAGCCCAAAAAGGCTAAAGCAATAATCGTAATTGGCATACCGACTGCACGCCTCGTAGCTTCCAAAACAAGAATGATGGCCAATAACCCAACATAGAAATCTACTTCAGTTAAGCGGCCAACCCTGCCGACGATTTCATCAAGAAATAACGGCCAATACGCACCGACTGCCACACCAAGAATCGCTAGAATAATATCATACCAAGCAACTTTATGCTTAGCCCCTCTATTTTTTTTCCTGGCAGGAAATAATAAGAAAATGAGTCCTAGCGCAAACCCTAAGTGAATCGAGCGCTGCAGCTGGGCGGTGAGCATGCCGAAAACACCTGTGTAGAGATGAAATAGAGAAAATGCCAACAGCCCGAAAAAGACAATCCATCCCAGCACCCCTGTCAGTTTTCTCGTTCCTGCTTCAGGGTCATATTTTTCAAGCAGCTCCTGCTGCTCTTCTATCGATAAGGTTTCATGCTCTTTACTCAAGGATGTTCACTCCTTTCCATTGCTGATACCAATTAAGCTTCTCTGTTTTAATGCGCACCCATGTTCCAGGCTCAATATACTGGGAAAGCTGATATTCAGCACCATTATAGATGACGCGATGATTCGCCCTTACCTTGCCTATCCTAAGATCAAAATGCGGAAATATCCGGTTCATATTTTTTATATAATATTTTCCATCCTTTTGTTCAAAAATTTCCCCATCTGACGCGTTATTCGGCATACCAATAGCAAAATCCTCATACATAAGCTCATACTGTTTAATTTGCCCATCTATTGTGAATTGGTAGCTTTCAACAACATCGGAAAGATGAATAGAATGGGTATACTTAATTTTGAAAAAGTCTTCCTTTGATATTGGGATATAGGCAAGCACTTTCCCGGTATTTTGAAATTGAAAAACTAATGCCTGCTGTTTAGGAATGAAAAGTATGATAACGATGGAAATAAGGATGAGGGGAACCAGGATCAGGATTCTTCTCCCTGGCTTTTTTATTTTCATGTTAACCCCACCTAGTCAATATAGGAATTGCGCGCAATCTTCCAAGAATTGGATAAGTCCTTGTTAAGGTAATTCGGCCGGCTCAAAAACCCCCAATCGGGTCTATCGCCGGCCGCCTAATAATCAAATAGATTCGTATAAAGTGATTTACTCTACTGTAATTCCCAGTTCTTCAAAGTATTTCTTTGCTCCAGGGTGAAGGTCAATACCTGTACCTTTAACAGCATTTTCGGCTTTAATTAATTTTCCTTTAGCATGAGTAACTTTATCTAAGTTTTCAAAAATAGCTTTAGTAATGTTATAAACAACATCTTCAGACAGATCATTGGCAACAGCAAGCATGGCCTGAACAGCTACTGTTGGAACAGCTTCAGCAAGCTTATATGTGCCTGCAGGAACTTCATCCTGGACATAGTATTGATATTTTTCGATTAAAGCATCAATTTTATCTTGTGCAATAGGCACAATAACGACATCTTCAGTTGCTGAAAGACCTTCTACGGCACCAGTTGGAGTTCCAGATGTAACAAAAGCAGCATCAATGGTTCCATCTTGAATTCCTGCAGTTGATTCATCAAAGGATAGATCCTGCTTTTGAATATCATCAAAAGTTAATCCGTGTACTTCAAGGATTTGTTCAGCATTTGGAGCTGTACCAGAACCTGGAGCTCCAACAGAAACCTTCTTGCCTTTTAAATCCTCAACAGATTTAATGCCAGATTTTGCTGTTGTTACGATTTGAATGGTTTCAGGATATAATGTGCCAATTGCGCTGACATTATCAATTGCATTGCCTTCAAACATTAATTTTCCTTCACTTGCATAGGAAGCAATATCTGTTTGCGTGAAAGCAATTTCAGCATTTCCATCTTTTAAGGTGTTCATATTTTCTGCAGATGCACCAGAAGTTTCCGCATTTGTTTGAATTCCCGTTTCGTCCGTAATAATCTGAGCAAACGCACCGCCTAATGGGAAATAGGTTCCGCCAGTACCGCCTGTTACAATACTGATAAATTTAGGCTTCTCAGCAGTTGCTTCTCCGCCATTATCACTGCTTCCCCCTTCAGCATTCTCATTGCCGGCCTCTTCTTTAGCACCGCCCCCGCATGCAGCAAGCACCATCGAAAGCGCTAACAATAGAATCATAGAAAGCATGAAACTCTTTTTCTTCATCAAAATGCCCCCTTTATAGTTTTATATTTATCAGATTTATTCTAACTAAGTAATCACACAATTGTCAATAATCCCCTAAATTGGCTAAATTCATAATTATTGGTTAATTTATCCCATCCCGTGTTAGCCGATTTATATCTACTATATTCAAAATAAATTGTCAGCATGATTTATTTAAAATAAATCCATATTATAATAGACGTATGTAAATTTAAGGAGCATGCATTGAAAAAAGCATTTACAAAAATCCTATGTTAAAATAGTAACGGCGATATCAATACCAGCGCCAATTAATGGGAGATACCATAATAATGAGGGTTTGACCCATTGCAATATTGCATATAATGGAGGATCGATCGATATATGGAACAATCTAGAGGCACCATAAAAGATTTAACATTTCCAAGCAAAGAATTAGGTGAAGATCTGCAGCTTCTCCTTTATCTGCCGGCGAATTATTCCCCGCTTTATAAATATACGGTTGTTATTGCGCAAGATGGCAAGGATTATTTTCAATTGGGCAGAATTGGCCGTACAGCTGATGAGCTTCTTAAAAATGAGGAAATTGAAAATATCATTATAATTGGAATTCCTTATAAGGATGTTAAGGATCGCTGGAAAAAGTATCATCCAGATGGAGACCAGAATCAGGCCTATATTCGTTTTCTTGCCCATGAGCTAGTGCCTTACCTTGACAAAGAATTCCCTACATATTCAATGGGGATGGGCCGAGCATTGATCGGAGATTCCCTTGGGGCTACAGTATCCTTAATGACAGCTCTCCAATATCCAAATACATTTGGTAAAATCATTCTGCAATCACCGATGGTAAATGATCAAGTATTGGCAACAGTGAAAGATATGCAGCAGCCGCATCTTTTGGATGTATACCATGTGATTGGCAAAGGGGAAACAGCTGTTCATACAACGAAAAATGAAATACAGGATTTCTTGACACCGAATCGTGAACTTTCAGCTATTTTCACAGAAAAACAATTTCCTTATTTCTATGAGGAATTTGATGGTGATCACACATGGACCTATTGGCAGCCTGATTTAAAACGTGCCTTAAAGATGATGTTTTCTTAAAAAAACTGAGAAAGCAAGATTGGACATTTTTCCGTTTAATCTTGCTTCCCTCTGATGATTTAACCTATTGGTCACATAAAAGTGCAAATTCATACCTTATATTTGGAAAATTTGTTATAATGTAAAAATAGCTTTTTCATATTTCATCCAGCCACCAATAAATTTATTAAAAATGGAGGTTTTCAAATGAAATTAGGTGTCGTCATATTCCCATCGAAAAAATTGCAGGACTTGGCCAATTCTTATCGAAAGAGGTATGATCCAAATTATTCTTTAATACCTCCACACTTAACATTAAAACCTTCCTTTGATGCTGAAGAAAACCAAATTAAAGAAATCACAAACAACTTGAATGAAATTTCAGACAAAATGGTGCCGTTTCAGCTGAAAACTGTCAAATTCAGCTCATTTCAGCCAGTCAATAATGTCATTTATTTCAAAATTGAACCTTCACAGGAACTGGATGATCTTCAAAAGGAAATTAACAATAAGATTGGTTTTGAGAAACCAGAATATTCCTTCGTTCCTCATATCACTATAGGACAAAAACTTTCCGATGATGAGCATTCTGATGTATATGGCTCATTAAGGATGACGACTTTTAACCACGAAGAAATCATTGACCGTTTCCATCTTGTCTACCAGCTAGAAAATGGCCAATGGACTGTTTATGAAACATTTCGCCTAAGAAAGGACTAAAAGATTAATGGAAGTTAAATTAGCTGCAACTCAACAAGAGCTTGAAGACGCATTTTCTATTCGAAAAGAAGTATTTATACATGAACAGCATGTTCCAGAAGAAGAAGAAATCGATCAGTATGAAGATACATCTGCACATTTTGTTCTATATGAAAATGGCCAGCCAATTGGAGCCGGACGTTTCCGTTCGCTTGACGGCATAGGAAAGGTAGAAAGAATTTGTGTTTTACAAGAAAATCGCAAATCAGGTGCAGGAAAAGAAATCATGAATAAGATAGAAGAGTATGCAAAAGAAAATGGGTTTGCCTCTTTGAAATTAAATGCCCAAACACATGCGATCCCTTTTTATACTCGCCTGGGATATGAAATCGTTTCCGAGGAATTCCTTGATGCGGGAATCCCTCACCGGACAATGAAAAAAACTATACAACAAAAAACTTCTGTCTGATCGACAGGAGTTTTTTTATACTCTTTGGTCAATATATCTTCCCTTTCCCGTCAGCTCACTATATATACGATCAGCTATTTTTCTTTTTTCCGATTGCTGAGTGTCTGTTAATTTATGATAAAAGGTTCCTTTTGTATCCGGCGGCCTATCTTTCGGAAGATTGACTGCAGCAGAAACCTTTGTAACGGGTCTAAAGCGATATGGATCATAGGGCCTTATGATAAGTCTTTCAGCATACTGGTCATATTGGTATATCTGCCAAGGGATTATAAGTGCCATTTAACCGCCACTCCTTTTTAGCGTTAAAATATTTTTTGTTGGCAAATCAAGACCGCAAAAAACTATTCTCGTGTTATGATAGAATTTGTCTATTTGAAATAAAGATGAGGTTTTATTTTATGAAGAATGCTCTAATGAAAGCAGAACAAGTAAAAAATATTCCCCCGTTTGTTCCTGTTCCCGCAAAAGGCTTACCGCAATCGTTTTCCTATATACAGCTCTTAGCGCATACAGGCGTCAAGCTTGACGATGATCAGACACAAGCTGTCACGAAGACAAATGGACCGCTGCTTGTACTTGCTGGAGCCGGAAGCGGAAAAACACGGGTATTAACCGCTCGTACAGCCTTTATGATCTGTGAGCAGAGGATTGACCCACGAACAATTATGCTTGTTACCTTTACAGCAAAAGCGGCCGGGGAAATGAAAAGCCGGCTATCCTCCTATCCAAACATGACCAAATCAACGGTTCAGAAAATAGTTTCTGGAACCTTCCACAGTTTGTTCTATAAAATATTAATGTTCCATTCTCCTGAAAGGTGGAACCCTAATAAACTGCTAAGCAAAAGCTGGCAGCGCGAGCAAATCATTAAACAGTCCGGAAGAGAGCTAAATCTTGATGATAAGGAATTTGCCTATGATTTGGCATTAAATCAGATTAGTTATTGGAAAAACTCAATCATTTCCCCAAAAGAAGTCAAGCCGCAATCGGCATGGGAGGAAAAAGCAGCAGATCTTTATCAGCTTTATGAAAATTGGAAGGAAAAAGAAGGTTTGTTTGATTTTGATGACATGCTGACTGGATGTTATCGCTTCTTTCTTGATGAACCTTCCCTTCTTGAACTTTATCAAAACCGCTTTCAATACTTTTTAATTGATGAATTTCAGGATATCAATAAGGTCCAATATGAGCTGATGAAGCTATTATCGGCAAAAACAAAAAATGTTTGTGCTGTTGGCGATGATGATCAATCTATATATGCATTTCGCGGCAGCAGCCCGCAATACCTGCTGGATTTTGAAAAAGATTTTCCTGGATCCGAAATCGTGACAATTGGGCAAAATTATCGGTCAGCCCACGAAATTGTTGCAACCGCAAACCAGGTTATCAGGCTTAATAAGAATCGCCGCGCAAAGAAAATGAATGCTCAATTTGCCGGTTCGGGCATCCCCACCCTCTTCTTCCCTGAAGATGAGGAGGATGAAGCAGCTGCAATTATTGATGATATACGAGGAAAAGTTTCTGATGGATGCGAGCCAGGTGATATTGCCATCTTATACAGAACAAACACCGGCAGCCGGGCGATGTTTGAACACCTTGCCAAATCAAGCCTGCCTTTTAAAATTGAGCAGGATACAGAATCATTTTATGACCGGTTTATTGTGCGCAGTATCCTTGCCTTTTTGCGTCTGTCGATTAATGAAGAGGACAAGGAAGCCTTAAAGTATGTATTGCCTGCCCTGTTTGTGAAGCAGTCTGTTCTGCAGGATTTAACAGCTGAAAGTATTTTAAAAGATTGCACGCTCCTTGAGTGTCTGAAGTATGTAAAAACGGGGTACTCATTTCAGGAAGCTAAATTAAAAAAGGTGCCCTCAGCGGTGAGATCGATAACAAAATTGTCTCCAGTTCAGGCAATTGAAGTGATTGATAAAGAGCTTGGCTTTCAGGACTTTATCAGAAATCGCGGAAGTGAAGGAAATAAAATGGAGAAAGGCTCCGATGATTTAAAGGATTTGAAAACAGCAGCAAAAGGCTTTGCCTCAATCCAGGCATTTCTTGAGCATACAGATCATATGAGAGCAATGAATAAAGAGATTAAGCAGCTTTATAAAAATAGTACCAACGCGATTACCCTAAGCACAATACACCGTGTTAAGGGGCTGGAATATAAAACCGTATACATCCTTGGAGCAGTCGAAGGAAACCTTCCCCACGACTATGCTCTCGAATCTGATCGCAGCGGAGATCCGGAACCAATCGAAGAAGAAAGACGCCTCATGTACGTTGCACTCACAAGAGCCATGCACAAGCTCTACATATCCGTCCCGCAAACAAGAAGAGGCAAAAAAGCCAACCCCTCCCGCTTCCTCAAGCCAATCACATAACCGCTTTAAAGCGGTGGGGGTCAGGCCCCCAGCAAAGTAACGCTTTAAAGCGGCGGGGTCAGGCCCCCGGCGGGGAGGCTAACCACTTTGGTTTATTTTTTATTTAGCATTTGGGAGATGGTACCAAAGTCTAGGGATTTGCCGTCTTTAATGATAGAGTTGACGATTTGGTCTTCCATCGATTTTGATACTGGTTTATTGGCTATTTGAGATACTCTGCGGATGACCCCTCTGACTGTCTTTTCGTCCTTGAAGTTTGCGTTCTGCAAGGAGTTGGCCAAATCCAAAACATCCTTCATATTTACGCCAGTTTTCTTTTCAATGTTTTTAAAGAATTGATTATCCATTCTAGTTACACGCCCCTTCATAAATTCTTTAATATTGTATGAACGTGGGCGAAAAAGGTGATAAAACAAATAGGCAATGCCCATTGGCATTGCCTTGTTTTCTCTTATCTCCAGCTGGCACCAACAATAATTAATAAAATAAATAATACGACGATTATTGTAAAGCTGTTAGTATATCCGCCGCCATATCCATATCCGTAGCCGCCGAAACCGTAACCCATGCCTATCACCTCTCTTTTACATTACACTTCTAACTTATGTAAAAGAGGTACAGCTTGTATAGGCAAGTCCCTATAGAAACGATTTTTAGACATTCGCTTACTTAAAATCTTAACTGATTATCCCTTGGGCTTGAATACCAGTGCTCCTAGGAAGCCAAATATAATGGCAGCAGAGATCCCAGAGCTAGTCACCTCAAACATCCCTGTCAGAACCCCAACAATCCCATGCCTTTCAGCCTCATTAAGGGCACCGTGAACAAGAGAGTTTCCGAAGCTCGTTATCGGAATCGTTGCTCCTGCTCCTGCAAAATCAATTAATGGTTCATAAAGGCCGAATCCATCAAGGACTGCCCCAATGACAACCATCAGACTAAGCGTATGTCCGGGAGTTAGCTTTCCAACATCAAACAGCAATTGACCAATCACACAAATAATTCCTCCAACGATAAATGCCCAAAAAAACATAGGCAGCATGCCGATCACCTCCTTAGTGTGCCTGTTCCTGACTCCCGAATCCTGCATAACAGAATAAGGGATTATCCATCACCCTCATTTATGGCATTTCAATAGAAACCGCATGAGCTATGCAGGGAATGGATTCGCCCTGTTGAAATGACATTGGGGAAAGAAGGGCGCCTGTCGCTACAACAAGAATCCTCTTATATTTCCCTTTTTTCATTTGGTTGAGCAAATGGCCGTATAGGACAGCTGCCGAACAGCCTGAACCGCTTGCACCGGAGTTAACCGGCTGATCCTCTTTATAAATCAAGAGTCCGCAATCCTGATACTTTTCCTTATCCATTTTTACACCGGCATTGGTTAATAATTCATAAGAAGTATTCCGTCCGATTTCACCCAAATCACCTGTTACAATTAGATCATAGTAGGAAGCATCCACATTTAAATCCTTAAAATGAGCAAGAATCGTATCCGTTGCAGCGGGAGCCATTGCCCCTCCCATGTTAAAAGGATCAGTCAGCCCCATATCAACAACCTTACCGATAGTAGCTGATACTGTAACAGGGCAATTTTCATCTGTGCCATCATTTTCTTTCACAAGAGCAAATCCAGCTCCTGTAACAGTCCATTGTGCGGTTGGCGGTTTTTGCCCTCCATATTCCGTTGGATATCTGAATTGCCTTTCAGCTGCGGCATTATGACTGCCAGAACCCGTAATTATATTTTTTGCTCCGCCATGATCAATCATGAACGAAGCCAGAGCAAGACCTTCCATAGACGTGGAACAAGCACCAAAAATCCCAAAATAAGGGATTTGATTCGTTCGTGCACTAAAACTTGTTGGGGTAATTTGATTGATTAAATCACCCGCAATAAAAAAATGAATATCCTCTTCTTGCAGATTTGCTTTTTTCAAGACGGTTTCACAGGCTTCCTCAATAAGGACACGGTGTGCCTTTTCATATGAATCCTCATCGATCCATAGATCATCATGCAAAATGTCAAAGTCCGCTGCTAATTTCCCATTTGCCTCAAAAGGGCCCCCTGTTACTCCAGTTGCTGCAATAACAGGTTTGTTTTGAAATACCCATGATTGTTTTCCCATCAGCATTACAAAACCCCCCAATTAATAAGAATGGTTTTTATCAATGCCACAACAAAGGCCGCAAAGACTCCAAACACAATAACCGACCCCGCCAGCTTAAATATGTTTCCTCCAACACCAAGTACAAGACCCTCTGTACGGTGTTCAATGGCCGCGGACACAACAGCATTGCTAAACCCTGTAACAGGAACAGCACTCCCTGCTCCCCCATATTGTCCAATATGATCATATACACCAAAGCCAGTCAGCAGCATGGCAAGAAACACCATTGTGGCCACAGTTGGATTGCCCGCTGTCTGTTCAGTAAAATTAAAAAAGTAAATATAGAAATAAGTAATGGCTTGCCCAATGGTGCAAATAATTCCGCCAACTAAAAAGGCTCGCAGGCAATTTTTCAGCACTGGCCGCTTGGTCTCATGTTTCTTCTGCAGGATATCATATTTCTGCTGTTCAGGCGTTTTCTTTTTCTGTTTACTGGACATCCTTTATCTCCTTTCTATGTCATTTCTTGTTGAAGTTTAATGATATCTTGAAGCTTTTTATTTGCCTCTTTCCGGGAAAAATCAGGGTTTTTCATTTTTTCTTGCAGCCGTACAGCTTCGAGAAAAATTTTATAATCGCTGGATATTGTAAATTTTTCGTCCGGATATTTCTTCTCCAGCTTTTTTTTCAGATCTTTTTCGATTTTCTTCATTTGAAAGCGATACATATGCTTAACCTTATAGGCAACTAGGATATCCTTATCCCCTTTAATGATGGCTGCATCGTAAATTTCCTTATAGTTTTGGATTTCCTCTTTAATGCCTTCAGCCATATCAACATTCTTTTCCGTTCTATGATCGAGTACGGAGGGGCTCGGATTCGTCGTTTTTATCAACGCGAGCTCACTTTTCTTAGTGTCATCGCCTTTTGTACCGCAGCCGAATAATAATCCCGTGCAAATTAATATCGCTGAAAATCGGACAAACCTCAAACTAATCACTTCCTATAAAAAAGATCATCTTTCCTCACTGCTCCAACATATGTATATTGTCTTCGAAAAAAAGTAAATTTATGAATGAATACCCTTTGCCAAGTATTGGCTTAACGATCGTCAATAGTGTATTTCTCCAAAAAAAAATAGCCGAAATTATCGGCTAAAAGATTGATTATAAGTTGATTGGGTCTTTTTTTTCTTTTTACCGCACCCGCAACCTTTTTTCTTTTTTGTCGTCTGATTGGCCTGTGATTTCATTTGCTGGGAGTACTTATTCATTATTCTGGCCTCCCTTCTTGAACATTTCTTCATATAATGTATGTGACGAGCGGTTTACTTGCTTAATCATCAGCCTATTATTTTTTATTCATTAATAAATCTCTGAAGAATGGTTTCAATAATCGCTGCGAGCCCGGCAATGGCTAAAACAAAGATAATGGAAATCCCAAATGCCGGATAAAAGAAATATAATAAATATAAAAACAGCGAGCTCCACATACCTGTACACCAATAGCAGCTAAGGAGCTCACCAAATGTTTTTCCAAGCACCCCATTTTTGGGAATTAAGTATATTTCCGATTCTCCATCACTATCCAATTCCTTCACTTCATCAAAAAACGGCCTTCTAATAAATTCTGTAATTTTATCATAGACGAGTAACCTTGTGAGACGAAAGCTTGCTAATGCCAGAACAGCAAGCTCAAATAAGGAAAATTCCATATTCATTCCTCCAATTAGAAAAAATCAGCCTATTTTTATGCAAAACAAGGCGTTTGTCCGTAACCCAAAAGGCACTTCAGCAATATGTTATTAGTGTAGTATCACAAGATTAAATAAGGAGGAAATCAAAATGGGTTGTGGAAAAAAAGACCACTTCAAACACGAGAATTGCGTATGTGAAGTTGTCCGTGCGATAAAAGACATTCAAGATAATGCTGAAGAAACTTGCGAATGCCCATCTAACTGCTTTTTAGAGCCGCTAGGTGCCATTTCACCAACAAATAGAAGAAGAAATGGTGCTCCAGATACTCGCGTTATCGTTCTAAAATCTGCGGACGGCAAGCCATTCCATGCTTTTATGACTAGCAATGGTAATATGCAGCAGCCAGGAAAGGACAAAAAGAATCAATCATGTGTATCTATCTTCTTCCGTGTAGAGGAAGTATTTGACAACTGCTGTGCAGTTCTTCGCGTCCTAGAGCCAATCGAAATGGAAGGCAAGGATAAAGAAAACCAGCAAAACCAAAACCAGATGATGATGCAAAAAGTTAAGCCTGTCAACCTTGTAAAAGATGGTATGATTGACTTAAATGCTGTTTGCAACGTTGACTTTTTCCGCAGTACAAACGATTGCATCACAGTTGACCTAAGCTGCTTCTGTGCTGTACAGTGTATTGCAGACGTTAACCTAGATGTTTGTGACTAATTAATAAGAAAGAAGCCAGTCGAAAATCGGCTGGCTATTTTCTTTTCATTCTATCCCCTTAACCCAGTCATTTTTACACCTTTTAACTCAGCCATTGGAATGCTTTGTATTTTTCCGTTTAATTGTTTAATTTCAATCATTTCTTCTGTTCTGCCAATAAGAATCCCCCTAAACGATGTTTCCTCCAATTCAAACACACAAGGAACTGGCGGAAGCTGCTTCGGGAAATTCTCTAAATAGTCTAAACGTTCAAGAGTATTCATTTCCCTGAACCTTTTTACTCTATTAAAGGACTGAACCCCAGCTTGGCGTTTAATTGGCGTAAATGCAGAGCCAGAATCAGCTTCTGCTCTTTGTTCTTCATATGCTTGAATGGATTCTTGTACATCTGTCAATGCTTCCATTGTGTTTTCATTCTTCACCTCTGTCCCTTGCTCAATAGCCGCTTCTTCATTCTTGTTTTCTTTTTCCGCCTGATCCTTATCGTTATTTTTCAACTTTTCTTCTAAATCAGGCTGCTGGTTCTCTTTCACTTTTCTTGGACTAGAATATAGCTCTTGCATTTTTGCTTCTGGAAATTGGATACTAGGCTGCTGGATATAAAGGAGCGGCTCCTTAGCTTTCTTTTTAAGCATGACCTTCACCTCCGCGTACATATGGCTTCACCCTATATGTATGCAAAATATAGGCATTCGTTTACAAAAGACATGAAAAATGAATGGCCTTACATACAAAAAGAAACCTGCATTCCGTATTGGAAGCAGGTTTCTCTTCATTTTCTTATTAGACAATATGAAATCCAGAATCACAATGGATGTTTTCACCTGTGATCCCGCGGGACATATCACTGAATAGGAAGACAGCCGTGTCACCGACTTCTTCTGGAGTAGTTGTTCTGCGCAGCGGTGCACGCTCTTCAATTTCTTTAAGTATGGTATTGAATTCACTAATTCCCTTGGCTGAAAGTGTGCGGATTGGTCCAGCTGAAATAGAATTCACGCGAATGCCATGTTTGCCAAGGTCATTGGCTAAATATCTCACACTTGCATCGAGAGAAGCCTTGGCCACACCCATCACATTGTAATTCTTAATTGCGCGCTCTCCGCCTAGATATGTCATTGTTACAATGCTGCCGCCTTCTGTCATTAAGTCCTTAGCTTCTTTAGCAACAGCTGTTAAAGAATAAGCGCTTATATTATGAGCAAGCAAAAATCCGTCTCTAGTTACGTTCAAATAATCACCCTGCAGCTCTTCCTTATTAGCAAATGCTATACAGTGTGCTACTCCATGAATCGTACCAGCATGTTCTTTAATTTGCGCGAAGCATCTTGCAACATCTTCATCGCTTGTTACGTCACATGGAAGAACAGGAGATTTTGCCCCTTCGCCATCTAGTGTTTCAACTAATTCGCGCACGCTCTTTTCCAGACGCTCTCCTGCATAGGTGAAAATTAGACTTGCGCCTGCCTGATGCAAAGAACGGGCAATTCCCCAAGCGATACTTCTTTTATTTGCCACGCCCATTACTACATATGTTTTTCCATTTAAAGAAAGCATTATTATTTTCCTCCCGGATAATTTATTACAAGTTATTAGTACCTAGTGCTAATTCTACTATAAACAATATTAAAAGAAAAGAAAAGAGCCAAACTGCACTTTCGTACAGGTTAGGCTCCATTCTTTTAGCACCAATCACAGAATTCAAGCTCTCTTTTTAATTCATCCACATATTCTTTAGATCCAGTGACAATCAAGCGGTCATTCAGCTGAAGTTCTGTCTCTCCATGTGGAACAAGGGAATCATGTCCTCTGATAATCCTTACAAAGATAACATCTCCGGTAAATGGAAACTCCCTTAGCGTCATACCTTCAAATTCGTTGTTTTTCAGGATAATTTCATAAAGAGTTGTCTCCTGATTCGTTAAAATGTCAACAACACTTGGTGACTCAATCAATGCAAGAAGCAGTGTTTTCTGAGAAAGCAGTACAGAGAACACTTCAATATCGTGTTCCTTCATGCTTTCCTGCAAGTCTGGGCTTTCAAGGCGGCAGATCACGCGATCAATGTTCGCTTCTTTATAGGCAATGGCAAGGGTTGCATTCAATTCCTCATCACCAGTTGTAATAATGACAATATCTGCTTCAAAGCTTTCAGTTTGCTGAAGTGATTCCAGAGAAAAATCTTCAATTTCAACTATTTCAAATAAAGAATCGGAAATATTTTTATCAGATTTCTCATGCTTCTTATGATATAGCACCGGTTCATACAAATGTGATTCAAGTTCTCTAGAAACAGGCAGTGTCAGCTGGTTTGCACCAATAAAAGCAACCTTGAGTTTTCTTTCTTTGCCCGTCTCTTTCGGGAAAAGCTTTTTAAAAACAATCGGCGTAAAAATACTTGTAATAACTGCAACAAGAATAAGCGTCCCTCCCATTTCAGAAGTAATCACGCCAATTCTTTCTCCAATGGTGGCTGAGGCGATAACCAGAGACAGCGTTGATGTTAATAAAAATCCAGATGCCATCACAGTCTTCATGTCATACCATCGTTTCAGCAGATAAACAGGCAGCAGCTTTGATATCAGCAAAGCAATCAGCAATAGCGGAATGAGCATCAGCAATTTTTTATCGCTTAACAATGACCAAATATTTAAATCTACACCAACCATGACGAAAAAAATCGGTATTAAAAACCCGTAGCCAAAGGAATCAAGTTTATGGACTAAATCTTGGTTCGGCGCAAGCAGCGACACGAGAACCCCGGCTAGAAATGCACCAAGAATATTTTCCGCTCCTACTGTTTCCGATAGAGCAACAAGGAAGATAATAAGAGTAAAAACAGCTCTTGTGCCAATTTGAACAGTTCCTGTCGACATAGCCTCAATAAAATTGCGCCCTTTAAATAGCCGGCCCAGGAAGTACAGCAATACTCCCGCTCCAAATAAGACTAACAGCAGCCAGACACTTCCCTGTCCCCCATCATACATGGAGACAAAGACAGCAAGCAGAATCATCGTGGCCAGATCGGCAATAACAGCGATCAGCAATATAATCTGGCCGATGCCTGTTTTCATTAGATGAGCTTCCTTTAAGGTAGGCACAACAACACCTAACGAGATAGTTGAAATTATTAATGTCATGAGAAAGACATTATCAATAAATCCAGCTAAAACGAATAAGTAAGATAAACCTAATGATAGAAGAAAAATCCCTATGAAAATGATGGTTGAAATTAAAAATGAATTCGGTTCTAATTTGCCATTGGGCAATTTTTCGCGTTTCTTATTGCCTGAAAAAGCGGTAAAATCAATTTCCAAGCCGCTTAAAAACATTAAAAAGATAAAGCCTAATGTAGAAAGAGTCTCCAGCCACATATCTGGATGAACGAGATCAAAGCCGCTTTTCCCGATTATTAGACCCATCAAAATTTCCGCTACAACAACAGGAATGAAATTTAATTTAAATCTATGCAATAAGATTGGCGTCAAAAACGCAACCATGATAACAATGACTAGTGAAGCAACTGAAACACCATGTTCCTCCATCCAATCCCTCCTTTAAAAAGAACTATTTAAATAAAGCTTTTTAGATTAAATAGGCCATAAACACGGTGGCCATGCCAAAATAAATTAAGATACTGATTAGATCATTTATCGTTGTGATAAATGGACCTGAAGCCACAGCTGGGTCTATTTTAAATTTGTGCATAATCAGCGGAATTAATGCTCCGGCAAGCGTCGCAACAATCAATGTAAAAAGGATGGAAAATCCGACAAGGATGCCGAGGTAGAGATTACCCTGCCAAATATATACAATGATTGAAACAAGGACCCCGCAAATAGAGCCTGTTATTAATCCTGTGCCAGCCTCACGTAAAATAAGCTTCGGCTTGCTTTCCTTTTCCAGATCCCCTGTGGCAATCCCCCTGACAGCAACAGCCAGCGCTTGTGTTCCCGTATTTCCGGCCATACCGGCAATTAAGGGAATAAAAACGGCCAAAATGGCCACTTTGTTTAAGGTATCTTCAAAGCGTCCTATAAGACTAGCTGTCAGCATTCCTAAGAATAATAAGATGATCAGCCATGGCAGCCGCTTTTTTGCCGCGGAAAAAGGACTGCGGTCAACAGAATCTAAATCTGAGATCCCTGCAAGCTTTGAATAGTCATCAGATGCTTCTTCATCCATGACATCCATGACGTCATCAACTGTGATAATCCCAAGCAAATGATTTTGAAAATCGACAACGGGAAGGGCAAGAAAATTATAGTCTTTAATTTTTCGGGCCACTTCTTCCTGGTCTTCTCCTACAGGTACAGAAACAATCCGGTCATTGGTGATTTCCGAAATCATCGTATCGTCATCACTGACAATTAGGTCCCTTAAGGAAACAACCCCAATCAGCCTTTTGTCCTCATCAAGAACATAGATATAGTAAATCGTCTCTGCAGTCGGCGCTTGACTTTTTAAAATATACATGGCTGAACGGACAGTCTGGTTAGCCGAAATGGAGACAAAATCCGTAGTCATGATACTTCCAGCTGTATACTCTTCGTAATGAAGCAGGTCCTTTATTTCTTTTGCCGCTTGTTGATCCATGATTGTCAAATAGCTGACTACCTGATTTTTATCAAGGGTGTTTAATAAATCGACAGCGTCATCGACATACATTCTTGATATCATATCAGCTGCAAAATTAGGATTCATTTCCGCCAGTACTAGCTTGTAAAGGTCATCATCCATTTCCAGGCTTTCGAAAAGAGTGGCCATTTCCTCCGGAGAAAGGAAGTAATAGACCATTTTTCTATTCCCCTCATCTAATTCCTTAAAAAATGAAGCCTGATCATAAGGATGCAGTTTCAGGAATTCATCACGAAATCTTTCTATATCTTCATTTTTTAAAGAATCGATTAATAAATCGGCATCAATATGGCTAGCTGATGTTTCCTCTAAAGTGTTTTCCAAACAATTCTCCTCCTTTCAAGAAAAATTATGCAGCGTTTTTGCTGGATTCTCAGCTCTATTTTAGTCTCTTTGAAATTAAAATATATGCCTCAAACATCAAGCACCACACTATACTAACAAATCTTCACTTTTTTGTCGCATGATTTACATAAATGATAAATACTTTTAACAGGAGCATTTTTTTAACAGCCTTTTTGATACTTTTCCCTCTTTACCCAGATAATATCATTAGCAAACGGATTCTCTAGCAGGGATAAAGTATACAAAAATCAGATAGGATAACGGTAAAAAGGAGTTAAATATGAGATTAGATATCATTGGAGATATACACGGCTGTTTTCAGGAGTTTAAGGAGCTTACTCAAAAGCTGGGATATGAATGGGAAACAAAAGGAGTGCCGTTACATAAAGAAGGACGAAAGCTTGCATTTGTTGGGGATCTAACGGATCGCGGGCCAAAGTCATTAATGGTGATTGAAATCGTCTCTAAGCTGATCAAAAATGATCTTGCCTACTACGTGCCGGGTAATCACTGCAATAAACTGTACAGGTTTTTTCTTGGAAATAGGGTCCAGATCTCACACGGCCTGGAGACAACCGTAGCAGAATATGAAAAACTTTCGAAAAAGGAACAGCAGATTATAGCCAGCAAGTTTAAAGAGCTGTACGAATCTGCCCCGCTCTACCTAGTCTTAGACGCAGGAAAACTTGTCATTGCCCATGCAGGGATTTCTGAAGAATACATTGGGAAAAACTCATCCAAAGTGAAAACATTTGTCCTTTATGGAGATATAACAGGAGAAAAACATCCTGACGGTTCTCCCGTCAGACGCGATTGGGCAAAGCATTACAGAGGAAAAGCTTCCATTGTCTACGGTCATACACCGGTAAAAGAGCCAAGAATCATCAATAACACCTACAATATCGATACAGGGGCCGTCTTTGGCAACAAGCTCACAGCACTAAAATACCCGGAAATGGAAACCATATCCGTCCCCTCCTCCATGCCCTTAGTACAAGAAAAATTCAAAGACTTTACCTAATTAACGCATCGGGGGTCAGTCCCACTAGCGTTGCACAGCTGTTATTAATTTGAATATTTGTAATTATTTTACATTACCTTTTATTCCAAATGGAGAA
>NZ_JBXAFB010000019.1:0-62654 GCF_058792595.1 Cytobacillus sp. MT66
CAGGTTGATAGGTCTGAGGTGGAAGCGTGGCGACACGTGGAGCTGACAGATACTAATCGATCGAGGACTTAACCAAATAGATTACTCATATTCTTCTTTCCATTATCTAGTTTTGAGGGAATGAACCTCAATTGTATATGGCTTGGTGGCGATAGCGAGAAGGTCACACCCGTTCCCATCCCGAACACGGAAGTTAAGCTTCTCAGCGCCAATGGTAGTTAGGGGCTGTCCCCTTGTGAGAGTAGGACGCTGCCAAGCAAAATGAAAGGACATCTGAAAAGATGTTCTTTTTTTGTGTTTATTTACGATCAATTGTTAAGCGCTATCGGACACAAACATGCTGAAAACTGGGGAAGGCATCTATGAGAGGCTTCCTCATGGACATTATCAGAGGGAAATCTCTCCGTGGTGTCCATTAGCAGTGGTCTCATGGACACCTCTCCCACAAAAACAGTGCGCATTGTCTATTAGAAGCGTTCTCATGGACATCACTCAATAAATCTACCCACAAACTATCCAATAAGGCCGGCCCCACGGACTTCACCCAATAAAAACCACCCACAAACCGTCGAATAAGGCCCGCCTTATGGACACCACTAATTAAAAAACCCTGCTAAATTGTCCATGGTACATGAAACCCATCAAAAATTTTCTAAACGTGCCCCATATCAAAAAAATAATACATTTACCGAATTGCATAAAACGGGTTTGGGAAGTTAAAAAAGAGGGAAAATTAGTAATGGCTGTTCGTTGCAAGAAAAATTGGAGTTATGTATAATTAAAGTCAAATATAGTCAAAGTCAGAGGGGGAGGGAATGGTGAGAAATATCTCAGATATCATAGAAAGTTACTTAAAAAAGGTATTAGAAATGAGTGAGCAGGAAATCGTTGAGATAAAGAGAAGCGAGATTGCCGATAAATTCCAATGTGTCCCTTCGCAAATTAATTATGTGATCAACACGCGTTTTACCATCGAGAAGGGATATACCGTGGAGAGCAAACGAGGCGGAGGCGGATACATTCGTATTATGAAGGTAAGAACCCGCGATGATGCTCATTTAGTCGACCAATTATTAAGCTTAATTAAAAGTCGCATAGCCCAGGGCAGTGCAGAGGATGTTATTTTTCGGCTGGTCGAAGAAGGAGTTATTACAGACAGAGAAGCGAAGATTATGTTAAGCGTTATTGACCGGTCAGTACTGTATATTGAACTCCCATACCGTGATGAACTCCGGGCACGGATGCTAAAGGCTATGCTGACAACCTTAAAATATAAATAGCAGCTTATGGCGGAGAGGTGAAATTATGATATGCCAAGAGTGCAATCAAAGACCCGCGACTCTTCATTTTACTAAAATTTTAAATGGAGAGAAGGCCGAGTACCATTTGTGCGAAAAGTGCGCTCAGGAAAAGGGCGATATGTTCATGCTAAGCGGGGCATCAGGATATTCCATTAACAACTTGTTGGCTGGACTGCTAAATATGGAGCCGGCTTTTCATAATAAAGCAAAAGAAGATCCTTTTCATCAGGAAGAGACTTTACAGTGTGATCAATGCTCGATGACATTTCAGCAATTCATTAAAGTGGGCAGGTTTGGATGCGCTAATTGCTATAAAACTTTCGAAGAGCAGCTGACACCAATATTAAGAAGACTTCATAGCGGTAATTCCGTGCATAATGGGAAAATACCAGAACGAATCGGCGGAAGCATGCATATTAAGAAAAATATTGAAGAGCTTAAACAAAACTTAAAGGAGCTCATCACTCTAGAGGAATTTGAAAAAGCCGCCGAAGTTAGAGATGAAATAAGAAGGCTGGAAGGCCAATTGAACGAAGGGGGAATGTAGCTTGTCGCTTGAACGTTTCCTCAGGTCTGCTATCAGCTCCTGGATGAGTGCAGATGGCCCAGATTCTGATATTATTTTAAGCTCGAGAATTCGGCTGGCCAGAAATATAAAGCAATATAGGTTCCCGACATTGTTTACAAACGAAGAAGCTCAATCCGTTATTGAGACCATTCAGGAAAGAGTGAAGAATGCCTCTTTTCCTAACCTTGGAAGATTAGAGCTTCTATTAATGGATCAATTACAGCCGCTGCAAAAAAGGGTTTTGATGGAAAAACATTTAATTAGTCCGCAGCTGGCGGAAAATTCTTCTTATGGGGCATGTGTTCTTTCCGAAAATGAGGAATTGAGCATTATGATCAATGAAGAGGATCATATTCGGATTCAATGCTTATTTCCGGGCTTTCAGCTAACAGAAGCACTGGAAATGGCCAATTATATAGATGACTGGCTGGAGGAGAAAGTAGATTATGCCTATGACGAGCATACTGGCTATTTGACCAGCTGCCCAACCAATGTTGGCACTGGATTAAGAGCTTCCGTCATGGTTCATCTTCCTGGCCTTGTTCTGACCCAGCAAATGAATCGCATTATTCCTGCTATTAACCAGCTTGGATTAGTTGTTAGAGGAATTTACGGGGAAGGCAGCGAAGCTTTAGGTAATATCTTTCAAGTTTCCAATCAGATTACCTTAGGCAAATCTGAAAAAGATATTGTGGAAGATTTAAAAAGTGTTGTCAGTCAGCTAATTTCACAAGAAAGATCTGCAAGGGAAGCATTAGCGAAAACTTCCAACATACAATTAGAAGACAGAGTCTTCCGTTCTTATGGGGTATTATCCAACTGCCGGATCATTGAATCTAAAGAGGCTGCAAGATGCCTTTCGGATGTTCGGCTTGGTATTGATATGAATTATATTAAAAATGTTTCTAAGAACATCTTAAATGAATTAATGATCTTAACTCAGCCAGGATTTCTGCAGCAGTATGCCGGCGGTCCTTTGCGTCCATACGAACGTGATATTCGCCGGGCTACGTTAATAAGGGAAAGATTGAAAATGGAGGATAAAGAGATAGGAGGATGAGATTATGATGTTCGGTCGTTTTACTGAAAGAGCTCAAAAGGTTTTAGCATTAGCACAGGAAGAAGCAGTTCGCCTGGGACATAATAACATTGGGACAGAACACATCTTATTAGGTCTTGTGCGAGAAGGAGAAGGCATTGCAGCAAAAGCTCTCTATGCTCTGGGCCTTGGCTCTGACAAGATTCAAAAAGAAGTGGAAAATCTGATTGGCAGAGGCCAGGATGCTTCTCAGACTCCTCATTATACGCCAAGGGCAAAAAAGGTCATTGAACTTTCGATGGATGAAGCAAGAAAATTAGGCCACTCCTATGTAGGCACCGAGCATATCCTATTGGGTCTTATCCGAGAAGGAGAGGGCGTTGCAGCACGTGTGCTTAACAACCTTGGAGTAAGCCTAAATAAAGCACGTCAGCAAGTACTTCAGCTTTTAGGAAGCAATGAAGCAGGGGGCCATCAGGGAGGTTCGTCTGCGAATGCAAACACCCCTACCCTTGATGGACTTGCACGAGATTTAACAGCTATCGCCAGAGAGGGAAGTCTTGATCCGGTTATTGGCAGGGCTAAGGAAATTCAGCGTGTGATTGAGGTGCTTAGCCGCCGGACAAAAAATAATCCTGTTTTAATCGGAGAGCCGGGTGTCGGTAAAACAGCTATTGCCGAAGGTCTTGCCCAGCAGATTATTAACAATGAAGTTCCAGAGACTCTTCGCGATAAGCGGGTGATGACGCTTGATATGGGTACAGTAGTTGCTGGTACGAAATATCGCGGCGAATTTGAAGACCGTCTGAAGAAGGTAATGGACGAAATCCGTCAGGCTGGCAATATCATTTTATTCATTGACGAACTGCATACATTAATTGGTGCCGGCGGTGCAGAGGGTGCAATTGACGCATCAAATATCTTAAAGCCGTCCCTTGCCCGTGGAGAACTTCAATGTATCGGGGCTACTACTCTTGATGAATACCGAAAATATATTGAAAAAGATGCAGCACTTGAGAGACGCTTCCAGCCTATTATGGTTGATGAACCGACAGCGGAGGAATCGATTCAAATTTTAGAGGGATTAAGAGACCGCTATGAAGCTCATCACCGAGTGACAATAACGGATGAGGCAATCGATGCGGCTGTGAAATTATCTGACCGTTATATCTCAGACCGTTTCCTTCCAGATAAAGCGATTGACCTGATTGATGAAGCAGGATCAAAGGTGCGCTTGCGTTCCTATACGACACCTCCAAATTTAAAAGAATTAGAGATCAAGCTGGAGGATGTAAGAAAAGAAAAGGATGCTGCGGTGCAAAGCCAGGAGTTTGAAAAGGCTGCTTCACTCCGTGATAATGAACAGCGTCTTCGCGAACAGCTTGAGGAGACAAAGAAATCCTGGAAAGAAAAGCAAGGTAAAGAAAACAGTGAAGTAACTGTTGATGATATTGCCAGTGTCGTATCCAGCTGGACGGGTATCCCAGTTTCAAAACTGGCAGAAACAGAAACACAGAAGCTCTTAAAATTGGAAGAGGTTTTACACTCCAGAGTAATTGGGCAAGAAGAGGCTGTCAAAGCCATTTCTAAGGCAGTACGGCGTGCACGTGCAGGTCTAAAGGATCCTAAGCGCCCAATTGGCTCCTTTATTTTCCTTGGACCTACTGGTGTTGGTAAAACAGAGCTTGCCCGTGCATTAGCAGAAGCCATGTTCGGCGATGAGGATGCAATGATCCGCATTGACATGTCAGAGTATATGGAGAAGCATTCAACCTCAAGGCTTGTTGGCTCCCCTCCAGGATATGTCGGCTATGAGGAAGGCGGCCAATTAACAGAAAAAGTACGCAGAAAGCCGTATTCCGTTGTCCTTTTAGATGAAATTGAAAAGGCCCATCCAGATGTATTTAATATCCTTCTGCAAGTGCTTGAGGATGGACGTTTAACAGATTCTAAAGGGAGAACTGTTGATTTCCGCAATACCGTGCTCATTATGACTTCAAACGTTGGTGCTGAGGCTCTTAGAAGAAATAAATATGTTGGATTTAATATTCAGGATGGTGAATTTGAATACAAGGACATGAAAGGAAAAGTGATGGAAGAGCTTAAAAAGGCATTCCGTCCAGAATTCCTTAACCGTATTGATGAAATTATTGTCTTCCACGCATTAGAAAAGCAGCATTTACAGAACATCGTTACACTTATGTCCAATGAGTTAATATCAAGACTAAAAGAACAAGATATCATTTTAGATATTACAGAAGCTGCAAAGGAAAAGATTTCCGCAGAAGGCTATGATCCGGAATACGGAGCAAGGCCTTTGCGCAGAGCCATTCAAAAGCATATTGAGGATCGTTTATCTGAGGAGCTTTTAAAAGGAACAATTGCACGGGGGCAAAATGTAGTTGTTGATTTTCGTGATGGGGACTTTGTTGTGGAAGCCAAAAAGGAAAATCTGGCTGAAACCTTGCAAAAGTAATTTCATCAAGAATTGAAAAGATTAAGAAGGTACATGTGAGAGCGCGTGTACCTTCTTTTAACATTATTTTGCCTATTAGATGACAAACGAAGGACAGGAAGAGGAAATAGAATGGCAAAAAGAAAAACTAAGTTTATATGTCAGGAATGCGGATATGAATCTCCTAAATGGATGGGGAAATGTCCAGGGTGTGGACAATGGAATAAAATGGTTGAAGAGGTCGAAAAGACTTCTGTCTCACGCAGAGGAGCATTTGCTCATTCTGAAGGGACAGCTGTCCTTGCTAAGGCCACTCCTATTACCTCTATTGAGACAGTAACAGAACCGCGGATATATACCGATTTAGCTGAACTAAACCGTGTGCTAGGCGGAGGAGTTGTCAAAGGGTCTTTAGTGCTGATTGGCGGTGACCCGGGTATTGGAAAGTCGACCCTGCTGCTGCAGGTATCTTCGCAATTGGCGAAAAAAAGCCATTCTGTTTTATACATATCTGGTGAAGAGTCCATGCGGCAAACAAAATTAAGGGCTGACCGTCTGGGCATTTCTTCAGAAAACTTGTTTGTTTACTCCGAAACCAGCCTGGAAGAGATTAGCAGGACAATTGACAGCACAAGCCCTGAATTTGTCATTGTCGACTCCATTCAAACTATATTCCACCCTGAAGTCACTTCAGCCCCCGGCAGTGTCTCACAGGTAAGGGAATGTACGGCAGAGCTTATGAGAATAGGAAAAACAAAAGGCATTGCTATTTTTATTGTTGGGCATGTTACAAAGGAGGGCTCTATTGCGGGGCCTAGATTATTAGAGCATATGGTGGATACAGTATTATATTTTGAAGGAGAGCGCCACCATACCTATCGAATTTTAAGAGCAGTAAAAAATAGATTTGGCTCTACCAATGAAATGGGTATTTTTGAAATGAAGGAGTTTGGGCTTGAAGAGGTAAAAAACCCGTCAGAAATTTTCCTTGAAGAAAGATCACAGGGAGCAGCAGGTTCTACAGTGGTTGCCTCAATGGAAGGAACACGTCCAGTGCTTGTCGAAATTCAAGCGCTTATTTCCCCATCGAGCTTTGGAAACCCAAGAAGAATGGCAACAGGGGTAGATCACAATCGTGTGCCGCTCTTGATGGCGGTCCTGGAGAAACGGGCAGGGATGCTCTTGCAGAATCAGGATGCCTATTTAAAAGTTGCGGGAGGAGTAAAGCTTGATGAACCTGCCATAGATTTAGCGATCGCTATCAGTATTGCTTCAAGCTTTCGAGATAAGCCGACTAGGCCAACGGACTGTGTGATCGGTGAGGTTGGTTTGACAGGCGAGATCAGAAGAGTATCCAGAATTGAACAGCGTATTCAGGAGGCAGCTAAGCTTGGCTTTGAGAGAGTTATCCTGCCGGCTAATAATTTAGGAGGCTGGCATGCACCAAAGGGAATTGAACTTGTTGGAGTTAGTTCTGTTAATGAAGCATTAAAAGCGGCATTAGGAGGATAAAGCATGGAAAATAAAAAGCTTGGTGAAAAATCAATGAGTGAAATTCTTCAATTTATGGCTCCGGGCACGCCAATCAGAGAGGGAATCGATAATGTCCTGCGTGCCAAAACAGGCGGCCTAATTGTACTTGGAAGCAATGATAAAATGTTACAGATCGTGGACGGAGGCTTTCAGATTAATGCACCGTTTACACCAAGCTATTTATACGAGTTAGCGAAAATGGATGGGGCCATCATTTTAAACGAGGAAGGAAACGAAATTGTTATTGCAAATGCTCAGCTGGCTCCAGATCCCTCTATTCCTTCAAGTGAGACAGGAATGAGACACAGGACAGCAGAAAGAACGGCAAAGCAAACCGGTTCGCTGGTGATAGCCATCTCTCAGAGGCGAAATGTGATTACCCTGTATAAGGGGCACTCTCGCTATGCGCTAAGGGACATCGCTGTCATACTGACAAAAGCGAATGTCGCTTTGCAGACGCTGGAAAAATACAAGATTGTTTTGGAGGAGAGCATTACAAATTTAAGCATCCTTGAGTTTGAGGAGATTGTCACTTATTGTGATATCGTCAATGTCTTTCACAGCGTGGAAATGGTGCTGAGAATAAAGAATGAGCTTCTTGCCCATTTAAGCGAATTAGGAGTCGAAGGCCGGCTTATCCGTTTGCAGATGAATGAGCTTCTATTGGATATAGAGCGTGAGGTTGAATTGATTATTAAGGATTATGCCAGCGATAATGAGGTGGATGCAAAGGGGACTTTTGAGCGCCTTCAAGAATTATCTATCGGGAAAATGCTGGACGACAATGTTATTTTAAAGCTGTTGGGCTACAGCGGCTATGTTCATATGGATGAGTACAGGTGTCCAAAAGGATATCGGATGCTGTCGAAGATCCCGCGGCTTCCTGTTATTATTATTGAAAACCTTATTGGCAAATTTGGCGACCTCCCGGCAATTTTGGCAGGTTCAGTTGAAGCGCTGGATGAAGTAGAGGGAATTGGCGAGGTTAGGGCCAAGAAGATTAAGGACGGTCTGGATCTAATCAAAAAGCAGCTTTTTACCGACCGCAGACTCTGAGAGATTATTGAACTATAAAACAGGATATGCTAAAATAAGGAATTTATTTGACAGTCTATAAACGATGGTGCTAACCTAAGGCTGTAGTTGAGTTATGCTGATATAATGGATGTTTTATGGAAATTAAAGGTTCATTAGGTTTCAATTTGAAAAAACTGTTTATAATGAATAAAAGGAGGTGAAGGAATGTTAAAACGTATTGTTCAAGCATGCTTCATTATCATTGGAGTCACGCTTGGGATCTTTTTAATTCCTGATTTATTAAGGCTAATATCTATGGATGATGTGAAACTTCTTAATAATCCTTACATGTCCGCTCTTTTAGGTGCTATTATTTTTTATCTTATTTCTTTTTGGGCAGTTGACCATGTTGTCAATTTTGTAAAATGGGTGGAGGAGTCCCTGGTTAAAATCCCAATCACCGATATTATCTTTGGAAGTGTAGGATTAGCATTTGGTTTAATTATCGCTTTTCTAGTCGGCTATGCGCTCAATGCCATCGAAGTCCCTATCCTGAACACTGTAGCGCCAATCGTATTAACCCTGTTATTTGGCTATTTAGGATTTCAGGTCGGGTTTAAAAAGAGAGATGAGCTGTTATCGTTATTTTCAAATAAAAAGAAAAAAACAAATGAAGAAGAAATGGAGATTCCTCCAAAAAATGATTTAAAAATACTCGATACAAGCGTCATTATCGATGGAAGAATTGCTGACATTTGCCAAACGGGCTTTCTGGAAGGAACAATCGTGATTCCGCAGTTTGTCTTAGAGGAACTGCAGCATATTGCTGATTCCTCAGATGTTCTCAAAAGAAATAGAGGACGAAGAGGTTTAGATATTTTAAACAGAATCCAAAAGGAACTATCGGTAAAGGTAGAAATCTATGAAGGGGATTTTGAAGAAATCCAAGAAGTTGACAGCAAGCTTGTCAAGCTGGCGAAAATAACCGGCGGCATGGTAGTAACCAATGACTTTAATTTAAACAAAGTTTGTGAGTTTCAAGGTGTATCTGTTCTAAATATTAATGACCTGGCTAACGCAGTGAAACCAGTGGTCCTTCCTGGAGAAGAGATGAAGGTCCAAGTAATCAAGGATGGGAAGGAACAAAATCAAGGCATCGCCTATCTTGATGATGGTACAATGATTGTAGTTGAGGATGGCCGGGATTATATTGGCAAAAATATTGATGTGCTTGTAACCAGTGTTCTGCAGACATCTGCAGGCCGCATGATTTTTGCCAAGCCAAAACTATTAGAAAAAGCATTGTAAGCTGCTTTAAGGAGATTGGAGTTTGTATCTATGGCTTATCAAGTCATTTTACCGGCTGCCGGACAGGGGAAAAGGATGGGCGCCGGAAAAAACAAGATTTTACTTGAAATGAATCATATACCTGTTTTTATTCATACATTAAATATCTTTGAAACAGATGATGAGTGCCAGGGAATTTACCTTGCCATTAATCCGGATGATGAAGCTGAGGTGAAGAAATTAATCAGCCAATATCATATCCGGAAAGTCCAGGCCTTGATATACGGGGGAACGGAAAGACAATACAGCATTTTCAATGCGCTGAAATGTGTAAAGCCGCAAGGGGTTATTCTAGTTCATGATGCTGCCCGCCCTTTTGTTGACCAAGGACAAATTCATTCTCTTACAGATGCTGCTGATGAAACCGGAGCTGCCATATTGGCCGTTCCGGTTAAGGATACAGTAAAAAGGGCTGAAGGGAATATGGTTGCCGAAACAGTTGAGCGTTCAAGCTTGTGGGCTGTGCAAACCCCACAGGCTTTTCGTTTTTCTCTCTTGCTTGATGCCTACCAGAAGGCTGAAAGAGATTCCTATCTTGGCACAGACGATTCCAGTTTAGTGGAGCGGCTTGGTCATAAGGTGGTTATCGTGGAAGGAAACTATGACAATATAAAATTAACCACTCCGGAGGATTTATATTTTGCGGAGGCTATTATGTGTAAAAGAAAAGAACAGATTAAACAAAAAGGGGACTAAAAAATGTTTCGAATTGGACAAGGCTTTGATGTACATCAATTAACAGAAGGACGCCCCATGATTATTGGCGGTATTCACATTCCGCATGAAAAGGGCTTGGCAGGTCATTCAGATGCTGATGTTCTGCTGCATACGATTACGGATGCCTGTCTAGGGGCTATTGGTGAAGGAGACATTGGCAAGCATTTTCCTGACACAGATCCTGCCTTTAAAGATGCTGATTCAGCAAAATTACTTGAACTTGTTTGGGAACTGGTGAAAAAGAGAGGGTACGAGCTTGTTAATGCCGATTGCACCATTATTGCGCAAAAGCCAAAAATGGCGCCATACATAGATCAAATGAAAGAAAGAATTGCTGAAATATTAGAGACAGATATAGAAAGAATTAATGTAAAAGCCACTACTACAGAAAAGCTTGGATTTACTGGAAGAGGAGAGGGAATTGCATCACAGGCTGTTGTGCTGCTGCAAAAAAGCAAATAACCCTGATTTATAGATGTTTTCCCCTCACGCGGGTGATACAATATAGGACGGATAAGAGAAAATGAGGAGGCAAAAATTTTATGTCAAATGATATTCGCGTGCGCTATGCCCCGAGTCCAACTGGACATTTACATATCGGTAATGCCCGTACAGCGTTATTTAACTACTTATATGCAAGAAATAATGGCGGAAAGTTTATTATCCGCATTGAGGATACGGATAAAAAGCGCAATATTGCCGGCGGAGAAGAAAGCCAGCTGAAATATTTAACATGGCTTGGCATTGATTGGGATGAAAGCGTCGATAAGGATGGCGGCTTCGGGCCATACCGCCAGTCTGAAAGAAACGATATTTACGAGAAGTTTTACAAAGAGCTAATGGAAAAGGGACATGCCTATAAATGCTATTGTACGGAAGAAGAGCTTGAAGCTGACAGGGAAGCTCAGATGGCAAAAGGAGAAACCCCAATCTATTCCGGCCGCTGCCGCCATTTAACACCGGAGGATCAAGTGAAGCTTGAGGCAGAAGGAAGACAGCCTAGCATCCGTTTTGCTGTGCCTAAGGGCAAAGTGTATTCTTTCAATGATATGGTAAAAGGAGAAGTTTCTTTTGAATCAGATGGCATTGGCGATCATGTTATTGTGAAAAAGGATGGAACGCCAACCTATAATTTTGCTGTAACCATTGATGATCATTTGATGGAAATCTCTCATGTTTTAAGAGGGGACGATCATATTTCAAACACGCCAAAGCAATTAATGATCTATGATGCATTAGGCTGGGAGCCCCCAATCTTTGGCCATATGACCCTAATTGTTAATGAAAGCCGCAAAAAACTGAGCAAACGGGATGAATCAATTATTCAATTTATAGAACAATATGAAGAGCTTGGCTTTCTGCCTGAAGCCCTCTTTAACTTTATCGCTTTGCTAGGCTGGTCACCGTCTGGCGAAGAAGAGATATACTCTAAGGATGAGTTTATCCAAATTTTTGATGCAAACCGTCTATCTAAATCGCCTGCTTTATTTGATAAGCAGAAGCTAACCTGGATGAACAACCAGTATATGAAAAAAATTGACATAGACAGATTAGTGAATATTTCCCTTCCGCATCTTGTGAAGGCCGGCCGCGTTAAAGAAGATATGACGGAAGAAGAAACAAAGTGGGTAACAAGCCTAATTGCCTTATACCAGGAAAAAATGAGCTTTGGTGCTGAAATTGTAGACCTTTCTGAGATTTTCTTTAAAGAGGAATTAGCTTTTGAAGAAGAGGCAAAGGCGATTCTTGAAGAGGAGCAGGTACCTGAAGTTCTATCTGCCTTCCTAAATGAAATTGATAGTCTTAGCGAATTTAAGGCAGATGAAATTAAAGCAGCCATGAAGACTGTGCAGAAATCAACTGGCCATAAGGGCAAGAAACTCTTTATGCCAATTCGTGCAGCCATTACAGGACAAACACATGGGCCGGATCTTCCTCAGACCATTGAGCTTTTTGGAAAAGAAAAAGTAAAAAATCGATTATCAAACATTTTAGGTTAACATCTTAGCTAAAATGTAATATATTATTAAGTAATCATATAATATCCAAAGTGTTGAAGAGGAAAAGTAGGATCAATGATGCTTATTAGAGAGAACCATCACCGGCTGAAAGTGGTTTAGGCCTCTCATAGTTCTGAAGTGCCCCTCTGAGCCTTATTTCGAACAATGTTTTGTCATCATAGTAGAAATAAGCGGATGCCTGCCGTTACAAGGTTTAAGTTGGGGCATATTTATTGCCTAAACAGAGTGGAACCGCGCTTTTAGCGTCTCTGTCATGATGACAGAGGCGCTTTTTTTATTGTGGGAAAACGTTAGGAAATAAGCTATTTCCCAGAAAATATTATTTAGGAAAAACTTCAAGTGATACAAGAGGAGGGCTGAAAAGGATGTTTAAAAGAATGAAAGAAGATATCGATGTGGTATTTGAGCAGGATCCCGCGGCTAGAAGCTATTTGGAAGTAATATTAACTTACTCAGGATTGCATGCTATCTGGGCTCACCGAGTGGCACATTTCTTTTTTAAGAAAAGGTTATTCTTTATAGCAAGAGCAGTTTCGCAAATAAGCCGATTCTTTACAGGCATTGAAATCCACCCCGGAGCAAAAATAGGGAGGCGGTTTTTCATTGACCACGGAATGGGTGTTGTGATTGGCGAAACCTGTGAAATTGGCGATAATGTAACAGTTTATCAAGGTGTTACGCTAGGAGGAACAGGGAAAGAAAAGGGAAAGCGGCATCCGACCATTATGGATAATGCCTTAATTGCGACAGGAGCAAAAGTGCTGGGGTCGATAACAATTGGGGAAAATTCGAAGATAGGAGCGGGTTCGGTTGTTCTTCATGAAGTGCCGCCAAACTCTACAGTTGTGGGTATACCAGGAAAGGTGAAAATCCGGGATGGCATGAAAATCAGCAAGGATTTAAACCACTCAGACCTTCCAGATCCAATTGCCGACCGGTTAAAGGAACTGCAGAATGAAATCGATACTTTGAAAAAAGAAATGGAATTTTTGAAGAGAGAAAGGAGCCAGGTTTAATGGCTATACAGCTTTATAATACCCTGACAAGAAAAAAAGAGCCTTTTATTCCTTTGGAAGAAGGAAAGGTGAAAATGTATGTTTGCGGACCAACTGTCTATAATTATATTCATATAGGGAACGCCCGTCCGGCAATTGTTTTTGACACCGTAAGAAGATACCTTGAATACCGCGGCTATGATGTAAATTACATTTCTAACTTCACAGATGTCGACGATAAATTAATTCGTGCGGCTAATGAATTAGGCGAGGAAGTACCTGTTATCGCTGACCGGTTTATTGAAGCTTATTTTTCTGATGTTTCAGCTCTTGGATGCAAAAAGGCAGATGTCCATCCGAGAGTAACAGAAAATATGGATATTATTATCGATTTTATTCAGGCTTTAATCGATAAAGGATTTGCTTATGAATCTGAGGGAGATGTGTATTACCATACGCGAAAGTTTGATGAATACGGAAAGCTTTCACATCAGTCCATTGATGAGCTGAAATCCGGTGCGCGAATCGCTGTAGGAGAAAAGAAAAATGATGCTCTTGATTTTGCCCTTTGGAAGGCAGCAAAGGAAGGCGAAATTTATTGGGATAGCCCATGGGGCAAAGGAAGACCGGGATGGCACATCGAGTGCTCAGCCATGGCTAGAAAATATTTAGGGGATACCATTGATATTCATGCAGGGGGACAGGATTTGACCTTCCCGCACCATGAGAATGAAATCGCCCAATCGGAAGCGGTAACCGGCAAAACTTTTGCCCGCTATTGGATGCATAATGGATACATTAATATTGATAACGAAAAAATGTCTAAATCCCTTGGCAATTTTGTCCTGGTTCATGACATTATCAAAACATATGATCCCCAAATGATCAGATTCTTTATGCTTTCTGTGCACTACCGCAATCCGATCAATTATAGCGAGGAAATTTTAGAAGATACTCGTGCGGGTTTAGAGCGGATTAAAACGTCGTACCACAATCTGAACCACCGTAAGCAGACAAGTGCCAATTTAACAGATAATAATGGGGAATGGATTGAAAATTTATCTGCCCTTCATGAGGAATTTATTAAGGCCATGGATGACGATTTCAATACAGCCAATGGCATATCTGTCCTATTTGAGCTTTCAAAATTGGCCAATCTTTATTTGCGGGAGAAAAATACATCTGTTGGAGTCATTGAGGCTCTTACAAAGGAATTTGAGGAACTTTTCCAGGTGCTTGGACTTTCGCTTGATGAGGAAAAGGGCGAATTGCTTGATGAGGAAATTGAACAGCTTATTCAGCAGCGTATACAAGCTCGTAAGGACCGCAATTTTCAATTGGCAGATGAAATCCGTGACAAGCTAAAAGATATGAACATTATCCTTGAGGACACACCGCAAGGCACGAGATGGAAAAGAGGATAAAGGATGCTTCATTATAAGAACAAAATAGATGAAAAACAATTAAATAGCCTCGCCCTTGCTTATATGGGCGATGCTGTTTTTGAAATCTATGTACGCAGACATCTGATACAGCAGGGGCGCGTCCGCCCCCATTTTTTGCACAAAGAAGCGACCCATTATGTTTCAGCCAAAGCGCAGTCCCAGATCATTCATAAGATGCTTGATTCACAAATGCTGACTGAAGAAGAGACAGCCGTTGTGAAAAGAGGCAGAAATGCAAAATCCGGTACAGTGCCGAAAAATACTGATGTTCAAACATACAGATACAGCACAGCTTTTGAATCGCTTCTAGGCTATCTCTACTTGGCTGGGAAGCAGGAACGGCTTGAAGAAATTATTTTGGAAAGTTTTCGGATGACAGAAGAGAAGGAAGGAGGAGGTTTGTCATGAGTCAGGATATTATTGTTGGGAAAAATCCTGTAATCGAGGCATTGAAGTCAGGCAGGGACATTAACAAAATTCTTATTGCAGAAGGATCCCAAGGAGGCCAAATGCAGCAGGTGATTGGCTTAGCTAAATCATCAGGTGTATTTGTTCAGTTTGTACCGAAGAAAAAACTGGATCAGCTTGCTGAGGGACAAGCCCATCAGGGTGTAGCAGCACAGGTTGCAGCTTATCAATATGCAGAATTGGACGATTTATTCGAAGCAGCAGAAAAGAAAAATCAAGCTCCTTTCTTCCTTTTGCTCGATGAAATTGAAGATCCGCATAATTTAGGATCGATTATGAGAACAGCAGATGCTGTGGGAGCTCACGGCATCATTATTCCAAAGAGAAGAGCTGTCGGTCTTACGGCTACTGTAGCAAAGGCATCAACAGGGGCCATTGAGCATATTCCTGTTGTCCGTGTAACAAATATGGCAAGAACCATTGATGAATTAAAAGAACAAGGCGTCTGGATTGCTGGTACCGATGCATCGGGAGATCAGGATTATCGTCAGTTTGATGGTACCCTTCCACTAGGCTTAGTCATTGGCAGTGAAGGAAAAGGAATGGGGCGTTTAATCAGGGATAAGTGTGATTTTCTCATTCAACTGCCTATGTCTGGTCATGTTACATCTTTAAATGCATCTGTAGCTGCTGCTCTTCTTATGTATGAGGTTTATCGCAAAAGACACCCTCTTGAGGGATAAAAATGGACATCCTTATTGTTGATGGCTATAACGTAATCGGGGCATGGCCAGAGCTGCAGGAGCTGAAAAAAAAGGACTTATCAGCCGCAAGGGATCGGCTGGTTGAAAAAATGGCTGAGTATCAGGGGTATTCAGGTTATAAGGTAATTGTTGTTTTTGATGCCCAGTATGTAAAGGGGACACAGAAAAAATATAAAAACAGCAAAGTTGAAGTTATTTTTACAAAAGCAAATGAAACGGCTGATGAAAGAATTGAAAAGCTTGCCATCAGCCTTAGCAATATTAAAACGCAAATACATGTCGCAACATCCGACTATACAGAACAGTGGGCCATTTTTGGTCAGGGCGCACTGAGAAAGTCTTCAAGAGAATTGTTAAATGAAATGAATATGATAGAGAGCAATATAGAAAAAAAGGTAAAGAAGATTCAGGAAAAACAGCCATTTTCGAAAATCGCTCTTAAGCCGGAAGTTGCAGAAATTTTTGAAAAATGGCGCAGAGAAAAGTGATGGATGGTTGACTCTGGAAAAAACCCTACTGTATAATAATTTTATCTATGCTTGTGCGGTTGGGGGGATCCTTAGTGAGTACTGACTTTAAGACGATAGACGAAGGAAATTTTGGCTATGTTCATCTTGAGGATGAAGAACTGGTTGTACTAGTGCATAAAGGGGAAAGCGAAGCATTAGACTACCTCATTCACAAGTATCGGAATTTTGTCCGTGCCAAAGCGAGATCCTACTTTTTGATTGGCGCAGATAAAGAGGATATTGTCCAAGAAGGAATGATAGGTTTATATAAAGCTATCCGCGATTACAAAGAGGATAAGCTATCATCCTTTAAGGCGTTTGCTGAGCTGTGCATCACAAGGCAGATTATTACAGCAATAAAAACAGCTACGAGGCAAAAGCATATACCGCTGAATTCATACGTTTCATTGGACAAGCCTATTTATGATGAGGAATCAGACCGGACCTTGATGGACGTGATTTCTGGGGCAAAGGTGATGGATCCAGAAGAGTTAATTATCAATCAGGAAGAGTTTGATCATATTGAAGTAAAGATGGCTGAACTTCTAAGTGATTTAGAAAGAAAAGTGCTTGCGCTATATTTGGATGGCCAGTCATACCAAGAGATATCCGAAGAATTAAATCGTCATGTCAAGTCAATTGATAATGCCCTTCAGCGGGTTAAACGCAAACTTGAACGGTATCTGGAAGTAAGAGAGATTTCTTTATAATCCTGCTTGTGCCCTCTTCCAATTTCCGCCGTTTATTGACATCATTACATGTCCGTGATAAAGTTTTAAGGGCGTATATTGATTTAGTAGGTGAATCAATGGGAAATAAGATTGTGTTAGCTTGTGAGAAATGCGGATCTAGAAATTATACGACTCATAATCACAAGGATTCAGAACGTCTAGAACTCAAAAAGTTTTGTAAGAATTGTAATGTTCATACAACTCACAGGGAAACAAAGTGAAATTTTTATAGATATAAAGGCATATTCTTGGGAATTTGGGGGTTACAAAATGCAACGCATCTTGAAGTTTTTCCGTGAAGTCGGACGTGAAATGAGAAAAGTCAGCTGGCCGAAGCGGAAAGAGCTAACCAGCTATACTATTACGGTTCTAGCAACAGTTACGTTCGTTGCGGTTTTCTTTGCAGTCATTGACTTAGGGATTTCTGAATTGATTCGTTTAATTCTTGAATAACCCCTGTATGTCCATGGTATAATGGAAAATAAACAGGAAACATTTGTGGAAGCCCGGTAACGGGTTTTTTCATTTGGTAAAAAAATTTGATTGGCATTGATTGATCATTTGTTAATCGCAGGGAGGGAAGGACGACATCGTCCCCTTGAATGGAAAAGAATTGGTATGTTGTTCATACGTATTCAGGGTATGAGAACAAAGTAAAAGCAAACCTTGAAAAACGTGTAGAATCTATGGGTATGCAAGATAAAATTTTTCGTGTGATTGTGCCGGAAGAAGAGGAAACAGAAATTAAAAACGGGAAGAAAAAGATTGTAAAAAGAAAAGTATTCCCTGGTTATGTGCTGGTGGAAATTGTTATGACGGATGACTCCTGGTATGTTGTCAGAAATACTCCGGGAGTAACAGGGTTTGTTGGATCCGCTGGTTCTGGTTCTAAACCAACTCCGCTGCTGCCTGATGAAGTGGATTCCCTATTGAAGCGTATGGGCTTCGATGAAAAACGGGTGGACATTGACTTTGAAATTGGTGAAATGGTTAAGGTTAAAGAAGGTCCATTTGCCAATCTTCCTGGATCCATCGAAGAGATTGACAAAGATAAGGCGAAAATTAAGGTTCTAGTTAATATGTTTGGCCGCGATACGCCGGTAGAACTTGACTTTTCACAGATCGAGAAATTATAAAAGCAACGATATAAACAAGAATTTTGTTCAATCAAACTAAAAAAACTTGAAATCAGTTCTAAAAAGTGATAATATTTCATAGGTCAGTATGTCTCGGGTTTCGAGACCGGACAATTGTGTGTTCTTTATCTTTATATAAAGACGATAAGATGAGTGGGAGGGAACCACGGTAAGATAGAGGGACCCTATTACCACATCACGGACTTTAAGGAGGTGTGTCTCGTGGCTAAAAAGGTAATCAAACTTGTAAAATTACAAATCCCTGCGGGTAAAGCAAACCCTGCACCGCCAGTAGGACCTGCACTTGGTCAAGCCGGTGTTAACATCATGGGATTCTGTAAGGAATTTAACGCACGTACAGCTGAACAGGCTGGGTTAATTATCCCTGTTGAAATCACGGTTTTTGAAGACCGTTCATTTACATTTATTACGAAAACTCCTCCTGCTGCCGTATTGCTTAAGAAAGCAGCTGGTATCGAGTCTGGTTCAGGTGAACCAAACCGTAATAAAGTAGCAACAGTCAAGCGTGACAAGGTACGCGAGATTGCTGAAACAAAAATGCCTGACCTTAATGCTGCAAGCGTAGAAGCTGCAATGTTAATGGTTGAAGGTACTGCACGCAGCATGGGTATCGTTATCGAAGACTAATGTGTGCTAGTATTTAGGTTGTTTTGCGGGGTTGCGTTGTGAGAATTTGCCTTCACGCGCAACCTTTTTCGTGGGAGGTAATTCCGCTAAAACCACAATCGAGGAGGAAATTATAATGGCTAAAAAAGGCAAAAAGTATTTAGAAGCAGTAAAGCTTGTAGATCGTGAAAAAGCTTATGCGATTGATGAAGCGATCGAATTAGCAAAGAAAACAAACTACGCAAAATTCGATGCAACTGTTGAGGCTGCTTTCCGTTTAGGCGTTGACCCTAAGAAAGCTGACCAGAATATCCGCGGTGCAGTAGTTCTTCCGAACGGAACTGGTAAAACACAGCGTGTGCTAGTTTTTGCTAAAGGTGAAAAAGTGAAAGAAGCAGAGGCTGCTGGTGCAGACTATGTAGGCGATGCTGAATACATTAACAAAATCACTCAAGGCTGGTTCGATTTTGATGTTATCGTTGCAACACCTGATATGATGGGTGAAGTTGGTAAGCTCGGACGTGTTCTTGGACCTAAAGGCTTAATGCCAAACCCTAAAACAGGTACAGTAACATTTGATGTTGATAAGGCTGTTAAAGAAATCAAAGCAGGTAAAGTAGAATACCGTGTTGACAAAGCTGGTAACATCCACGTGCCAATCGGAAAAGTTTCATTTGACACTGAAAAGCTTGTTGAAAACTTTAACACTATATTTGATACAATGCTTAAAGTGAAGCCTGCAGCTGCTAAAGGAACATACATGAAGAACGTAACTGTTACTTCAACTATGGGCCCTGGCGTGAAGGTTGATCCATCTTCCGTAGCAGTTAAATAATCGATTTTAAAAAGTGTTGACAAACAAATATATTTTTTATAAAATATTATTTGTTGTTAAAATAGAATAACATTTGTACCGTAGACAGCAGGTGCTAAAAGCTTAATTTCCTGCCGAGGTTATACGATAGATTCAATAATGTACGGCTATTGTATTCTTCCTCCATGTCTTCGTTTGATATGGAGGTTTTTTATTGAACGGTATAAATGAATCCAACAGGAGGTGTAGAGATGAGCAGCGTTATCGAACAAAAGAAACAAATCGTCGACGAAATAGCTGACAAGCTAAAAAATAGCGTATCAACAATTGTTGTTGACTATCGCGGACTTTCAGTAGCTCAAGTTACTGAACTTCGTAAGCAGCTTCGTGAAGCAGGCATTGAATTCAAAGTATACAAAAATACTTTAACTCGCCGTGCGGCTGAACAAGCAGAACTTTCTGGCCTAAATGAAGTTCTGACTGGTCCAAACGCAATTGCTTTCAGTAATGAAGATGTGGTTGCTCCAGCAAAGATTCTTAATGACTTTGCGAAAAAGAATGAAGCACTTGAAATTAAATCAGGTGTAATTGAAGGAAACATTGCTTCAGTGGAGGAAGTAAAGGCTCTTGCAGAACTTCCATCACGCGAAGGCTTGCTATCTATGCTACTCAGCGTGCTTCAAGCACCTATCCGCAATCTTGCTCTTGCTGCAAAAGCTGTTGCAGATCAAAAAGAAGAACAAGGCGCGTAAGTTAAAATTAACCGCTATTTAATAGATATGAACCAATAACAAGGAGGAAATTTATCATGACTAAAGAACAAATCATCGAAGCAGTTAAAAATATGACTGTTTTAGAACTAAATGACCTAGTAAAAGCTATTGAAGAAGAATTTGGTGTAACTGCTGCAGCTCCTGTAGCTGTTATGGGCGGAGCTGCTGCTGGCGGCGCTGTTGAAGAGCAAACTGAATTTGATGTAATCCTTGCTTCTGCAGGAGATCAAAAAATTAAAGTTATCAAGGTTGTTCGTGAAATCACAGGCCTTGGACTTAAAGAAGCAAAAGAACTTGTTGACAACACTCCAAAAGCAGTTAAAGAAGGAGCTTCTAAAGAGGAAGCTGAAGAAATCAAAGCTAAACTTGAAGAAGTTGGAGCTGGCGTTGAAGTTAAGTAATTTTAATATTAAAAGGCCCGCTGTTTAAGCGGGCTTTTTTTCACTTCTTAAAATATTTATATTGCCATCAATAAACCTCTTATAAAAAAATCTTCAATCATTTCCAGTGTGGAGGTGAGAAAATGTCGGATCATTATTATTCCAAAACACAGCAAACTGAAAGTAACCCTAAATATTGGAACTATACGTTAAGAAATCAATCATTCCGCTTTAAGACAGATAATGGTGTCTTTTCCAAAAATGAAGTGGATTTTGGTTCAAGGCTGCTGATTGATACGTTTGAAAAGCCATCGCTGGATGGAAATATTTTAGATGTAGGCTGCGGCTATGGACCGATTGGACTTTCTGTTGCAAAACAATATCCTGATCGCACCGTCCATATGGTTGATGTTAATGAAAGAGCTCTTTCTTTAGCAAAGGAAAATGCAGAACTGAATGGAATTAAAAATGTATGTATCTACGAGAGTGACCAGCTTGAAGGCGTTAAAGATCATTCGTTTGCTGCGATATTAACAAACCCTCCAATTCGTGCCGGGAAAATGGTTGTTCATGGAATTTTTGAGCAAAGTGCTAACCATTTGTTATCAGGTGGAGAATTATGGGTAGTTATTCAGAAAAAACAGGGTGCGCCTTCAGCGATAGACAAGTTATCTGAGCTTTTTGGAGACGTAGAAACAGTAGAAAAGAAAAAAGGATATTTTATTATTAAAGCGAAAAAAGATTGACTTGACATTTTGGGTATGCTAGCATTGTATAATGCCAACATATTATACTCATTAAAATTAGTAATTTACCCAAATGTTGTATAAAAATGGTAGCAGTGGTAAAACTAAAAAAATAATGGTCGTAATGTGGAAATGTGGTTTTTAAATTAAAAACCCTTTTTCTTTTTGTCTGTCTTATGATAGGGCTAATAGTCCTATTCTAAAGAATATTATTGCAATAATACGCTTGATTTGAGGGGTGAATCAGTTGACAGGTCAACTAGTTCAGTATGGACGACACCGCCAACGTAGGAGTTACGCGCGAATCAAAGAAGTTTTAGAATTACCAAATCTAATCGAAATCCAAACCTCTTCTTATCAATGGTTTCTTGATGAGGGTTTACGTGAAATGTTTCAGGACATTTCGCCGATTGAAGACTTTACTGGTAATTTATCGCTTGAATTCATTGATTACAGCCTTGGCGAACCAAAATATTCTGTTCCAGAATCAAAGGAAAGAGATGTTACATACTCTGCGCCTTTACGTGTAAAAGTGCGCCTAGTAAACAAGGAAACAGGCGAAGTTAAGGATCAGGATGTCTTTATGGGCGATTTTCCTTTAATGACTGAGACTGGAACATTTGTTATTAATGGAGCGGAACGTGTTATTGTTTCACAATTAGTCCGTTCACCAAGTGTTTATTTCAGCGGGAAAATCGATAAAAACGGTAAAAAGGGCTTTACTGCAACAGTAATCCCGAATCGCGGTGCTTGGCTTGAATATGAAACAGATGCCAAGGATGTTGTATATGTAAGAATAGATCGTACTAGGAAGCTTCCGGTTACGGTTCTTTTGCGTGCACTTGGATTCGGATCTGATCAAGAGATCATCGATTTAATTGGAGATAATGAATATATTAGAAATACGCTGGAAAAGGACAACACTGAAGGCATAGAAAAGGCTTTGCTGGAAATATACGAGCGCCTTCGCCCTGGCGAGCCTCCAACAGTAGAGAATGCAAAGAGTTTGCTTATTTCCAGATTTTTTGACCCTAAGCGCTATGATTTAGCCAATGTGGGAAGATACAAAATTAATAAAAAGCTTCATATTAAAAATAGATTATTCGGCCAGCGCCTTGCAGAAACACTTGTTGATCCAGAAACAGGTGAAATTATTGCTGAAAAAGGTGTTATGCTTGACCGACGTACATTAGATCGCATTCTGCCTAAATTAGAAAAGAATGTTGGATTTAAGAAGGTAAGTCTAGTTGGCGGCGTATTAGACGAGGACATTACTCTTCAATCTATTAAAATTTATGCTCCAAACGATGATGGAGAAAAAGTAATTAACGTCATTGGCAATGCATATGTGGAAGAGGCTGTAAAGAATATTTCCCCTTCCGATATTATTGCTTCTATTAGTTACTTCTTTGATTTGCTTCATGGAGTTGGAGATACCGATGATATCGACCATCTTGGCAACAGACGTTTGCGTTCAGTTGGTGAACTATTGCAGAACCAATTCCGCATTGGTCTTTCCAGAATGGAGCGTGTGGTTAGGGAAAGGATGTCCATTCAGGATACCAACACTATAACACCGCAGCAATTGATTAATATTCGTCCTGTAATTGCCTCCATTAAAGAGTTCTTTGGAAGCTCTCAATTATCGCAATTCATGGACCAAACCAATCCGCTTGCGGAATTAACACATAAAAGACGTTTATCTGCACTCGGACCTGGTGGTCTTACCCGTGAACGTGCAGGGATGGAAGTGCGTGACGTCCACTATTCTCACTATGGGCGCATGTGTCCGATTGAAACGCCGGAAGGTCCAAACATCGGACTGATTAACTCATTGTCTTCTTATGCTAAGGTCAATCGCTTTGGCTTTATTGAAACACCATATCGCCGCATTGATCCAGATACGGGAAAGGTTACTGACCATATTGATTATTTAACAGCGGATGAAGAGGATAACTATGTCGTTGCACAGGCAAACGTTCTTCTGGGTGAGGATGGATCGTTTCTTGATGAAGAAGTTGTTGCGCGCTTTAAAGGGGAAAACACTGTTGTGGCTCGCGAACGCATCGATTATATGGATGTATCGCCAAAACAGGTTGTCTCTGCAGCGACAGCTTGCATTCCGTTCCTGGAAAATGATGACTCAAACCGTGCACTTATGGGTGCCAACATGCAGCGGCAAGCTGTTCCGTTAATGCAGCCTGAGTCTCCTAGGGTTGGAACAGGTATGGAATATGTATCAGGTAAGGACTCTGGTGCAGCTGTCATTTGTAAGCATGATGGGATCGTTGAACATGTTGAGGCTCGTGAGGTATGGGTCCGCAGAGTCAATGTAATCGATGGGCAAGAGGTTAAAGGCAACCTTGATAAATACCGCATGTTAAAGTTTATCCGTTCTAACCAAGGTACTTGCTATAATCAGCGTCCAATTGTTGCGGTGGGCAACCGTGTAACAAAAGGTGAAATCCTTGCTGATGGTCCTTCAATGGAGCTTGGTGAACTAGCTCTTGGCCGCAACGTCCTTGTTGCTTTCATGACATGGGATGGCTATAACTATGAGGATGCCATCATCATGAGTGAACGTTTAGTAAAAGATGATGTTTATACTTCTATTCATATCGAAGAATACGAGTCTGAATCTCGGGATACAAAGCTAGGACCTGAGGAAATCACACGCGATATTCCAAACGTTGGAGAAGATGCTCTTCGAAATTTAGATGAACGCGGTATTATCCGTACAGGGGCTGAAGTTAAAGACGGAGACCTTCTTGTGGGTAAGGTTACACCAAAAGGGGTTACCGAATTAACTGCCGAGGAAAGACTTTTACATGCCATTTTTGGTGAGAAGGCACGTGAAGTCCGCGATACCTCTCTTCGTGTACCGCATGGCGGCGGAGGTATTGTCCTTGATGTCAAGGTCTTTAATAGAGAAGACGGTGACGAGCTTCCTCCAGGTGTCAACCAGCTTGTCCGTGTTTATATCGTACAGAAGCGTAAGATTTCTGCAGGGGATAAAATGGCCGGACGTCATGGAAATAAAGGGGTTATTTCCCGTATTCTTCCTGAAGAGGATATGCCGTTTATGCCAGACGGAACACCGGTGGATATCATGTTAAATCCATTAGGCGTTCCATCACGGATGAATATCGGCCAGGTGCTAGAGCTTCATCTTGGAATGGCTGCAAGAGCTCTTGGCATCCATGTTGCTACACCAGTATTTGATGGAGCAACTGAGGATGATGTTTGGGAAACCATCGAAGAAGCCGGGATGGCAAGGGATGCGAAGACAATCCTATATGACGGGCGTTCAGGTGAACCATTTGACAACCGTGTATCAGTAGGTGTAATGTACATGATTAAACTTGCTCACATGGTTGATGACAAGCTTCATGCGCGTTCAACCGGTCCATATTCACTAGTTACGCAGCAGCCATTGGGCGGTAAGGCTCAGTTTGGCGGCCAGCGCTTTGGTGAGATGGAAGTATGGGCGCTTGAAGCATATGGGGCAGCCTATACGCTTCAGGAAATCTTAACTGTTAAATCTGATGACGTTGTCGGACGTGTGAAAACGTACGAGGCAATCGTTAAAGGTGATAATGTACCTGAACCAGGTGTTCCAGAGTCGTTCAAAGTATTGATTAAAGAGCTTCAAAGCTTAGGTATGGACGTAAAAATCCTTTCTGGTGATGAAGAGGAAATTGAAATGCGTGATATGGAGGATGAAGAAGAAGTCCAGCAGGCTGAGTCATTTACCATTACTCCAGAACCGCAAAATTCAGATTCAGAAGAAGAAGTAGTAACGAAAGAATAGAACTATCGGCAAATCCTTTGTTAAACAGCGTGGGCCGTATTTTAAACAAAATGATATACGGCTCATGCAGGATAAATAATATTAACTTGTAGCACAGCTCGGAGATCAAAAGGGAGGTAGGCCCCTTGCTAGATGTAAATAATTTTGAGTATATGAAAATTGGTCTGGCTTCACCAGACAAGATTCGTTCTTGGTCTTTTGGCGAGGTTAAAAAACCAGAAACAATCAACTATCGTACATTAAAACCAGAAAAAGACGGGTTATTCTGCGAGCGCATTTTCGGACCTACTAAGGATTGGGAATGTCATTGCGGAAAGTATAAACGTGTACGCTATAAAGGGGTAGTCTGTGATCGTTGCGGCGTTGAAGTTACACGTGCAAAAGTCCGCAGAGAGAGAATGGGTCACATTGAATTAGCTGCTCCTGTATCACATATCTGGTATTTTAAAGGGATTCCAAGCCGTATGGGGCTAGTTCTAGACATGTCCCCTCGTGCGCTTGAAGAAGTTATTTACTTTGCTTCATATGTTGTTACAGACCCTGGCGATACATCACTTGAGAAAAAACAGCTCCTGTCAGAAAAGGAATACAGAGCTTACCGTGAAAAGTACGGCAATAAATTCCAGGCATCAATGGGTGCAGAGTCCATTAAAAAACTTCTTTTAGATATTAATCTTGATAAAGAAGTGGACTTTCTGAAAGAAGAGCTAAGAACAGCACAAGGACAACGCAGGACTCGTGCTATTAAGCGTCTTGAAGTTTTAGAGGCTTTCCGTGGTTCAGGAAACGAGCCGTCTTGGATGATCCTAGATGTTCTTCCTGTTATTCCTCCTGAGCTTCGTCCTATGGTCCAGTTAGATGGCGGACGTTTTGCCACTTCTGACCTTAATGACCTATACCGCCGTGTAATCAACAGAAATAATCGTCTAAAAAGATTACTTGACCTGGGTGCGCCAAGCATCATTGTTCAAAATGAAAAGAGAATGCTTCAAGAAGCCGTTGATGCATTAATTGATAATGGACGCCGCGGACGTCCGGTTACTGGTCCAGGAAACCGTCCATTAAAATCACTTTCACATATGTTGAAAGGTAAACAGGGCCGGTTCAGACAAAACCTATTAGGTAAACGTGTTGACTATTCAGGACGTTCCGTTATCGTTGTAGGCCCGAACTTGAAGATGTACCAGTGCGGACTTCCTAAAGAAATGGCTTTAGAATTGTTTAAGCCATTTGTCATGAAAGAACTAGTTGAAAAGGGATTATCGCACAATATTAAATCTGCCAAACGCAAAATTGAGCGAGTTCAGCCGGAGGTTTGGGATGTTTTAGAAAGTGTCATTAAAGAACACCCAGTGCTTCTTAACCGTGCACCGACACTTCATAGACTAGGAATTCAGGCATTTGAGCCAACATTAGTAGAAGGACGCGCCATTCGTCTTCATCCTCTAGTTTGTACTGCATACAATGCAGACTTTGATGGTGATCAGATGGCTGTTCACGTACCGCTGTCATCAGAGGCACAGGCTGAAGCCCGCCTATTGATGCTTGCAGCGCAAAATATCTTGAACCCGAAAGACGGTAAACCAGTTGTTACTCCATCCCAGGATATGGTTTTGGGGAACTATTATCTGACATTGGAAAGAGAAGGCGCTGTCGGGGAAGGCATGATCTTTAAAGATATTGATGAGGCCTTGCTCGCCTACCAAAATGGATTTGTTCATCTGCACACACGGGTAGCTGTTCAAGCAGGTACGTTAAAGAACCCAACGTTCACAGAAGAACAAAACCGTAAACTACTTATTACTACTGTAGGTAAGATGGTTTTCAATGAAATTTTACCTGAGTCTTTCCCATATATTAATGAACCAACCAAGAGCAACCTTGAGGTAGAAACACCTGCCAAATATTTTGTTGAGCCTGGTCAGGATGTGGCTGCTATTATTAAGGAGATGCCTCTTGTAGATCCATTTAAGAAGAAGATTCTTGGAAATATCATTGCAGAAGTCTTTAAACGCTACAAGATTACCGAAACATCCAAAATGCTTGACCGCATGAAGGATTTAGGATTTAAGTATTCAACTAAAGCTGGTATCACTGTAGGTGTGGCTGACATTGTTGTACTTGGAGAAAAAGAGCATATTATTCATGAAGCCCAATCCAAAGTTGATAATGTATTGAAACAGTTCAGACGCGGTCTTATAACTGAAGAAGAGCGTTATGACCGAGTAATTTCTGTTTGGAGTGCAGCTAAGGATACCATTCAGGAAAGACTGATGAAGTCTCTTGAAAAAACGAATCCGATTTTTATGATGAGTGACTCTGGTGCCCGTGGTAACGCATCCAACTTTACACAGCTTGCAGGTATGCGCGGACTTATGGCCAACCCAGCTGGACGTATTATTGAATTACCGATTAAGTCTAGTTTCCGTGAAGGATTAACTGTATTAGAATACTTTATTTCCACACATGGTGCTCGTAAAGGTCTTGCCGATACGGCTCTGAAAACTGCAGACTCAGGTTATTTAACACGACGACTTGTTGATGTTGCCCAGGATGTTATTGTCCGTGAAGACGACTGTGGAACAGACCGCGGTCTTCTTATCGCAGCGTTAAAGGATGGCACAGAAATTATCGAATCATTAGAAGAGCGTTTGATTGGCCGTTATGCTAGAAGAACAATTAGACATCCGGAAACAAATGAAGTCATTGTTCCTGCAAACGGACTTATCACAGAAGACCTTGCACTTGAGGTTGTTAACGCTGGCGTAGAGAAGGTTTGGATACGTTCTGCCTTCACTTGCAATACTCGTCATGGGGTATGTAAAAAATGCTACGGCAGAAACCTTGCTACTGGTCAAGAAGTTGAGGTTGGTGAAGCAGTTGGAATTATCGCTGCACAGTCAATCGGGGAACCTGGTACACAGTTAACGATGCGTACATTCCATACAGGCGGGGTTGCCGGTGACGATATCACTCAAGGTTTGCCTCGTATTCAGGAATTGTTTGAGGCGCGTAATCCTAAGGGGCAGGCAGTTATTACTGAAATTGACGGTGTTGTGGTAGGAATTAATGAAGGCCGTGACCGCCAACAGGAAATTGTTGTCCAAGGAGAAGTAGAAACACGCACTTACACAGCTCCGTACACAGCACGCTTGAAAGTTGCTATTGATGACCATGTAGAGCGCGGTCAGGAACTGACAGAAGGTTCTATTGATCCAAAAGAGCTTATTAAAGTTAAAGACGTAACAGCTGTGCAGGAATATTTATTACGTGAGGTTCAAAAGGTTTACAGAATGCAAGGGGTTGAAATTGGGGATAAGCATATCGAAGTAATGGTACGGCAAATGCTTCGCAAAGTCCGTGTCATCGATGCTGCAGAAACAGATGTACTGCCAGGTACATTGCTTGATATCCATCAATTTACTGATGCGAACGAAAAAGCAATCCTTGCTGGTAAGCTTCCTGCTACAGGACGTCCAGTATTGCTTGGTATCACAAAAGCGTCTCTTGAAACAGACTCATTCCTGTCTGCTGCTTCATTCCAAGAAACCACAAGAGTCCTTACGGATGCGGCAATTAAAGGAAAACGTGATGAATTACTAGGATTAAAGGAAAATGTTATCATTGGTAAACTTGTTCCAGCTGGAACAGGCATGCAGCGTTATCGCAGAGCCGAGCCATATACTAATGACGAGGCTGTTGAAGATACTGTGACCGTAGAGTAATGAAATTCTGTGGTGCTTGCTGGGTTGCCCCGGCAAGCACCAACTCTTTTTATTGCAAAAAAGCCAATAAGAGAATAAAAAAATTAAACAGCTTCTTGACATCGAAAATCGAAGGTGTTAATATAGCAAAGGTGCTCCTGTTAACTGAATACTTTGGAGGATGCAATCAATGTCTTATGAAAAAGTATTACAGGCAAAGAGTATTATAATAGGAACAAAGCAGACAGTGAAGGCATTGAAGTTAGGAACAGTCAAAGAGATTGTCGTTGCTAAGGATGCAGATCCGAAGATAACATTAAAAGTGGCAAACTCAGCCAAAGAGGCAAATGTTCCGGTCTTGTATGTTGATTCAATGAAAAAACTTGGAAAAGCGTGCGGGATTGAAGTCGGTGCGGTAACTGTTGCTATAACCCATTAAAAACTGTTTTTGCAGATTAAATTTGCAAAGACTTTGTTTTTTGCATCAAAATGAACCACCTGGATGTGTGGGCTTAAACAAAATAACGAAGGGAGGACAATTTAATGCCTACAATTAACCAATTAGTGCGCAAGCCACGTCAAACAAAAGTGGAAAAGTCAAAATCACCTGCGCTAAACAAAGGTTACAATAGCTTCAAAAAGTCTCAAACTAATCTTTCATCACCACAAAAACGCGGTGTTTGTACTCGTGTTGGTACAATGACTCCTAAGAAACCGAACTCAGCATTACGTAAATATGCTCGTGTACGTTTGTCAAATGGAATTGAGGTCAACGCATACATTCCTGGAATCGGACATAACCTTCAGGAACACAGTGTTGTATTGATCCGCGGCGGACGTGTTAAGGACTTACCAGGGGTACGTTACCACATCGTTCGTGGTGCGCTAGACACAGCTGGTGTAGCAAACCGTATGCAAGGCCGTTCAAAATATGGCGCGAAGAGACCAAAAGCAGCTAAGAAATAATATTTTATAAAATAAAGAAAAGAATTCTTGAAAGGAGGAAATAATATGCCTCGTAAAGGTCCAGTTGCAAAAAGAGACGTATTACCGGATCCTATATACAATTCAAAGCTTGTTAGCCGTCTAATTAACAAAATGATGATCGATGGCAAGAGAGGTAAATCTCAAGCTATCTTATATTCTTCATTTGATATCATTAAAGAGCGCACAGGCAAAGAGCCAATGGAAGTATTCGAACAAGCTCTAAAGAATATTATGCCTGTTCTTGAAGTTAGAGCTCGCCGTGTAGGTGGCGCTAACTACCAAGTACCAGTTGAGGTGCGTCCTGACCGCCGCACAACACTTGGTCTTCGCTGGTTGGTTAACTATTCTCGTCTTCGTGGTGAGAAAACAATGGAAGAGCGTCTAGCTAACGAAATTCTTGATGCAGCCAATAACACTGGTGCATCAGTGAAGAAGCGCGAAGATACTCACAAGATGGCAGAAGCAAACAAAGCATTTGCTCACTATCGCTGGTAGAATTAATAGTCTATATAAAATACTACTCATACTAGGAAGGAGAAAGACATAGATGGCAAGAGAGTTCTCCTTAGAAAATACTCGTAATATCGGTATCATGGCACACATTGATGCCGGTAAAACAACTACCACTGAGCGTATCCTTTATTACACTGGTAAAATTCATAAAATCGGTGAAACACATGAAGGTGCTTCTCAGATGGACTGGATGGAGCAAGAACAAGAACGTGGTATTACAATTACATCTGCAGCAACTACTGCATCATGGAAAGGCCACCGCGTTAACATCATCGACACACCAGGACACGTAGACTTCACAGTAGAGGTTGAACGTTCCCTTCGCGTATTAGATGGTGCGGTTACAGTTCTTGATGCTCAATCTGGTGTTGAACCACAAACAGAGACAGTTTGGCGCCAAGCAACAACTTATGGTGTACCACGTGTCGTGTTTGTTAACAAAATGGATAAAATCGGTGCTGACTTTTTATATTCAGTAAAAACTCTGCATGACCGTCTTCAAGCAAACGCTGCTCCAATTCAACTTCCGATTGGCGCTGAAGATCAATTCAGCGGTATCATCGACCTTGTTGAAATGGATGCTACCTTCTACGGAAATGACCTAGGAACAGAAATTGAAGTAGGCGAAATTCCTGAAGAATACAAAGCGCAAGCTGAAGAATACCGTGAGAAATTAATTGAAGCAGTTGCTGAGCTTGATGAAGAGCTAATGGAAAAGTACCTTGGCGGTGAAGAAATCACTAAAGAGGAACTTAAGGCAGCTATTCGTAAAGCAACTGTTGCCGTTGAATTCTACCCTGTTATGTGTGGAACAGCGTTTAAAAACAAAGGTGTACAGAAAATGCTTGATGCAGTAATTGATTATCTTCCATCACCACTTGATGTACCATCAATTAATGGTACACTTCCTGATAGTGATGAATTGGTTGAGCGTCATGCAGATGATAGCGAGCCATTCTCTGCATTGGCATTTAAAGTTATGACTGACCCTTATGTTGGTAAATTAACATTCTTCCGTGTGTATTCTGGTACTATGGAGTCTGGTTCTTATGTACAAAACTCAACAAAAGGCAAGCGTGAACGTGTAGGACGTATCCTGCAAATGCACGCAAACCACCGCCAGGAAATCTCAGTTGTTCATGCTGGGGATATTGCTGCGGCAGTTGGTTTAAAAGACACTACGACTGGTGATACACTTTGTGATGAAAAGAATCTAGTTATTCTAGAATCTATGGAATTCCCAGAGCCAGTAATCCAATTATCTATTGAGCCAAAAACAAAAGCTGACCAAGATAAGATGACTACTGCTCTTCAAAAACTTCAAGAAGAAGACCCAACATTCCGTGCGCATACTGACCAGGAAACTGGTGAAGTTATTATCGCTGGAATGGGTGAGCTTCATCTAGATATCATTGTTGACCGTATGCGCCGTGAATTCAAGGTAGAAGCAAATGTTGGTGCTCCACAGGTTGCTTACCGTGAAACATTCCGCGCATCTGCACAGGTTGAAGGTAAATTTGCTCGTCAATCTGGTGGACGCGGTCAGTACGGACACGTTTGGATCGAATTCTCACCGAACGAAGAAGGTGCAGGTTTTGAATTCGAAAACGGTATTGTCGGCGGTGTTGTTCCTCGTGAATACATTCCGGCTGTACAAGCTGGTCTAGAAGATTCCCTTGAAAGAGGGGTTCTTGCAGGCTTTCCGTTGGTTGACATCAAAGCGAGATTATTCGATGGATCTTACCACGATGTTGACTCATCTGAAATGGCGTTTAAAATCGCTGCATCTATGGCGCTTAAAAACGCGGCATCAAAATGTAGCCCAGTTATCCTTGAGCCTGTTATGAGAGTGGAAGTTATCATTCCAGAAGAGTATTTAGGTGATATCATGGGTAACATTACATCACGCCGTGGACGCGTTGAAGGTATGGAAGCACGCGGTAATGCACAGGTTGTTCGTGCAATGGTTCCTCTATCTGAAATGTTTGGCTATGCAACATCTTTACGTTCAAGCACACAAGGACGTGGAGTATTCTCAATGGTATTTGACCATTATGAAGAAGTGCCTAAGTCAATCTCAGAAGAAATCATTAAAAAACATAAAGGTTAATTAAAAGTATTTGATTTTACCTTTTTAATCAAGTATAACTACTAATGTAGGCTTATAAGCTGCGAAAAGGTAATGCTTTTCGCAGCCATTAAAATACTTATATTCTTTTAAATTAAAGGAGGACTTTCCTAATGGCAAAAGCTAAATTTGACCGTACAAAACCACACGTTAACATTGGTACAATCGGACACGTTGACCATGGTAAAACAACTTTAACAGCTGCAATCACAACTGTTCTTGCGAAAGCAGGCGGCGGTGAAGCACGCGGTTATGATCAAATCGACAACGCTCCTGAAGAAAAAGAGCGTGGAATCACAATCTCAACTTCTCACGTTGAGTATGAAACTGCTAACCGTCACTATGCACACGTAGACTGCCCAGGACACGCTGACTACGTTAAGAACATGATTACTGGTGCTGCTCAAATGGACGGCGGTATCCTTGTAGTATCTGCTGCTGATGGCCCAATGCCACAAACTCGTGAGCATATCCTTCTATCTCGTCAAGTAGGTGTTCCATACCTAGTTGTATTCATGAACAAATGTGATATGGTTGACGACGAAGAACTTCTTGAATTAGTAGAAATGGAAATCCGTGATCTTCTATCTGAATACGATTTCCCTGGCGACGACATTCCTGTTGTTAAAGGTTCTGCTCTTAAAGCTCTTGAAGGAGAAGCTGAGTGGGAAGAAAAAATCATCGAGCTTATGGCTGCTGTTGATGAGTACATTCCAAACCCAGAGCGCGACACTGACAAGCCGTTCATGATGCCAGTTGAGGACGTATTCTCAATCACTGGTCGTGGTACTGTTGCTACTGGCCGTGTTGAGCGTGGACAAGTTAAAGTTGGTGACGTTATCGAAATCATCGGTTTAACTGAAGAGCCTAAATCAACAACTGTAACTGGTGTTGAAATGTTCCGTAAGCTTCTTGATTTTGCTGAAGCTGGTGACAACATTGGTGCCCTTCTTCGTGGTGTTGCACGTGAAGAAATCCAGCGTGGACAAGTATTAGCAAAGCCAGGTTCAATCACTCCTCACGTAAGATTCAAAGCTGAAGTATACGTGTTATCAAAAGAAGAAGGTGGACGTCATACTCCATTTTTCTCAAACTATCGCCCACAGTTCTACTTCCGTACAACTGACGTAACTGGTATCATTCATCTTCCAGAAGGCGTTGAAATGGTAATGCCTGGCGATAACATTGAAATGAACGTTGAACTTATTGCACCAATCGCAATCGAAGAAGGAACTAAGTTCTCTATTCGTGAAGGCGGCCGTACAGTAGGCGCTGGCGTTGTTGCAACAATCGTTGAATAATATTAGCTAATCAAGACCAGATGGGTGACGATCCATCTGGTTTTTTTATGTTTAATAAGGATCAATAAAATTTCATTCTATAATGGTGAATGACCGAATGGAGACGCCTCAGCTTTATTAATTCCTTCTATTATATGTACAATTAATTTCGAAAATTAATTACTTGATGCTGTATTAAGGATATAGCCGAAAAAGAAATTATTGGATTCTTTCATATGAGGTTGAAATATATATAGTGACCCGTTATAATTTACAAGTGTGCAAAACAAACAAGCAAACAAATAAAAATTTGTTGTTGCATTTACATTTGGTTTTTTGTATAATAGACAATGTTGGTCTTTGACTGCGATGATGTGAAAGGTTGCTGACACACCCGGCCGCTTTGCCATGGCGAGTGTGTGGGAAATTTTCACGGAGAATGTCTATTTTTAAAATAGGCGAAAAGGAGGGAAAATAATGGCAAAACAAAAAATTCGTATTCGTTTAAAAGCGTATGATCACAGAATTCTTGATCAATCTGCAGAAAAGATCGTTGAAACTGCAAAGAGATCTGGTGCAGCTGTTTCTGGGCCGATCCCATTACCAACTGAAAAATCTGTTTATACAATTCTTCGTGCTGTTCATAAGTATAAAGATTCTCGTGAGCAGTTCGAAATGCGTACGCATAAACGTCTAATCGACATTGTTAACCCAACACCACAAACTGTAGATTCATTAATGCGTTTGGATCTTCCATCTGGTGTAGATATTGAAATCAAACTATAATAAATAAATCATTTTAACATTCTAGGAGGTGTGACTGAAATGACCAAAGGAATCTTAGGAAGAAAGATTGGTATGACTCAAGTTTTTGCTGAAAACGGCGACCTTATCCCAGTAACAGTTGTTGAGGCTGCTCCAAACGTTGTTCTTCAAGTTAAGTCTGCTGAGACTGACGGCTACGAAGCTATTCAGATCGGATTCGATGACAAGCGTGAGAAGTTATCTAACAAGCCTGAGAAAGGCCATGTTGCTAAAGCAAATACTGCTCCTAAGCGCTTCGTTCGTGAATTGCGCGATGTTAACTTAGGAGAATATGAAGTTGGTCAAGAAGTCAAAGTTGATATTTTCGCAGCGGGAGAAACTGTTGATGTAACAGGTATCTCTAAAGGAAAAGGATTCCAGGGTGCTATTAAACGCCACGGACAATCACGTGGACCTATGGCACACGGTTCTCGTTACCATCGTCGTCCTGGTTCAATGGGACCTGTTGCTCCAAACCGTGTATTCAAAGGTAAATTACTACCTGGTCGCATGGGCGGAGAGCAAGTTACTGTTCAAAACCTTGAAATCGTAAAAGTTGATGCAGAGCGCAATCTTCTTTTAATTAAAGGTAACGTACCTGGTGCGAAAAAATCATTGATAAAAATTAAAAGTGCGGTTAAAGCAAAGTAATAAACCGGAAAGGAGGAAAAAAGAATGCCTAAAGTAGCATTATTTAACCAAAGCGGATCTAAAGTTGGAGATATCGAACTTAATGATTCAGTATTTGGAATTGCGCCTAACAACCATGTTTTATTCGAAGCGGTTGTTATGCAAAGAGCTTCTTTACGTCAAGGAACTCATAAAACTAAAATTCGCTCTGAAGTAGCAGGCGGTGGCCGCAAACCATGGCGTCAAAAAGGAACAGGCCGTGCACGCCAAGGCTCAATCCGTTCACCACAATGGCGCGGAGGCGGTACTGTGTTTGGTCCTGTACCACGCAGCTACAGCTATAAATTACCTAAAAAGGTACGTCGTTTAGCGATCAAATCTGCTCTATCTGCTAAGGTGTTAGAGGAAAATATCTTAGTTCTTGAAAACCTAGCTTTTGAAGCGCCAAAAACTAAGGATTTCAAGGGAGTATTAACCGGTCTATCCGTTGATAAAAAAGCATTAATCGTTACAGCTGATCTTGATGAAAACGTAGCATTATCTGCACGCAACATCCCAGGTGTTACAGTTGTTACTGCTTCTGGCATCAACGTTCTTGATGTTTTAAACCATGATAAGTTAATCATGACTAAAGCAGCTGTCGAAAAAGTAGAGGAGGTGCTTGCATAATGGATGCACGCGATGTCATTAAGCGCCCCGTAATTACAGAACGTTCTTCAGATCTAATGGCTGAAAAGAAATATACCTTTGATGTGGATATTAAAGCTAACAAAACTGAAGTAAAAGACGCTGTAGAAGAAATCTTCGGTGTTAAAGTTGAAAAAGTTAATATCATGAATTACAAAGGTAAATTCAAGCGTATGGGTAAATTCGGCGGTTATACTAACAAACGCCGTAAAGCTATTGTAAAATTAACAGCCGATAGCAAAGAAATTGAATTCTTTGAAGTATAATATCTTAATCAGAAGAGGAGGGAAACGAAATGGCGATTAAAAAGTATAAACCTACCTCTAATGGTCGTCGCGGTATGTCAGTGTCTACGTTCGAAGAAATCACAACGAACAAACCAGAAAAGTCACTGTTAGCCCCTTTAAATAAAAAAGCTGGCCGCAACAACCAAGGTAAAATTACCGTTCGTCATCAAGCCGGCGGTCATAAACGCCAATATCGTATTATTGACTTTAAACGTAACAAAGATGGCATTCCAGGACGCGTTGCTACAATCGAGTATGACCCAAACCGTTCTTCAAGAATTGCCCTAATCAACTACGTTGATGGAGAAAAGCGTTATATCATTGCTCCTAAAAACCTAGTAGTAGGCATGGAAATCATGTCTGGTCCAGAGGCCGATATCAAAGTAGGAAACGCACTTCCACTTTCAAATATCCCTGTTGGTACTGTTATTCACAACATTGAGTTAAAACCTGGCAAAGGCGGACAATTAGTTCGTTCTGCAGGAACTTCTGCTCAAGTTCTTGGTAAAGAAGGCAAATACGTACTTGTTCGCTTGAATTCCGGCGAAGTACGCATGATCTTAGCTGAGTGCCGTGCAACTGTTGGTCAAGTTGGAAATGAACAGCATGAGCTTATCCACATCGGAAAAGCCGGCCGTTCACGCTGGTTAGGCAAGCGCCCAACTGTCCGTGGATCTGTAATGAACCCTAACGATCACCCGCATGGTGGTGGTGAAGGACGTTCACCAATCGGACGTAAGTCTCCAATGACTCCTTGGGGCAAACCTACACTTGGTTACAAAACACGTAAGAAATCCAACAAATCGGATAAATTTATTGTACGTCGCCGTAAAAAATAACGGGATTGTCCTACGGTTCATAAGCAGAACCGTAGATCAATCACGAAGGGAGGTTCAAATATGGGTCGCAGCTTGAAAAAAGGACCTTTTGTTGATGAACACTTAATGATAAAGATCGAAAAGTTAAATGAAACAAGCGGTAAAACTGTAGTTAAGACTTGGTCTCGCCGTTCTACGATCTTCCCGCAATTCATCGGACACACAATCGCTGTTTATGATGGCCGTAAACATGTTCCTGTATATGTCACAGAAGATATGGTTGGTCATAAGCTTGGTGAATTCGCGCCAACTCGTTCATATAAAGGCCATGCCGCTGATGATAAGAAAACAAGACGTTAATGAGAGGAGGGCATCCTAATGCAAGCTAAAGCTGTTGCAAGAACAGTTCGTATTGCTCCTCGTAAAGTTCGCTTAGTTGTAGATTTAATTCGAGGTAAGCAAGTAGGCGAAGCAGTAGCTATTTTAAATTTAACTCCAAAAGCTGCTTCACCGGTCGTTGAGAAAGTTTTAAAATCTGCATTAGCAAACGCTGAACACAACTATGAAATGGACGTTAATAATCTAGTTGTTTCTCAGGCTTTTGTTGATGAAGGACCTACATTGAAGCGTTTCCGTCCTCGTGCAATGGGACGTGCAAGCCAAATCAATAAACGCACAAGTCATATCACTATCGTTTTATCAGAAAAGAAGGAGGGATAATCTGTGGGTCAAAAAGTAAATCCAGTCGGTTTGCGTATCGGCGTCATTCGTGATTGGGAATCTAAGTGGTACGCGGACAAAGACTTTGCTAATCTTCTACATGAAGACCTTAAGGTACGTGAGTACATTACAAAGCGCCTAAACGATTCTTCTGTATCTAAAGTTGAAATCGAACGTGCGGCTAACCGTTTGAATATCACTATCCATACTGCTAAACCTGGCATGGTTATCGGTAAGGGCGGATCAGAAGTTGAAGCGCTGCGTAAAGCTCTTAACGCTTTAACAGGCAAACGTGTTCATATTAATATTTTAGAAATCAAAAAGGCTGACATTGATGCGAAACTAGTTGCGGAAAATATTGCACGTCAATTAGAAAACCGTGTCTCATTCCGCCGCGCTCAAAAACAAGCTATTCAACGTGCAATGCGCGCTGGTGCAAAAGGTATCAAAACAATGGTATCTGGCCGTCTAGGCGGAGCTGATATTGCTCGTTCTGAATCATACAGCGAAGGAACAGTTCCACTTCATACTCTTCGTGCTGATATCGATTACGCTACAGCTGAAGCTGATACTACTTATGGTAAGCTTGGTGTAAAAGTATGGATTTATCGTGGAGAGGTCCTTCCTGCTAAGAAGAAAACTGAGGAAGGAGGCAAATAATTATGTTACTGCCTAAACGCGTAAAATACCGCCGTGTACACCGTGGAAAAATGCGTGGCCAAGCAAAAGGCGGCACTGAAGTAACTTTCGGTGAATATGGTCTTCAAGCTACTGAAGCTTCTTGGATCACAAACCGTCAGATCGAAGCTGCCCGTATTGCAATGACTCGTTATATGAAACGTGGCGGTAAAGTTTGGATTAAAATTTTCCCTCATAAGCCATATACTGCAAAGCCTCTAGAAGTTCGGATGGGTTCCGGTAAGGGTGCTCCTGAAGGATGGGTAGCAGTTGTTAAGCCTGGAAAAATAATGTTTGAAATCGCAGGTGTTTCTGAAGAAATCGCTCGTGAAGCTCTTCGTCTTGCATCACACAAACTTCCTGTTAAATGTAAGTTTGTAAAACGTGAAGAAATTGGTGGTGAATCAAATGAAAGCTAATGATATTCGTGACCTTACCACTGCCGAAATTGAACAAAAAGTCAAGTCATTAAAAGAAGAATTATTCAATCTTCGCTTTCAGTTGGCAACCGGACAACTTGAAAATACAGCTCGCATCCGTGAAGTGCGCAAGTCCATTGCACGTATGAAAACTGTTATTCGTCAAAGGGAAATTGGTTTTACTAAGTGATGAGAGGAGGTTCACATAATGAGTGAACGAAACCAACGCAAGGTTTACACAGGCCGTGTTGTTTCTGACAAGATGGATAAGACAATTACTGTCTTAGTCGAAACATATAAAAAGCACTCACTTTATGGTAAACGCGTTAAGTACTCTAAAAAGTTCAAAGCTCATGATGAGCAAAACACAGCTAAAGCTGGCGACATTGTTCGTATTATGGAAACTCGTCCGCTTTCTGCGACAAAGCGCTTCCGTCTAGTTGAAGTGGTTGAAAAAGCAGTTATAATCTAATTGTTCGGAAAAAGTTTCGTTCCGAAGGGAGGTTACACACATGATTCAACAAGAATCACGTTTGAAAGTAGCAGACAACTCTGGTGCTCGTGAAGTACTTACTATTAAAGTCCTTGGTGGCTCTGGCCGCAAAACAGCTAACATCGGTGATATTATCGTTTGTACGGTGAAACAAGCAACACCAGGAGGCGTTGTTAAAAAAGGCGACGTTGTAAAAGCGGTTGTTGTTCGTACAAAAAGAGGTGTACGCCGCAATGATGGCACATACATTCGCTTTGACGAAAATGCTTGTGTAATTATTCGTGATGATAAGGGCCCTCGCGGTACACGTATTTTCGGACCAGTTGCTCGCGAATTGCGCGACAACAACTTTATGAAGATTGTTTCTTTAGCTCCAGAAGTTCTATAATTCAAATTAAATGCCTTTAAGGAGGTGCTTACGGATGCATGTGAAAAAAGGTGACAAAGTTATGGTCATCTCTGGTAAAGATAAAGGCAAAACAGGTGTAATTCTTGCAGCTTATCCTAAACAAAGCCGCGTTTTGGTTGAAGGAGTAAACGTTGTTAAGAAACACTCTAAGCCTTCTCAGGTAAATCCGCAGGGCGGAATTATCAGCCAAGAGGCACCTATTCATGTATCAAATGTTATGCCTGTCGATCCGAAGTCTGGTAATCCAACTCGTGTAGGATACAAAACGGTTGATGGCAAAAAAGTACGTACAGCAAAAAAATCCGGAGAAATCCTTGATAAATAGTTAATAGAAGAAGGGAGGTACAATAAATGAACCGCCTAAAAGAAAAATATTCAAAAGAAATCGTACCATCATTAATGAGCAAGTTCAGCTATAAATCCATCATGCAAGTACCTGCTATTGATAAAATCGTTATCAACATGGGTGTCGGTGATGCTGTTCAAAATTCAAAAGCACTAGATAATGCAGTAGAAGAGTTAACACAAATTGCAGGTCAAAAGCCAGTTGTTACTCGTGCTAAAAACTCTATCGCTGGATTCCGTCTTCGTGAGGGCATGCCTATCGGCTGTAAAGTAACCCTTCGCGGTGAGCATATGTATGAATTCTTCGATAAGTTAGTATCTGTATCTCTTCCACGTGTACGTGACTTCCGCGGTATCTCTAAAAAGTCATTTGACGGACGCGGAAACTACACACTTGGTGTTAAAGAACAGCTAATCTTCCCTGAAATTGATTACGATAAAGTAAGCAAAGTTCGTGGTATGGATATCGTTATTGTAACTACAGCTAACACTGATGAAGAAGCTCGTGAACTTTTAACTCAATTTGGAATGCCGTTCCAAAAGTAATCGCTAAATAAGGGAGGCGAAAACGTGGCTAAGAAGTCAATGATTGCGAAACAAAAACGCACGCCTAAATTCAAAGTACAAGAATATACACGCTGCGAACGCTGCGGACGTCCACATTCTGTATACCGTAAATTTAAGCTTTGCCGTATTTGTTTCCGTGAATTAGCATATAAAGGTCAAATTCCTGGTGTGAAAAAAGCCAGCTGGTAAACCCCAATTATGGGAAGGAGGTAAAAACAATGGTCATGACAGATCCAATTGCAGATTTGCTAACTCGCATCCGTAATGCGAATATGGTACGTCACGAAAAATTAGAAGTTCCTGCTTCTAATATCAAAAAAGAAGTTGCAGAGATCCTAAAGCGTGAAGGTTTTGTACGCGACGTTGAATATATCGAAGACAACAAGCAGGGAATCATCCGCATTTTCTTGAAATATGGTTCAAATAACGAGCGCGTTATTACTGGCCTAAAGCGCATCAGCAAACCTGGACTTCGTGTTTATGCAAAAGCTAACGAAGTACCTCGTGTATTAAACGGTCTTGGAATCGCGTTAGTTTCTACTTCTCAAGGAGTTCTTACTGACAAAGAAGCTCGCGCTAAACAAGTAGGCGGAGAAGTATTAGCTTACGTTTGGTAATACAGTTTCTTAAGAAATGGAGGTGCAATAAATGTCTCGTATAGGTAAAAAACCAATTGAAATTCCATCTGGTGTTACAATCACAATCGCTGAGAATAACACCGTTACTGTAAAGGGTCCTAAAGGTGAACTTACCCGTTCATTTCATCCAGATATGAAAATTCAAGTGGAAGAGAATGTTCTAACTGTTACTCGCCCATCTGAATCAAAAGAGCACCGTACAAACCATGGTACAACACGTGCGCTTCTTTCAAATATGGTTGAGGGTGTATCTAAAGGATTTGAAAAGAATCTTGAGCTTATCGGGGTCGGTTACCGTGCTCAAAAACAAGGCAAAAAGCTTGTATTAAACGTTGGTTACTCACACCCGGTTGAAATTGAACCAGAAGATGGCGTTGAGATTGAAGTACCATCTAATACAAAGGTTTCTGTTAAAGGTATCAGCAAAGAACGTGTTGGAGCTCTTGCTGCTAACATTCGTGATGTTCGTCCTCCAGAGCCTTATAAAGGCAAAGGTATCCGCTATGAAGGCGAATATGTGCGTCGTAAAGAAGGTAAAACTGGTAAGTAATGCCGCATAGGTAAACGAAAGGAGTGACTTAAATGATTACGAAGGCTGATAAAAATGCAGTTCGCAAGAAAAGACATGCGCGTGTTCGTGCGAAGCTTACTGGAACTGAATCTCGTCCTCGTTTAAATGTGTTCCGCTCAAACAAACATATTTATGCTCAAATTATTGACGATGTTAATGGAGTAACTATAGCTAGTGCTTCTACTCTAGATAAAGAGGCTGGTATTGAGTCTACTGGCAACATCGATGCTGCTGTTAAGGTCGGAGAATTAGTAGCAAAACGTGCAGAAGAGAAAGGCATCAAATCTGTTGTATTTGACCGTGGAGGATATTTATACCATGGCCGTGTAAAGGCATTAGCTGATGCTGCACGTGAAAACGGACTTGAATTTTAATAGAAAAAGGAGGGACACAATAAATGCGTCGTATTGATCCAAACAAACTTGAACTTGAAGAACGCGTAGTTACAGTTAACCGCGTAGCAAAAGTTGTTAAAGGCGGACGCCGTTTTCGCTTTTCTGCGCTTGTAGTAGTGGGTGACAAGAACGGTCACGTTGGATTTGGTACTGGTAAAGCTCAGGAAGTACCTGAAGCAATCCGTAAGGCTGTTGAGGATGCTAAGAAAAACCTAGTTGAGATTCCAAGAGTTGGTACAACAATTCCACACGAAGTAATCGGTAATTTTGGAGCAGGAGAAGTATTGCTTAAGCCTGCATTCGAAGGTACTGGTGTTATTGCTGGAGGACCTGTTCGTGCGGTGCTTGAATTAGGCGGAATCGGTGATATTCTTTCTAAATCTCTAGGCACAAACACACCAATCAACATGGTTCGTGCAACAATTGACGGTCTAAAACAACTTAAACGTGCTGAGGACGTAGCGAAATTACGTGGAAAATCAGTAGAAGAACTGTTAGGATAAGGAGGGAAATCAAATGGCGAATAAACTAGAAGTTACCCTCACTCGCAGTGTGATTGGTCGTCCACAAGATCAAAAAGATACTGTTAAAGCTCTTGGATTACGCAAGACAAATCAAACAGTAGAGCATCAAGATAATCCAGCAATTCGCGGGATGATTAATAAAGTTGCTCACCTTGTCGAGGTTAAAGAAATTTAAGATATCTTTCTACAAATAAGGAGGTGCCAACATGAAACTTCATGAATTAATGCCTGCAGAAGGTGCACGTCAGGATCGCAAACGTAAAGGACGCGGTACAGGGTCTGGTAACGGTAAGACTGCTGGTAAAGGTCATAAAGGACAAAATGCTCGTTCTGGCGGTGGCGTACGTCCTGGTTTTGAAGGTGGTCAAACACCTTTATTCAGACGTTTACCTAAACGCGGTTTCACAAACATCAACCGTAAAGAGTTTGCAATTGTGAACCTTGATGCATTAAATCGTTTTGAGGACGGAACTGAGGTTACTCCTGAGCTTCTAATCGAAACTGGTGTTGTCAGTAACGAAAAAGCAGGAATTAAGATTCTTGCTAAAGGCAAAGTTGAGAAAAAGCTTACTGTTAAAGCTCATAAATTCTCCTCTGCTGCAAAGGAAGCGATTGAAGCTGCCGGCGGTCAAACTGAGGTGATTTAATGTTTCAGTCATTCTCCAATTTAATGCGCGTGGGTGATATAAGGAGAAAGATCATATTCACCCTTTTAATGCTGGTCGTTTTTCGCTTAGGTACATTTATTCCTGTACCTGGGGTGAATGCCGATCTTTTAAAAGCCCAAGATGAACTAAATGTATTTGGTCTTCTAAATACATTTGGCGGCGGGGCTCTCCTTAATTTCTCCATATTTGCAATGGGCATTATGCCGTACATCACGGCATCCATTATCATTCAGCTCTTGCAAATGGATGTGGTGCCAAAGTTTACGGAATGGTCTAAGCAGGGAGAAGTTGGGCGCCGCAAACTTGCCCAGTTTACCCGTTATTTCACAATCGTGCTTGGCTTCATCCAAGCTTTTGGTATGTCCTTTGGGTTTAATAATCTTGCAGGTGGGCAATTAATTACTAATCCAGGGATTGGGAGTTATCTTCTTATTGCTACTGTTTTAACTGCTGGTACTGCTTTTCTTATGTGGCTGGGCGAACAGATAACTGAAAAGGGTGTTGGAAATGGTATTTCCATCATCATTTTTGCTGGTATCGTTGCAGGTATTCCTTCAACAGTTAACCAAATTTATGCTCAGCAGTTTGAAAACGCAGGGGAGCAATTATTCCTTCGTATTGTAACAATAGTTATTATCCTGCTTGCAGTGGTTGCTATTGTAGTAGGTACGATCTTCATTCAGCAGGCATTAAGAAAAATTCCTATTCAGTATGCTAAGCGTGTCGTTGCAGGGAAAAATCCTGTTGGCGGCCAGGCTACTCATTTACCTTTGAAGGTAAATGCAGCTGGTGTTATTCCTGTTATCTTTGCAATCTCATTTATTGTTACTCCAAGAACGATTGCTTCGTTCTTTGAGCAAAATGATGTTACATTATGGATTCAGCGCATATTTGATTACTCGACCCCGTATGGTATGGTTATTTATTCTGCATTGATTATTGCCTTTACTTATTTCTATGCTTTCATACAAGTTAATCCAGAACAAGTGTCTGAGAACTTGCAGAAACAAGGCGGATATATTCCTGGTATTCGTCCAGGGAAAAACACACAAGAGTATTTAACACGCGTCTTATACCGTTTAACATTTGTCGGTGCTCTTTTCCTTACAGCGATTTCTATTTTGCCGATGTTCTTTATTAATGTGGCAGGATTGCCGCAGTCGGCTCAAATCGGAGGAACTAGCTTGCTGATTGTTGTCGGTGTTGCACTTGATACTATGAAGCAGCTGGAAGCACAGCTTGTTAAACGTCATTATAAAGGGTTCATTAAATAGGTTTGGTTTAAGGGAACCCCTGGATGTTCCCTAAAACCAAATAGATCTAAGGGGGAAATTCACTTGAATTTAGTATTAATGGGACTCCCCGGTGCTGGTAAAGGCACACAAGCTGACAAGATTGTCCAAAAATACAACATCCCGCATATTTCAACAGGAGATATGTTCCGTGCTGCTATTAAGGGCGAAACAGAACTTGGACTGCAAGCTAAATCATTTATGGATAAAGGTGAGCTTGTTCCTGATGAAGTAACAATCGGGATTGTTCGCGAAAGATTATCCAAGGATGATTGTGAAAAGGGATTCCTTCTTGACGGTTTTCCGCGCACAGTCGCACAGGCTGAAGCTTTGGAAAGCATCCTTGCAGGTTTAAATAAAAAAATTGACTTTGTTATTAATATCGACGTTGATAAAGATATTCTTATGGAACGCTTGACAGGTCGCCGTATCTGTAAGGATTGTGGTGCAACCTACCATCTTGTTTTCAATCCTCCCGCTAATGCAGGTGTATGCGACCGCTGCGGTGGAGAACTTTATCAGCGCGCAGATGATAACGAGTCAACTGTACAAAATCGTCTGGACGTTAATATTAAGCAAACAAAGCCATTGCTTGACTTCTATGAAACAAAAGGCTATTTGCGCAATATCAACGGACAGCAGGAAATTAGTAAAGTGTTTTCTGACCTGGATCATTTACTTGAGGGTTTATAATAATGATTATTGTTAAAACCCCGCGTGAAATTGACATCATGCGTGAAGCCGGCAAAATTGTAGCGCTCACTCATCAGGAGCTGAAAAAACATATAGCACCGGGCATTTCTACTTTAGATTTAGACCTAATTGCGGAAAAGTTTATCCTTAAACTTGGCGCTATTCCTTCATTTAAAGGATATAATGGATTTCCTGGGAGCATTTGTACATCAGTTAACAATGAGCTTGTTCATGGCATACCGGGTAACCGGGTGTTAAAAGAGGGCGATATAATAAGTCTTGATATCGGTGCTAAATATAACGGTTATCATGGTGATTCTGCTTGGACCTATCCTGTGGGTTCTATAGATAAACAAACTCAAAGTCTACTTGACGTAACAGAGAAATCTCTATACGAAGGCCTAAAGGAAGCAAAGCCAGGCGTGCGTCTATCGAATATCTCACATGCAATTCAAGCGTATGCGGAATCATATAGTTTTTCCATTGTACGCGAGTATGTAGGCCATGGTGTTGGGCAAGATCTTCATGAGGATCCACAAATTCCTCATTTTGGTCCACCTGATAAAGGGCCTCGATTAAAACCGGGTATGGTGCTTGCCGTTGAACCGATGGTTAACGCAGGCAGCCGATATGTGAAAACATTAGCCGACAATTGGACAGTTGTAACGGTTGACGGTAAAATGTGTGCCCATTTTGAGCATACAATTGCAATTACCGATACAGGTTATGAAATACTCACAAAGGCATAATAGTTAAATTGTAACTGTTTTAGTTCTTGGAAGACCTGTGTTATAATATGAAGGTTGTCAAATATATCGACATATGTTGGTTGGCTCGTCGTGAAATAATGGATATTGACTACTCTGCTAATAGCAGGTTTTATGCATTCAAATTGAATAATGAAAGGAGATATGATAGATGGCTAAGGACGATGTAATCGAAATAGAAGGTACTGTTGTTGATACTTTGCCGAATGCAATGTTTAAAGTTGAGTTGGAAAATGGTCATACAATTTTAGCTCACGTTTCAGGTAAGATCCGCATGCATTTCATTCGTATTTTACCTGGAGATAAAGTTACAGTTGAGCTTTCTCCATATGATTTAACTCGCGGAAGAATTACCTATCGTTTTAAATAACACATTGCACTCCGTACTATTAAGGAGGTTAGGATAATGAAAGTAAGACCATCAGTTAAACCAATCTGCGAAAAGTGTAAAGTTATCCGCAGACGCGGGAAAGTTATGGTTATCTGTGAAAACCCTAAACATAAACAAAAACAAGGTTAATAACAAGGAGGTGCACACATGGCACGTATTGCTGGTGTAGATATTCCACGTGAAAAGCGTGTAGTCATTTCTTTAACATATATCTTTGGTATTGGTAAAAATACCGCACAAAAGGTATTAGCAGAAGCAGGTGTTTCTGAAGACACTCGCGTTCGCGATCTTACAGAAGATGAACTAAACAAAATCCGTGAAGTAATTGATAAATTAAAGGTTGAAGGTGACCTTCGTCGTGAGGTTTCTCTAAACATCAAGCGTCTAATGGAAATTGGTTGCTATCGCGGTTTACGTCATCGTCGCGGCTTACCGGTTCGCGGACAAAATACTAAGAACAATGCTCGTACGCGCAAAGGTCCTCGTAAGACTGTAGCGAACAAGAAGAAATAATCGGTAAAGGAGGTATTTTAAATGGCTCGTAAAACTAATACACGTAAACGTCGTGTAAAAAAGAATATTGAACAAGGTGTAGCGCATATCCGCTCTACTTTCAATAACACAATTGTAACTATCACTGATGTACATGGTAATGCACTTTCTTGGTCAAGTGCGGGTGCTTTAGGATTTAAAGGATCTCGTAAGTCAACACCATTTGCAGCCCAAATGGCAGCAGAAACTGCAGCTAAATCTTCCATGGAACATGGTATGAAGACACTAGAAGTAACAGTTAAAGGACCTGGCGCTGGCCGTGAAGCAGCTATTCGTGCTCTTCAAGCAGCTGGACTTGAAGTTACTGCAATTAAAGATGTAACTCCAGTTCCTCATAATGGATGCCGTCCGCCAAAACGTCGCCGTGTTTAATTTTCCTGTATAAGATTTGTATTTTATGTCCATAATGGCATATGATGGAAAAGTATTTCGATTTTATACAGAATGTTATACAAGTTATTGTGCGCAAAACGGGAACGTAAACATGAGGGAATTTCGGTTAATACAATTTTTAACTGGGATTTCGACGTTTTGAAGGAGGGTGTATTTTCATGATCGAAATAGAAAAACCAAAAATCGAAACGGTTGAGATCAGCGATGATGCCAAGTACGGGAAGTTCGTCGTAGAGCCACTTGAGCGTGGGTATGGTACAACTTTGGGTAACTCCTTACGTCGTATCCTTTTATCCTCACTCCCAGGTGCGGCAGTCACAGCGATCCAAATTGATGGGGTACTCCATGAGTTCTCAACAATTGAAGGCGTCGTTGAAGATGTTACATCGATCATTTTAAATATCAAAAAGCTTGCTCTCAAAATCTATTCTGATGAAGAGAAGACGCTTGAAATTGATATTCAGGGTGAGGGTGCTGTGAAAGCAGCGAATATTACCCATGATAGTGATGTTGAAATCTTAAATCCTGACCTTCATATTGCAACTCTTGGTTCCAACGGTCATTTACGCATGCGTTTAACTGCAAGGCGCGGCCGCGGTTATACTCCAGCAGTGCAAAACAAAAGAGAAGATCAGCCAATTGGTGTCATTCCAATTGATTCTATCTATACACCGGTTTCTCGCGTTTCATTCCAAGTTGAAAACACTCGTGTAGGTCAATTGTCTAACTTTGATAAGCTGACTTTTGATGTTTGGACTGATGGAAGTATTGGTCCACAAGATGCTGTTGCACTTGGAGCAAAAGTATTAACTGAGCATCTAAATATTTTTGTCGGTTTAACTGATGAAGCTCAAAACGCTGAAATCATGGTTGAAAAAGAAGAAGATCAAAAAGAAAAAGTTCTTGAGATGACAATTGAGGAACTTGATTTATCTGTTCGTTCCTATAACTGCTTAAAACGTGCTGGTATCAATACTGTTCAGGAATTAGCCAATAAGACTGAAGAAGATATGATGAAAGTGCGCAACCTTGGCAGAAAGTCTCTTGAAGAAGTAAAACATAAATTAGAGGAGCTCGGTCTAAGCCTACGCAAAGATGACTAGTTAACAAAGGCTTAACTAGGCATTTTCATGTCAGGCCAAAACCGGACGAATGACTTCAACAAAGGAGGGAAACTTTCATGGGATACAGAAAGTTAGGACGTACTAGCTCTCAACGCAAAGCTATGCTACGTGATTTAGCAACAGACTTAATCATCAACGAGCGCATTGAAACAACTGAAGCTCGTGCAAAAGAATTGCGTTCAGTTGTTGAAAAAATGATTACTCTTGGTAAACGTGGCGATCTTCATGCCCGTCGTCAAGCAGCTGCTTATGTTCGCAATGAGGTAGCAAATGCTGAAACAAACCAAGATGCAGTTCAAAAGCTGTTCAGTGATATTGCTTCACGTTACGAAGAGCGTCAAGGCGGTTACACTCGTATCATGAAATTAGGACCTCGTCGTGGAGACGGCGCCCCTATGGTAATTATTGAACTAGTATAATCCTTTTTACAGACAAGGGCAGGACAGTTTGACGCAAAACTTGGTCTTTGCCCTTTTTCTGTAAATGTTAAGACTGCCAGTATTAAGCAGGCTTATAAGAATTAGCCAAAAAATGAGCGTTACGATGAGCACAATACTTCCTTAAACTAAGGAACCTTGTTAAACACACACCCATTATTCCTTCTATTGTGACTCGTCTAGCTCTTGCACCTTTCTGATACTCGTTTGTGCCAGAAAGGTGCAGGCTTATTGCTTAATAGACTGTAACGGGCTGAAATAGAAAGCAGTTCTATATTTTGAGATGGCTATATTGGTTCATGTCATTCATAGCAATTTTTTAAAAAAACATATACTGCTGTAAAATACTATGGAAGCTCGCCAAACTAGGCGGGTTTTTTAAGCTTTATGGCACATGTATCTTAAGTTTTTTAAATATATTGAAAAAGTGTTTTGGTTTTATGTTGATTGCTCAGCATAACAGTTTAGAATAGTATAGAAGAGAGAGCGGAGAGGAGGAAAGGCTGTGAAAGAAAAGCCGCTGGTACAGCTTAAAGACGTTTCTTTTAAATATGATGTTCAGGCAGATTATGCTCTTCAGCATGTTTCTTTTGAAATATTTGAGGGCGAATGGTTTGCGATAGTGGGCCATAATGGTTCAGGCAAATCAACGCTTGCCAAATTACTAAATGGACTGCAATTTCCTCTTAAAGGGGAAATTTCTATTAATGGCATAAAACTATCTGAAAATACTGTTTGGGATATAAGAAAACTGGTCGGGATGGTATTCCAGAACCCAGATAATCAATTTGTTGGCACCACTGTACAGGATGATGTGGCTTTTGGTTTAGAAAACAATGGGATTGAAAGAACTGAAATGGTAGAAAGGGTTAAGAATTCATTAGCACGGGTTAAAATGGAGCAATTTCTCGATCAAGAGCCGCACCATCTATCCGGCGGGCAAAAGCAGAGGGTCGCTATTGCCGGCATTATTGCCCTTAGACCGGCCATTATTATATTGGATGAAGCCACTTCAATGCTCGATCCAAGAGGACGTGAAGAGGTCTTAAATACTGTAAGGGAACTGAAGGAAGACAACCAATTAACTGTTATTTCGATAACACATGATCTGGAAGAGGCTGCAAGGGCAGATCGGATTCTTGTTATGAATAAGGGTCAGGTATATCGTGAAGGTACGCCTGAGGAAATATTCCAAATGGACGATGAGCTTATTAAGCTTGGGCTGGATATACCATTTCCGGTGAAAATGGGCAAGGTACTTAGAGAAAAAGGGATACCGATATCTCGTCATTTTTTATCTGAAGAGGAGTTGGTGGCAGAGCTATGGACATCTCATTGCAAGAGGTAGAATACAAATACCAGGCTAATACTCCTTTTGAGCGATTGGCTATCAAGGATGTATCGATTGATATTCCCTCTGGTACATTTTTATCCATTATTGGACATACTGGTTCTGGTAAATCAACCATTCTTCAGCATTTAAACGCTCTTTTAAAGCCTACCGGAGGCAAGGTTATTATTGGGGACCGGGAAATTACTTCAGCTAAGAAGCAGAAGAATTTGAAAGAAGTAAGACAAAAGGTTGGGATTGTCTTTCAATTTCCTGAACATCAATTGTTTGAGGAAACTGTTGAAAAGGATATATGCTTTGGACCTATGAATTTTGGCGTGGCTGAAGAAGAGGCCAAAAAAAGAGCTAAAATAGCAATCAAACAAGTCGGGCTTCCTGATGAAATACTACAGAAATCCCCATTTGACCTTTCAGGGGGACAGATGAGAAGGGTTGCGATTGCAGGGGTTCTGGCAATGGAGCCCGACGTGATTGTATTGGACGAGCCAACTGCTGGACTGGATCCACGCGGCAGAAAAGAGATTATGGAAATGTTCCATGCCCTCCATCTTGAGAGAAAGCTATCTACCATTCTTGTCACTCACAGCATGGAGGATGCCTCGCGGTATGCTGATCAGATTGTTATTATGAATAAAGGTAAAGTTATTCGAAAAGGAACGCCTAAAGAAATTTTCTCTTCTCCAGATGAACTGCTTCAGTTAGGTCTTGACGTACCGGAGGTTGTGAGGCTGCAAAAGAAAATCGAAGAGGCTTTTCAGACAAAGCTCTCCAAGACCTGTCTGACACCGGATGAGCTTACAGAGGAAATTGCTCACTTTTTGCTAGGGGGTGGGCAGAAATGATGGATAAAATGATTTTTGGACGCTATGTACCTGCTCAATCCCTTATCCACAAAATGGACCCGCGTTCGAAGCTGCTTTTAATTTTTCTATTTGTATGTGTGGTTTTTATTGCTAATAATAGCATTACTTATGGAATTTTAGTTGTTTATACATTTTTTATGGTTGCACTTTCAAAGGTGCCTATTCGTTTTATTCTTACAGGGTTAACGCCTGTGTTATGGCTTGTTCTTTTTACATTAGTCATGCATCTGTTTTTAACAAAGGAAGGCAGCATTATATTTCAGGCAGGCTGGTTTACAATTTATGAAGAAGGTTTAAGACAGGGGATCTTTATTTCCTTGCGATTTTTTCTGCTGATATTAATGACTTCTATCCTAACATTAACGACTACCCCAATCGAAATAACCGATGGGTTAGAAAGTCTTTTGAACCCATTGAATAAATTGAAGTTTCCTGTTCATGAGCTTGCTTTAATGATGTCCATTTCGCTAAGATTTATACCGACGCTTATGCAAGAGACAGATAAGATCATGAAGGCCCAGACGGCACGTGGTGTTGATTTCTCAAGCGGTCCAATCAAAGACCGGGTAAAGGCAATCATTCCGCTGCTTATTCCGCTGTTTGTCAGCTCCTTTAAGAGAGCAGAAGAGCTTGCTGTTGCAATGGAAGCAAGGGGCTATAGAGGTGGTATTGGAAGGACGAAATACAGATTGCTTCAATGGGGGCCTACTGATACATTTATTCTTCTTTTGCTCGGTGTGGTTACTGTTCTATTATTTTTAATGAGATCATGATGGAGAATGCGATGACAAGGTATAAATGCAAGGTTTCTTACGATGGTACGATGTTTGCAGGCTACCAGGTGCAGCCGGATAAGCGGACCGTCCAGGGGGAAATCGAAAAGGCTTTGAAAAAACTCCATAAAGGCCATGAGGTAAAGGTGAATGCGTCGGGCAGAACAGATGCCGGCGTCCATGCTAAAGGGCAGGTCATTCATTTTGACTCCAATTTAAACATTCCTCTTGATCGGTGGGGAGTGGCTCTTAATGCTCTATTGCCAGAGGATGTAGCAGTGATTAATGCTGATGTGGCTGAAAATGACTTTCATGCCCGTTTTAATGCAGCAGGCAAAGAATATCGTTATTTTGTTAGAAGGTCATCTGTAAGAGATCCCTTTCAGCGGAATTATTCATTCATGTACCCGTACTCATTAAATATAGAGGCCATTAAAGAAGCAGCTGACTATTTAATAGGCAAGCATGACTTTACAAGCTTTTGTTCTGCCAAAACAGATGTAGAGGACAAAATCAGGGAACTGAAGGAAATTGCTTTAATGGAAGAGGGAGATCTGCTAATTTTTCGCTTTGTCGGGAATGGCTTTTTATATAATATGGTCAGAATTTTAACTGGGACCCTATTGGAGGTTGGCAATGGATCCATCAATCCAAAGTCAATGCCGGACATTCTCGAAAAAAAAGACAGATCTTTTGCAGGAAAAACAGCACCGGCACAAGGATTATACTTATGGGAAGTTTTTTATTAAAAAAATCCATAACAACTATACCTGGTGTAACATTTTTATTGACATTTATCTTTGAAACGTGTATTATAGCAAAGGTATTGTTATTAAACCCACGATAAGCCCCGGAACTTATTGTGTATATGATAAATGCAATCAACGAATGAATGTAATGAATAAAGGAACTTTTTTAGGAGGGAAACAAAATGATGCGTACAACGTTTATGGCGAATGCTCAAAATATCGAACGTAAATGGTACGTGATTGATGCTGAAGGACAAACTCTTGGCCGTCTAGCTAGTGAAGTTGCATCAATCTTACGTGGTAAACATAAACCAACTTACACACCGCATGTTGACACTGGTGATCATGTAATCCTTATCAATGCTTCAAAGATTCAATTAACTGGAAACAAACTTCATGACAAGATCTACTACCGTCACTCAAATCACCCAGGTGGTTTAAAGACTAGAACAGCTCTTGAAATGAGAACGAACTATCCAGAAAGAATGTTAGAGCTTGCTATCAAAGGCATGCTTCCAAAGAACACTCTAGGCCGTCAAATGGCTAAGAAATTACATGTATATGCTGGTAGCGAACATAAGCACCAAGCACAACAACCTGAAGTTTACGAACTTCGTGGATAATTTTTAGGGGAGGTTATTAACTTGGCACAGGTTCAATATATCGGCACTGGCCGTCGTAAAAGCTCCGTTGCACGCGTTCGTTTAGTTCCAGGCGACGGTAAAATTATTATTAATGGTCGTGACATCGAAGAGTACATTCCATTTGCTGCATTACGTGAGGTTGTAAAACAGCCGCTTGTAGCAACTGAAACTCTTGGCGGTTATGATATTCTTGTAAACGTAAATGGAGGCGGCTACACTGGCCAAGCTGGCGCAATCCGTCACGGCATCGCTCGTGCATTGCTTCAAGCTGATCCAGAATACCGTCCATCATTAAAGTCTGCAGGATTATTAACTCGTGACGCTCGTATGAAAGAACGTAAAAAATACGGTCTTAAAGGCGCTCGTCGTGCACCACAGTTCTCAAAACGTTAATCTTGGTGTTTTCAAAGGCTCCCAACCATTTGGTTGGGGGTCTTTTTTGTTGGTTATGAGGAGACGTTTTATCTGATTATGTGTGTGATCAATTATCGTCTATTAAGTTTTTTCCAATCGTTTCGGATTTTTTTAATTGACCAGTATGTGCTCTTATTCTCTAATTGATAAAAAAGAGCTAAAGACGGTCTTAGGTTCACTTCAATTATCCAAATATGGCCTTGTTCATCTAGACCTATATCAAATCCGAAAATACGTTGTTCTTTGTAGTAGTCTTCTAGACAGTCAGATGCAATTAAGGTAACACGATTGATTTCGGAATGTAAGGATTCCATTTCAGCAGATGAAATAGTTGAGCAGGAATCTCGGATAGCTTGGTCAAATGGAATGATCGACCCGCCGCTTTTATAATTGGTAACAATGAATCCTTTCCCTGCCACTTTAGCCAGCTTGCCTGTCACCATCCATGTATTGGAATCGTTGGTCTTCTGGGTAATAACTCGTATATCTAATGGAGATTTGTTTATTGTTAATAGGGGAATATAGCGTTGTATTAAATAAGGACGAGAGGCGATCTTATCTTTTAGATAGGCGAAGGCTTCATCCCTTCTTGCGAAATGCATTTTTTCATCTTTAAAATGTATTTCATATATATCGTCTGATAACATGGATAGTTTGAAGATATCTTTCCCCCAGCTTCCATTAGATGGCTTTAAAATGACTTTTCTATACTTATCGACAAAGCTCCATAAATCGATTTTCGAAAATTCACTGGTTTCAGGCAGATGATTTTGTAGTTCTTTGTTTTCAATCATAATTAAGTTTTTTTTCCATTTACTCTGATTAAGATGTTCCATTATCCATCACTCCCATCTTTAGGTTGGCATCCTTTCCGCATGATGCTCTTGCAGGCTCAATACCAAGAGACCAATTGGTTTCCCTCATGGTTCTCCCTCTGCGTACAACAATTCTAAAGTTTAGCCATACACCAATTGTCTTGTCCTATTTAACATATGTAAGAAAAATAACAATTGATATAAGGGGAAGTAAAAATGATAGTGGTGCCTACAATCTGATTTGCCAGTGAATTTTAATCGGGAGGATTAATCAGTTAATTTATGTTTTACGGCATAAAGGGCAGCTTGTGTTCGATCAGCAAGCTCAAGCTTAGCCAATAGGTTAGAAACATGGGTTTTTACGGTCTTTTCAGTAATAAAAAGAGCGGCAGCAATTTCTTTATTGCTTTTACCTTTGGCGATTTCTTTAAGAACATCCATCTCCCGATTGGTTAAGGACTCAATTGGATTCTTATTTGCATGATTTTTATTGGACAGATTGGCTAATAACTGTGAGGTTGCCTGCGGATGCAGCTGGTTTTCACCGCTCATGACTTTTTTGATCGATATTACAAGTTCATCGGGCTGGATGTCCTTTAATTGAAATCCGGATGCCCCGGCTTCCAGTGCTGGAATGACGTGATCTTGATCCGAAAAGCTTGTCAGCATCATTATTTTGATTTGTGGGCAGGCCTGTTTAATGATTCTTGTTGCTTCAATTCCATCCATCTCCGGCATAACTAAGTCCATTAAAATCATATCGGGTTTTAGTGATTTTGCCAGTTCAACAGCTTCCTTTCCATTTGCGGCTTCCCCGACAATATCAAGACCCTTTTGTGTCTTCAGGAAAAAGACAAGCCCTCGTCTGACAACATGATGGTCATCAGCAATTAATATGCGTATATTCATAAGTTCTCCCTCCTAAAAAGGAATACGGACTTGTATTTCAGTCCCGTTTCCTGGCCCGCTGTTTAATTGAAAACTTCCATTTAGTGCTTCCGCCCGTGCCTTCATATTTTTTAATCCTAATGAAGGGATACTGGCACTCTCTTCATAATGGAAGCCGCAGCCTGTATCTTTGATGGACAGCATAACTTCATGATCGGAAGTATAATAAGATAGCTTCGCCTCTTGGGCCCCAGAGTGCTTTTTACAGTTGGCCAATGCTTCCTGTCCAATGCGCCATAGGGCTTCTTCCGCTTTCCCCGGTATGCTCGCTGCACCGTTCACTTTTGTTTCAATTGTTAGGCCAAGCATTTCGGCATAACTTTTTAGAGCCCCTATTAAGCCATTCTCAAGACCCAGCGGACGCAGCTGCCATATCAAGGCACGCATTTCTCCAAGAGCTTCTTGTGCTAAATCCTGAATATAACTAAATGTTTGTTTGATATCTTGATCGGGTGTCATTTCTACACCTGCTCTTGCAGTGAGGCTCAGGGAAAAGAGCAGTTGATTGACAGAATCGTGGAGGTCTCTTGCCAGCCGATTCCGCTCAGCCACAAGTGCCGTTTCTTGTTCCTGCTTTGTCAGCTTAATCCGTTTCAGTGCTGTTCCAATCTGGTAGGCTACTGCTTCGAGCAAGGCAAGCTCATTTTGATCGAAATGTGTTTTGTTTGGCGAACCAATATTTAAGATTCCGAATCGCTCCTGTCCTGCACGGAGCGGTACAGTCGCATGATGGGTGAGACCGCAAGTTTCCCCAGCGCCCTCTGTTATTGCATCTTCGATCCGTTTACATTCAATTATATTTGTTGCCTTTTTCAATTTTTGATTATTATATCGATTAACACACCAACAATCGCCATGGCACATTCTATTATTGTTATCATGGGATAAAGCAGGCGGCAGGGCTTCAGCGGCAGCCAGCTGATGGCGGCCATTTTCGTTAATTAAGAAAATCCATCCAGTCTTAAGCCCTGTCACATATAGCAGCTTTTTCAGCACACCGGATAATACTTTGCTTTCATCTGTACCTTCGTTTAACAGCTCGGCAATTTCTTTTAAAATAAAGATTTCTCCGTGGCTAGATTCCATGGACATCTGTTTCCCTCATCTCCTAAAAATCTAACTTCATTATATCTTACATGTATGGATCAGATGTCTATTACTATTTAAAAACGCCAGTCATTAAGGGGAGAGCTTTTCTAAACGGGTATGACCTGCAGAAATTCGAGGATTTCCCCATCAGGTCCTTCGTAAAAAACGGTTTGCCATCCATTTGAGAGAGTATATGGGCCTTCTATTTTAGGACAGTCGCTAAGTCTTTTCATCGTTTCATGAAGATTCGTGACTTCAAAACAGATATGTGCAGATTGGTTATGCGGCTTACTCTCGCGGTTAGATATCAACTCAAGCCTGAAATCCCTTGTGGCCAAAAATACAAGTTCTTCTTCGTTTAAAGACAAGCTGGTTTCAATCTCGATATCAAAGTGCTTTCTATAAAAGGCAGCAGATTCCTCCAGATCAGACACTTCTAATGCAAAATGGTGAAAGCGCACGTAAGACCCTCCTATTAAATGATTAAGTTCATATCGCCAAATTCATGCCATAAATAGCCGGCGCTAATAGCCTGCTGATACGCCGTAAGCAAATGCTGCTCTGAAACAAAGGCTGAAAGCATATCAAGATGGCTTGCTTGGGGCTCGTGAAATCCTGTAAGGATGCCATCAGCTATTTTTAAGGGGTAGAGGGAATGAATATATAAATTGGTCATCCCTGAAAGCATCTTATTTCCTGCGGCAGTTTCAAGGGCCCTTACAACGGTTGTGCCAGCAGCAATGACCTTATTGCCCGCTGCTTTTACTTCAAGAATTTTCTTCATTGTTTGTTCCGGGATATGATATTCTTCATCATTCTCTTCAGGTGTCATGTAAAGATCATTAAGAAAATAACTGAGTCCTGTATGCAACTGGATAAATTCAACATCTATGCCCTTGCTTCTTAGGCTAAAGATTAGTTCCCAGCTAAAGGCTCTTCCGGCAGATGGCATTTCGACGGAACCGGGACTGCTTGCAAAAACAGTTTGATAGCAGTCTAAATCCCAAGGCTGGTCAATATATTCATAACGAACTGGTTCGCCAAGAGCATATAAGAGATTAAAGAGCTCGGTTCCCTTTTTATTAAACTGAATGATCTTTAGCGGTGAGCCTTTTTTCTTTCCAATCACTTTTGCAGATAGCTCAGATGAAAAGTAGAGAGTATCTCCGATATTGATAAGGGATGCAACAATGAGAGCATCCCATTTATCATCATGCCTGCGACGGGCTAGCCGTACTTCTGTTCTAACTCCTATTTGGTCACCGTTTCTTAAGCAAGAGGCTTGTAGAACAGCAGGGATCGTCCGGCTGCTATTTAAAATAACTAAATCTCCGGGATTAAGATAATTGGCCAGCTGAAAAAAATAATCATGGCTGACTTTTCCTGTAGACCGGTCGAGGACCATCATCCGAACATGATCTCTTCTTATGCCTCTTTTCTCCGGCGGACAAGAGGCATTTAATTCGCCAGGCAGAAAAAAGTCCATTGCTTTTGCCCCCATATCTTCACACCTCCGATGATTGTGCTGTAAATCGCTGTCCGCTGATTTCCTTAGACCTATCGGACGCAAGATATAAAAAGATGCCGGTTAGTTCCTCAGGCTTTGCCAATGGATAATCGCAATCTGGTACGGCCATTTGATGCATTTGGGTATCCATTTCGCCTGGATCAACCATATTTATCCGTACGTTGGTACTGCTTAGTTCATCTGCCCATGTTTCGGTAAGCCCTTCAACAGCGAATTTTGAAATCCCGTATGCCCCCCAGCCGGCATAACCTGTATTTCCTGCTTCAGAAGTAATATTAATAATCGACCCTTGGTTGCGTGTAAGCATTCCAGGAATGACTCTTCTGGTTACAAGAAAGGGGGAAAGAACATTTACCCGAAGCACTTCCGCAAAATCGTCTTCTGGGTAATCAAGGAGGAACGGCATTGGACTAGGGCCAAGAATGGCTGCATTATTTATTAGAACATCTATATGGCCGTAGGCTTCTTCGGTCATTGCCACAAACCGTTCAACATCTCTAGGTACGGAAATATCTGCAGCCGCTGCAATAGTTTCTGCCCCAAGTTGTTCTGCTTCAAGTTTTACTCTTTTCAGTTGCTCTTCTGACCTTGCGCATATAGCCAATTTGGCTCCTTCTTTTGCAAAACCCAATGCCAAAGCTCTTCCCAATCCTCTGGAAGCACCTGTAATCATCACTACTTTATTGTTCATTTTATTTATCTCTCCTTATCTTATTGATGCTTTAAGGATAATGGTTTTTAAAAAGTCCTACTTCATAGAAAAGCTTGAACTTTTCCTACAACTTTTGGATGAGAAATGAAGAAATAATGAGTAATAAGGACAAAAGACTATAACCCCTGGCTAAAAAAACATAATCTTACCAGCTTAACCGGAAAAATTTTTAACACCTATCGCATAATTACGTTATAATATTTAATGCAGAAATTCTTAATAGTTATTCGGACTGTATATGATAATATTTGAATCCTAGTCGAAAGAGAGTGTGACAGTATGGGTCGTAAATGGAATAACATAAAGGAAAAAAAGGCATCAAAGGATGCAAATACAAGCCGAATCTATGCAAAATTTGGCCGTGAAATTTATGTAGTTGCCAGACAGGGTGAACCAGATCCAGATGCTAACCAGGCTTTAAAATTTGTTTTAGAGCGCGCTAAGACATACAATGTGCCAAAACATATTATCGAGAAGGCTATTGAAAAAGCGAAGGGCGGCTCTGATGAAAACTTTGATGATCTTCGCTATGAAGGCTTCGGTCCAAGCGGATCTATGGTTATCGTTGATGCATTAACAAATAATGTTAACCGAACGGCGTCTGAAGTCAGGGCGGCATTTGGAAAAAACAGCGGAAACATGGGTGTTAGCGGTTCAGTTTCTTATATGTTTGATGCAACAGCGGTTATTGGAGTAGAAGGTAAATCTGCCGATGACGTTCTAGAAATCCTTATGGATGCAGATGTAGACGCGCGGGATATTTTAGAAGAAGAAGACGGAGTGATTGTCTATTCAGAGCCTGATCAATTCCATGCTGTGCAAGAGGCGCTGAAAAATGCTGGCATTACCGAATTTACAGTAGCGGAAATCACGATGCTCCCGCAAAGTGAAGTGACTCTTTCAGAAGAGGATCAAGCGAAATTTGAAAAACTAATCGATGTTCTAGAGGATTTAGAAGACGTTAAACAAGTCTATCACAATGTCGACTTAGGTGAATAAATAAACTTTCTGCCCCTGTTTAAACAAACAGGGGTTTTTAAATTGTCTATATATTGGAAATCAAAGAGTTTTAATAAAGCATTTATAATAAAAAATTGGCAATTCAAAAGCTAACGGGTTTTTGTATTTCTCCTCCTTTGCGGAAAAGACTATTTACAAGGAGTGAGAACCATGAATGTAATTACAACGTTTGTTGAAAAGAAAAGGGAAAAACAAATAAAGTACGAACGATCCGTTCTGCGTGAAATTTCTATAAAAGCTCTTAAGGAAAGAGTCCAGCAATTTTTTGGTTCCTCCAGACTAACAAGCGGATTGCTGATGAACACAGGAATAGAAGAGGCCTGTTACGATGTTGCAATAGAAGCTTATCTGCTAGGAGCACATTTTAGCCGGTTTGGATTATATGGTGAATCGACTGAAGAAGTCAAAAGACGCTGCAGAGGGGAAGAACATCATTTAGTTGATACCCTGTACCATTTCCTTTTGTATTGGGGAAATGGTGAAGAAGGTGTTATGAGCGAATCGCTGTATTACCAATGTGAACAATATATCTCCAGCTGGTGGGCGGAAGGCTTCCAGAACGGTCAGAAGAGACATAAGCTTCGATTGCATTAAGTAAACAAATACCATTCCGTTTCATTGTTCTAGAACTCCAACTTGTCCCATATATTTAACTGAGGACAAGCGGGAGGGCTGACGTGCTTTATGAAAACAAGGTTAAAAAAGGCGGCATTTGCAGTTGGTTTAATACTTCTCTTCTTAATTCTGCAGTATGACTTTACCGATAATGACTCATGGGATTCGTGGAATTTACCTTTATCAGGAAAGGTGATACTGCTTGACCCTGGCCATGGGGGTCCTGATGGTGGAGCGGGAGATACACAGGCGCTGGAAAAGGATATTGCGCTTAATGTAACCTTAAAGGTAAGAGAATATCTGCAGGAACAAGGAGCCTTAGTCTTAATGACTAGAGAGGACGACCGTGATCTTGCAGACGAAGATACCAGGGGATTTAGCAAAAGAAAAGTAGAAGATTTAAAACAGAGGCTCGAATTAATTAATCACTCAGGTGCGGAGTTTTTTGTCAGCATTCATTTAAATTCAATCCCATCACCAAGATGGAGCGGGGCCCAGACCTTTTATGCAACAAATAAAGATGGAAATGCCAGAGCCGCCAAATTTATTCAAGATGAACTAATAAGAAATCTAGAAAATACCACTCGAAAAGCAAAGGTGCTTAATACAGTCTATATATTGAAAAATGCTGAGATACCAGGTGCATTAGTGGAAGTAGGGTTTTTATCCAATCCAGGGGAGCGGGCTAATTTAAAGGATGAGGTATACCAGGAAAAACTGGCAGCCTCCATTTATAATGGAATTATGCGTTACTATTCAAATGAAAAAGAGCTTCCTGAGGAGGAATAAAAAGATGCTGCAGAAGCATCTTTTTTTATGCACTTTTGTATTTGCGTGCCTCAAATGTTTAATTAATTCAGAGGTGTGATACAATTAACAACAGATAGAAAACTATATGTTATACTTTTAATGATATTTAAAATGGGCAGGTGTTTATAGATGTTGACTGAACAAAAAGTAAAAGAAGTGCTAGGCGAGGTTCAAGAGCCTTTTTTACATAAAACATTAGGTGAAATCGGTGCCATTGAAGAAATCAAAATTAAAGAAGAAAAAAATCATGTTAGTGTAAAAATTCTACTTGCTAAAACAGGGACTGGAGAACAGCTTCAGCTTCAAACGCAAATTGTAAGCCTATTAAAGCAAGCTGGTGCAGCAACAGTCGGTATTCGCTTCGGTGAACTGCCTCCATATATTTTATCTCAGTACCAGGATGCTATGAAAGAAGAAGTAGAGGATCAAGGCTTGCTATCTCCTGGAAGCAAAACCGTTTTCGTTGCAATTGCCAGCGGAAAAGGCGGGGTTGGAAAATCAACAGTTTCCGTTAACCTGGCTGTTGCTTTAGCGCGTGCAGGCAAAAAAGTTGGCCTAATTGATGCAGACATTTATGGGTTCAGCGTTCCAGATATGATGGGTATTACAAGCCGCCCTGTTGTTAGAGGCGAAAAGATTATACCTGTTGATCGATATGGTGTAAAGGTTATTTCTATGGGCTTCTTTGTGGAAGACAATGCACCTATTATATGGAGGGGGCCAATGCTTGGAAAAATGCTTAACAGCTTTTTCAACGAAGTAGAATGGGGCGATTTAGACTATCTTCTTCTTGACCTTCCTCCAGGAACAGGCGATGTGGCTCTTGATGTTCATACTATGCTTCCGTCATGTAAGGAAATTATCGTAACAACACCACATCCAACTGCAGCATTCGTTGCAGCCCGTGCAGGAGCCATGGCACTAAAAACGGAACACGAAATATTAGGTGTCATCGAAAACATGTCTTATTTCGAAAGCAAGGTAACAGGTGAAAGAGAATATGTTTTCGGAAGCGGCGGAGGAAAGAAACTAGCTGAGGAATTGCAGACTGAAGTGTTGGGTCAGCTTCCATTGCAGCAGCCTGATTGGAATGATGACGACTTTGCGCCGTCTATTTATCAGGAAGAACACAGACTTGGAAAGATTTATGCAGACATTGCACATAAAGTTATTAGTGCAATTAATGAAAAATAACAAAAGAGGCTGGGACATAATTAGCTTCAAATAGTGACAAAGGAGAATTTGAGTTCACTCAAATTCTCCTTTGTCTAT
>NZ_JBXAFB010000020.1:0-59231 GCF_058792595.1 Cytobacillus sp. MT66
TGTATTAGGCACGCCGCCAGCGTTCGTCCTGAGCCAGGATCAAACTCTCCAATAAAGAGTTGATATAGCTCATTGTTGTTTTGTCCCATGCGGGACAAAATTTAACGTTGACGTTTTTGTTCGTTCAGTTTTCAAAGAACAATTAATATCGCTCAGAAGCGACTTTTCTAATATAACATGTGTTGTGTTTGTTTGTCAACACTTTTTTAAAAAAGGAAATCCGTCGGCCGCTTTTGTTTTTCTAATCAAATCGCAGCGACGGATATTAATATAACAAGTTTTTCAATAAAGGTCAACACCTAAAATAGTTTTTTACGATAATTTTTTCGTAAGTTTATAATAACGATGAAAAACACCAGGTCCTTTGGTTTCAATAGTAACAACCTCAATCACATGTTTATCAATTAAATATTCCAAAAGCATACCAAGATCAACTGAATAATGAAGGAGGTCCTTGTGGTTTGTTAATTCATTAATCGACCATATTTCTTTTTCAGAAAGCACATCTGCCAGATGCATCATTCCACTTTTCATTTTTGAATGAATTAAAAATTCACTGGCAAGGAACAGAAGTTCAAGCCTTTTATCTAAGGTCTCATGGCTATTTACTAATTCTTCATATAGTTTGGTGATTTCAGGTTCAATCATTTTTACCTGTTGCCAGACTGTGACCTCTGGATGAAATCCATTTTCTATTACTGAAAGCCTCGCCAGATGATGAAGTGAGTGAACTATATTGTTATACGCATCTAAGTAATGGCCATTTTCGAAGAAGGCCTTCCCATCCATATACCGCCTGATCAGCTTAGCAAATTCTAGGCCCATTTTTAACTTTCTTCCGTAAAATGGAAACTCTGTAATTTCAGTCTTAAGATTATGAATGTATTCATTCCGTTCAAATATCACTTTACCATTGTATAGCCAGTCAAATATCTTTCGATGGGTTCCCAGCAAGATCCACTCACGCAATTTTTCATCAGTAACAGTATATAAGGCTGCTTTTTCATTTTTGTATGTGTAATGTTTAACAAACACAGGCGAATCTGCTTCTTTAACAAGGATTAGTAATATAGCATCAAATGTATTCGTCACTGGTGTATTATTTGGCTGCTTTTTGACCAATAATACTCCAAGGGTATTTGCCTGACTTGCCCGTTCCTGGTAAATGGGGCGGAGAATGTCTTCCATAAATAATTCCTCCAAATGATTGTTAGGTTATATGTTCGACAATTTTTTTATATTTTCCTTCCTTTAATGCAAAACGGTCTTTATTAATTTGCTTTTATGATAGGTTCTTTTAAATATAGCCGCCGATTTCCGCTCTCCTATTAATTTGTCATTAGTCAACATTAGCTTTAAATCATCCCTTTGAAAAATAATATTTCTGCTAACCCATTATGGTTTTTTTATTTAATTTCCGTCAAACGTTATGATATAGTTATTCCTTAGGAGGGACAAGGATGGCTAAATATACAATGTATTCAAGTAAAATTAATAAGATACGTTCATTTGCGCTTGCTTTAATATTTGTAGGATTTATTGTTATGTATATTGGAATTTTCTTTAGAGAATCTCCTCTTGTCATGACCATATTTATGATTTTTGGACTCTTATTCTTCGTTGCCAGTACGGCTGTTTATTTTTGGATCGGTATGCTTTCGACAAAAACGATTCAGGTTGTTTGTCCCAATTGCGAGAAACCCACGAAAATGCTTGGCAGGGTTGATATGTGTATGTACTGCCGGGAGCCTTTAACTTTAGATCCTAATCTTGAGGGCAAAGAGTTTGACCAAAAATATAACAGAAAAAACTTAGAAAAATAGGCATTCGCTATGTTTTTGCGAATGCCTTTACTTTATATGCGGTTTTTTAAAGGTTTTTATAAAGAATAGACTAAAAACAAAGAAGCTGTCAGCATCATAGCCAGCAGCTTTCTTGGCCTTTTTTAGTGTGCCTCTTTACTGGCACAGTCCGGACAAGTTCCGTAAATTTCCATTCTATGATGACTGATTTTAAATCCAGTTACGTGTGAAGCTAAATGTTCTACTTCATCTAAGCCTGGGTAATGGAAATCCACAATTTTTCCGCACTTCTCACAAATAACATGATAATGCTGTGTAGTAACAAAATCAAACCGGCTGGATGCGTCACCATAGGTCAATTCTTTAACAAGACCAACCTCACGAAATACTCTTAAATTATTGTAAACTGTAGCCACACTCATATTTGGAAATTTTCCTTCTAATGCTTTATATATTTCGTCAGCGGTTGGGTGTGACATTGAGTTTATTAAAAATTCAAGTATCGCATGACGCTGTGGTGTGATGCGAACTCCGGTTTCCTTTAGCGTATCTAACGCTTCTTTTAAATCCATTTGCGCCACCGCCATGCACCTCTCTTCTAACAAGAATTATTATATTATAATCTTTATAATCAGTGTACTAATTTATTGCCACATTTGTCAACATAACAACCTGCTTTAATCAATTTCCCGGCAATTTTTTAATATATTCCTTCCCCCCTTCTGTTTGTTTTTATTTATTTTAATATATGTAAGCAATTCATATTTAAAAACATAAAAACTGACTGTCTTTTCATAAAAAAAGGAAGCAGAAGAACCTTTCCATTGTTCCGGAGTTTGGTCCTTTTGCTTCGTAAAATATAACTGAGGAGGTATGCCCTAATAAATCATATTCAAATTGCACTACATTGAATGGACGTAAGCCTTTGTATTGAAAAATAGGCTGTGTTTACGAGAGATTTGCCTTGATAAATTCAAGAGCCTCTTCTACATGCCCCTTTACTGTAACCTTTCTCCACTCTTTGGCTATTTTACCCTCTTTATCTATTATGAATGTGGAACGTTCAATACCCATGTACTCTTTTCCAAAGTTCTTCTTTAATTTCCAAACATCATAGGCCTCTGCTGCTTTATGTTCCTCATCAGCTAGCAAAACGAAAGGCAGATCATACTTTTCAATAAATTTCTCATGCTTGCTGACAGGGTCAGGGCTTACTCCCAGTATCACAGCATTTAAACCGGCAAAGCTTTCATGATGATCTCTAAAGTCGCAAGCTTCAGTTGTACATCCTGGCGTCATATCCTTTGGATAGAAATATAAAACCACATTTTTCCCGCGATAGTCAGATAATTTCACACTTTCTCCATTGCTCGCCATTAATGAAAAGTCAGGCGCTAATTCACCCACAGAAATTGTCATGTTAATCCCTCCATCTTTTTCAAATCCTTTATCACAAGCGTACCGAATTTTAACAGGAAAAACAATTTATCCGACTATACCTGATGCGATTACATATTATTCTCCATATCAAACACCGCCCTGAATACAAAAGCTGCCGGAATGGTATAACCAATTAATGCCTCTGTAACAGCTATCATTCTGCCAATTCCAATCGGAGCAATATCCCCATACCCGACAGAAAACAATGTGACCGCGCTAAAATAAAATCCTGTCTCCAGCTGTGCAAAAAAATCGTCATCGATCCCAAATGTTCCATCCATAAAAACGGTTAGCCCATTTAATTCAAGAAGAATATATATCAATCCAAAACCAATCATGACCGTTAAATATATAAATGCTAAATAAAGAAAGTTTTCAAACGAAACCTTTTTTCCTTTAATTTTATGCGGCAAAAATAAGGTCCGCAGGCTCATCGCCATACAAAAAACAATTAGTGACAGGGATAAGTAAAAAACCATAGTCCTCCCTCTTTCCCTTTCTATCTTTCTTAAACTATACGCTTATGCAACATGCTCTATGCCTGCTTGTCTCGCAGAAAAGAAGCAAAAGATTAAGTTAATTCCACTTTAAAAAGTCGAAATTGTAAGACCAAGCTTCTATTGTTAAAACATGTTAATATAATAAAGGTTGAGAATTAAAAGCACCAAGTTCTTAAAGGAGGATTTTTTGTGCAGTTTACAAATTCAGAACGGATACATAAAGAAGCGCTTGAACATATTGTTGGCGGTGTAAACAGCCCTTCCCGCTCCTATAAAGCGGTTGGCGGCGGTGCACCTGTAGTTATGGAAAGGGCAAGCGGCGCCTATTTTTGGGATGTTGACGGAAACCAATATATAGACTTTTTGGCCGCCTACGGTCCAATCATCACTGGACACGCCCACCCTCATATAACAGAAGCGATAAAAAAGGCTGCTGAAACCGGCGTTCTTTACGGAACACCTACACCGCATGAAGTAAAATTCGCAAAGATGCTTAAAGAAGCTATGCCTGGATTAGAAAAGGTGCGTTTTGTCAATTCCGGTACAGAAGCTGTAATGACAACCATTCGTGTAGCACGTGCCTATACAGGAAGGGACAAAATCATTAAATTTGCTGGATGCTATCACGGCCACTCCGACCTTGTGCTTGTTGCCGCAGGCTCAGGGCCATCCACTTTAGGAACACCGGATTCAGCTGGGGTACCTAAAAGTATTGCCCAGGAGGTTATCACCGTTCCTTTTAATGACATTGAGCCATTTAAAGAAGCAATGGAAAAATGGGGAAGCGAAATTGCCGGCGTTCTTGTAGAACCGATTGTCGGGAATTTTGGTATTGTTGAGCCAAACCCTGGATTCCTTGAACAGGTCAACGAATTAACGCATGCAGCCGGCGCCATCGTTATTTACGATGAAGTCATTACTGCTTTTCGCTTTATGTATGGCGGTGCCCAGGATTTATTGGGGATACAGCCGGATTTAACAGCGATGGGTAAAATTATCGGCGGTGGTCTGCCAATCGGCGCATACGGCGGCAAAAAAGAAATTATGGAGAAGGTTGCTCCGCTTGGACCTGCCTATCAAGCTGGTACAATGGCTGGAAATCCAGCATCTATATTATCGGGTATTGCCTGTCTTGAAGTTCTTAAGCAGGATGGAATATATGAATACCTTGATCGGTTGGGAGCTATGCTCGAAGATGGCATTACCGAGGCAGCAAAGGAATATAATATCCCAATTACGATTAATCGCTTAAAAGGCGCATTGACCGTCTATTTTACGAATGAAAAGATAGAGAATTATGAGCAAGCTGAAAATACAGATGGAGAGATGTTTGCTAAGTTTTTCAAACTAATGCTTAAACAAGGGATTAATCTGGCTCCATCCAAGTATGAAGCCTGGTTTATTACGATTGCACATACTGAGGAAGATATTAACGCAGCCATTTTTGCCGTACGAAATGCATTTGAAGCATTAAGTGAAAAATAATTTGATTAACAGGGGGATCTTTTTGGTTCCCCTGTTTTTCCTCCATCCTAGAATCGCTATCCCTTCCTTAAAATAATGAAATTACCCATTGTACATCCTTTCATAACCATGTATAGTACATTCATGCATATAATACTATAACAAGCCTTTTCATATATTCTAATGGTTTGGACTCATGTAATTATTTATTAAGAAAGGAACATCAGTATTTATGAAGCTTGGCGCCCGCATTTTCAAAACGGGAATTGCAATTATTTTGTCATTATTTTTATCAGAGTTATTCCAGCTTCCGTCGCCACTATTTGCAGCAATTGCTGCTATTTTTGCAATACAGCCGACGGTATACCGTTCCTTTTTATCGATTGTTGAACAGATTCAAGGGAATGCCATCGGTGCGATTATTGCAGTAGTATTCGTTCTTTTATTAGGAAAAGATATGCTGATTGTTGGCCTTGCAGCAATTATTTTAATAACCATCAATCTTAAACTTAAGATAGAAAACACGATCGGGCTTTCCCTTGTCACCATGCTTGTTATTATGGAAACCCCTGGAGATGCGTTTATTGAATTTGCTTTCATACGGTTTTTAACCATTATGCTTGGAGTGCTTTCAGCGTTTATCGTGAATTTATTCTTTCTTCCGCCAAAATACGAGAAGAAGCTTTACTACCAGCTTTCTGACGTCACAGTGGAGATCACCAAATGGATTAGGATGACTATTAGACATTCTTCTGAACACAAACCCCTTAAGAATGATATTAAAAAGATGAAAGAGACCGTGCGTGGGCTTGATCAGCTTTATTCATTGTTTAAAGAAGAAAGGCATTATCTTAAAAGGGACACCTTTGCCAAATCACGAAAATTGGTTGTCTACAGACAAATGATCTCTACAGTAAAGCGAGCCCTTGAAGTCTTAAGAAAATTGCATCGATATGAAAATGATCTTTATGAAATGCCTGCAGAATTTCAAGTCATTGTCCAGCAGCAGCTTGACAGCCTGGTGCACTACCATGAGCACGTGATGCTGAAATTTATTGGGAAGGTTCGTCCGCAAATGATCTTTGAAGACGGAGAGTTCTATTTAAAAAGAAAAGAGCTTGCTAACCAATTCCTTTCCTATCAAAAGAATTCACATATAACAGATGAATCTACCCTAACCCATACGATGCAAATCGTTTCGGCCATTATTGACTATGATGAACAAATTGAACACCTTGACAAAATTATCAGCAGCTTCCAACGGTATCACAAAAAAACAAACAAGATTTTGATTGAAAAATAACAAAAAGCACTGACTCTTATTTAAGAATCAGTGCTTTTTTGTAGACGAGAATGGAAGGTACCCCTGTTTCCCTTCGGGACACGGTGCCTGTCCCCTAGTCCGCGGCCGGGACAAAGTGCCTGTCCCCTTGTCCCAGTTCCTGGACTTGGAAGAGCTTATAGTAGCCGCCTTGTTTTTCCATTAATTCATGGTGGCTTCCGATTTCTGCGATTTTTCCATGTTCAATTAAAATGATTCGATCTGCATGCGTGATTGTGGACAGCCGATGGGCAACTATAAAAGTGGTTCGGTCCTTTGCAAGCTCTTCGAGTGACTCTTGTATTAAATGTTCACTTTCCAAGTCTAAAGCTGAAGTTGCTTCATCAAGGATTAGGATAGGCGGATTTTTTAAAAAGATCCTCGCGATGGCTATCCTTTGTTTTTGCCCGCCGGAAAGCTTTACTCCTCGTTCACCAACCCTCGTGTCATACCCCTCCGGAAGGTTCATAACAAAATCATGCGCATTGGCTGCTTTTGCCGCTTCGATTACCTCTTCATCTGTTGCATCTGGTTTGCCCAGCAATATATTCGTTTTAACCGACTCGCTAAAAAGAATATTGTCCTGCATAACCATGCCAATTTTATCCCGCAGACTTCTCACCTTAAAGGAGCGAATATCTTTTCCATCAAGCAGAATGCTGCCCTCTGTGACATCATAGAATCTTGGAATCAGGCTGACCAATGACGATTTTCCTCCACCGCTCATACCAACTAGGGCAATGGTTTCGCCTTTTTTCACATGAAGTGAAATATTATCTAATACAGGACCTTCCTTTTCATTATAGGAAAAGCTGACGTTCTCAAATTGGATATCTCCTCTTACATCTACTACTTCAGCAGCTCCCGGAAGATCATCGATATCATATTTCTCATCAATCAGCTCAAATACCCTGTCCATCGATGCAATGGATTGAGTCAGAGTGGTTGAAGAATTTACAAGTCTCCGCAAAGGATTATACAATCTTTCAATATAAGCATAGAAAGCCATCATTGTACCAATGGTCAGATTTCCTTGAATAACCTGGTACCCCGAATATCCGATTAAAAGCAGCGGAGCGATATCTGTTATCGTATTGACAACTGCAAATGCTTTTGCATTCCATTTCGTATGGTCAATGGCTTTGACTAAAAAGTTTTTATTCTGCCGGTCAAATTGTGTCTGCTCATAATCTTCAATGGCAAAGCTTTTGATGACTGCTACTCCCTGCACCCGCTCATGAAGATATCCTTGAACCTCAGCAAGGGCTTGGGAACGTGCTCTTGTCAGCTTTCTTAAATTTCCGAAGAAGTATTTAACGGAAAATCCGTAAAAAGGGAACAAAATTAACGATACAATGGTCAATGTAACGTCCATTTTCAGCATGATCCCCACTGCGATAAGAATCGTTGCCAAATCAAGCCAGAGATTCATGAGACCTGTAATAACGAATGTTTTAGTCTGTTCCACATCATTGATGATTCTTGAAATGACCTCACCAGATCTTGTATTTGCAAAATACTTAAAGCTTAATTTCTGTATATGGGTAAAGAGCCTATCCCGGATATCATATAAAATCTTGCTTGCCACCCATTGGGCAAAATATTGCCGATAATACTCAATTGGCGGGCGCAATAAGACAAAAATCAGAATCATTAATCCCATCATCTGCAAGAGACTGGATGTCTTGTCCGCAGTGCTTAAATCAGGGTTCCCTGCTACATCATCAATGACATATTTTATTAATAAAGGTGTGATGAGCGGAATGGCAAATTTAATAATTCCAATGATAATCGTTAAGATGATTTGCCACTTATAAGGTTTAACAAATTTCATGTAACGCTGAATGCTGCCCAACTATTTCCCCTCTTTGTACGTAAAATTTATATAAATATTATCTGTTCATGGAAAAACCTGTTGATGTATGGTCAACAGGTAATTACATAATCCTTATTTAGCGTCTGTAGGTTAAATATCTTTCATACCAAATATCAATAAAATCAGGCGCAAATGGACCTTTTTTTTGCCGAATCCAATAGATTAATTTTTTCACATTAGATTTAAGTATCCGGTCAATCGGTTCCGGATAATTCATTTCTTTTCGATGTCTTTCATATTCATCTTCATCAAGCAGATTAAAGGTCATATCTGGAAAAACCTTTATATCCAGGTCATAATCAATATATTTTACTGCTTCCCCATCAAAAATGAACGGTGAGCTTAAATTGCAGTAATAATATATCCCGTCTTCTCGAATCATCCCAATCACATTAAACCAATGCTGGGAATGAAAATAACATATTGCCGGCTCCCTAGTAATCCAAGTCCTTCCATCTGATTCAGTAACAACCGTCCTGTCATTGCACCCAATGACTAAATTCTGCGTTGCTTTTAGTACCGTTGTTTCCTCCCAGACGCGATGGATGTGCCCATTATGTTTATAGCTATGGATTTGTACTGGTTCTCCTTCAATGGGTACGGCCATACTTTTCCCCTACTTTCATAAATCCCGGGCTTTGCAACCTATAGAAAAAACGCATTGGCGCGATATGTTAGAGGCTGAAGGCAAAAATATAATAAAAAATCAGGCGATGTCTGATCTTTTACAAACCTTCCGCAATGGTTCAAAACAAATTAAGGCAACAAAGATCGAATACTTTTTTCTATTATTATAACGGTTTAAGAAAGAATTTAAAACAAAGAGCCATTGGAAATCAGCGATTTGGGAAAATAATAGAATAAAATGAGGAGTATTTGCCCCCGTTAAATGGAAATATGGTGGACGGGGGCAGATTGCCTGATAGCAAAAAACGAGGCATCTTTTCAAACAGTTACCTTAGCATTTTGATAGGAACGAATAACCTCTTCTGTCTGTTCTTCAAAAGTCTGATGGATATCTTTTAATTCAATTTTTAATTTAGCAATTTCCAAACGGATGCTTTCTAATTCTGTTTCCTCCTCTAAGGAATTAAGCTCCTGCTCCAGTTCCTCGCATCTTTCAATCTCACTTTGCAAATATAATAATTTTTCCATTGTTTGCATTTGCTCTGCGACTAAATGGTTAAAGTTTTTCATTGTAATCAGACACCGCCCCATTTATTTTCTCTTTTTTAATTATTCGCGGTATCTTCCCAGCAATCCTTTGACAATTAATGTAGAGATAATAGAAGTTTTGTCGAAGAACAAAAAAAAGAGAAGGTGCCCTTTTCGTAAAGAGAGCACCTTCTAGGTTAAGTATTATGAATTTTGAGGACCTGAGTTTTGTGCTTTACGAGACTCAGCCTGCTGGTTTTGCTGTCTAACTTCTTGTGCATTAGTTTCACTAGCAAATTCAGTACCGAACTGTCCTGCACCTGAAGCAGACTGTGCATTTTGCTGTCTTACTTCTTGTGCATTAGTTTCGCTTGCAAATTCAGTACCGAACTGTCCTGCACCACCTGCAGCAGATTGTGCATTTTGCTGTCTTACTTCTTGGATGTTAGTACCTGCTTGTGTTTTGTTTGGTTGTTTTGCCATGTTTATCACCTCCACGCTCATTAATTTGTACCATGCGTGAAGGAAATATCCTTAAAAAATAAAAATGTTTTTTGAATAATTAACGAAAACTTAAACCAGTAATGATATCCCGCCATCGACAATGATAGTCTGACCGCGAATCATGCTGGACTCATCTGCCAGGAGGAACATAATTGCATTGACCATATCCTCAATCTGCACCATTCTCCCTGCAGGTGTTTTTTCCTTTGCTTCTTCTAACAGTTCATCACGGTTTGGAAAATGCTTTAATGCTTCTGTATCCACCGCTCCGCCTGAAACCGCATTAACAACAATATTTTTTGGAGCAAGCTCTACCGCTAAGTATCTTGTCAGTGCTTCAAGGGCCGCTTTGGATGTGCCAACAGCTGTATAGTTTTCTAAATAGCGGATGGAACCTAAGGAGCTGATGCTGACAATTTTTCCTCCCCCGTTTCTTTCCATCAGCTTTGCTGCTTCTTGGGCACAGAATAGAAGAGCTTTGCTATTAATATTTAACGTCCAGTCCCAATGGTGTTCCTCCAGTTCCATTAATGGTCTCTGAACACCTGATGCCGCATTGTTGACAAACACATCAAGCCGGCCGAATTCCTTATCAATTTCTTCAAACAGGTTTTTTATCTTTTGGACATCCCCGACGTTTGCTTTTACGGTTAAAGCCTTTCTGCCCAAAGCTTCAATTTCTGATGCTGTTTCCAGTGCAGCTGTTTTGCTGCGGGCATAATTGATAACAATATCATATCCTTCTTTGGCCAGACGAATCGCTGTAGCCTTACCGATGCCACGGCTGCTTCCTGTTACTAGTGCTACTTTCTGTGTCATTTTCATAACCCTTTCTTTATTGATCAGCCAATAATGGCGTATCTTCTATTTCTTCTCATTTTATCCTTTTCCATGTATATATGGCAATTAGGTTAAAAACAATATGAAATAGATCCAAGAATAGAAAGGAAGATTTATATGTACGATGGCCGTGATATGACTAAGCTTTCAATGATGTCCATTAAATATTGGACAGACAGCGAACTTAAGCATTTTCACCATTCCCTGCAGCAAATGGATTCTTATTTAAATACCGAAGGCCAAACGATTCAGACGGAAATTGTCCAAGAGATCCAAAACCGCGGGGGATTGAAGAAGATAAATTAGTAAAAAAGCTCTAGTGCCATAACTGGTGCTAGAGCTCTTTACTTTCATTATGCTGCTTTAAGATTTTTTGATGGGAAACAGAGAAAGGATAATGTTGAATTTCTTCCATAGTGACAAGCTTTAAGTCTGACTTTTCTTTTTTTATTGACAGAAGTTTCCCTTTGTAGACATTGATGTTCCACGTTAAATGGGAAAATACATGCTCAATCTGACCAATCATTTCATTCATTTTAACTTCTGCCTCGTATTCGTTTTTAATAGCTTCTTTTAATTGCTCTTTTTCAAGGTCATGCGGCGGCAAGACCTCTGCATTTGGGAATTCCCACAGATTTGCCAAAAGCCCTGATTCTGGCCGTTTATGAATTAATACCCTGCCTGCTTCATCTTCTAAAACAACCGCTGCTATTTGGACTTGGCGCTGTTTTTTATTCTTTGTTTTAACAGGAAGGTCGTTTTGAACGCCATCGTAAAAACCTTGACAATGCTCTCTTACCGGACAAAGAAGACAGCTTGGTGAGGTTGGGGTACATATTAAGGCGCCCAATTCCATTAGAGCCTGATTAAAGGATGAAGGGTCCTCCTTTGAAATAAGAACTCTCACGGCATCCTCAAAAACTTTTCTCGTTGACGCTTTGGCAATATCATCCCAAATGGATAATATTCTTGATAATACACGCATGACATTTCCGTCAACAGCTGGTTCTGGAAGCCCGTAAGCAATACTTAAAATGGCTCCAGCTGTATACGGTCCTACTCCCTTAAGCGAGGAGATCTCCTTAGGTTCGTCTGGAACCTTGCCTTCATATTTTTCATTTACTTCTTTTACAGCAGAATGAAGATTGCGTGCCCTCGAATAATAGCCAAGGCCTTCCCAGGATTTTAGAACTTTCTGTTCTTCAGCTTCTGCTAATGCCTTGATATCTGGAAATTGCTCAATGAAGTTTTTAAAATAAGGGATAACAGTGTCTACCCGCGTCTGCTGCAGCATGATTTCTGAAACCCATATTTTATACGGATCCTTATCCTCTCTCCATGGCAATTCTCTTTGCTCTGCTTTAAACCATTGGATTAAATCATGCATAAAAGCTTCTTTAGGAAATTTCTCTAACTTGTCGTCATATTTTATATTCAAAACAGGATCCTCCAAACTTCGGGATAAACTCAATATAACTTGGAAAAATAGTATTATGTTTTGGTTGAACACGTTCCCGCAGCTTTAAATGTAACAATATTTTAACTGGTGCAACAAGATAAAAAAGTTTAGAATTATTATTAAGATGTTTGATTAGTTCACATCAACCTCTACTATTAAAGGAGGTCTTTCGTTTTGGATACTGGAACACATATCGTAATGGGCTTAGCTCTAGCCGGGATTGCTACACTGGATCCGGCTGTTGCAGAAAATTCTGCTACCATGACCAGTGTCATGATTGGGACGATTGTCGGTTCACAAATACCGGATATCGATACTGTTTTAAAACTAAAGAATAATGCCGTTTATATCCGCAATCACCGCGGAATTACCCATTCCATCCCCGCAGTTTTGCTTTGGCCAATTTTGATTATAGCACTTATTTATCCCTTTTTTAGTGGAGCTAATTTGTTCCATTTGTGGATTTGGACATTTGTCGCTGTTTTTCTCCATGTTTTCGTTGATATTTTTAATGCCTATGGAACTCAAGCACTAAGGCCATTTTCATCGAAATGGGTAGCCTTAGGAGTTATTAATACATTTGATCCGATTATCTTTGGTTTTCATGTTGTTGGTTTAATCGTCTGGGCATTAGGGGCTCATCCTGGATATACTTTCCTAACCCTTTATGCTTTGCTTGTTGTTTATTATTTCGCGCGTTTTTGGGTACAGCGGAAGGTATATGCTGAGGTCAAAAGGCTTATCCCAAATGCAACAGAAATCATCATTTCACCGACGATGAAGTTTAATCAGTGGCGAATAGCTGTTATGAACAAGCATCAATTCTTTGTTGGCCGTGCGGTAAATAATGAAGTGACGATATTGGATCAATTTAACCGGGTTCCCGTTCCGGAAACCCCAGTTTTGGAAGCAGCGCAAAAAGATAAAAATTTATCCGCTTTTATATCCTTCTCCCCTGTTTATCGGTGGGAAATTGATGAGTACGATGATTTTTATGAAGTTCGCTTTATTGATCTAAGATATAGGAGCAAAGATTATTATCCATTTGTCGCTGTCGTCCAGCTTGATTTGGAGTTAAACATTATTTCCTCCTATACCGGGTGGATATTTAGCGAAGAGAAGTTACGCAAAAAACTGGATATCATTCCTGGTTAACCTTTTCAAAAAAGTCCTTCATTTTACGAATATGAAGGGCTTTTTTTTGGCTTTTTTGCGGGTCTTGTTTTCCATAAGGGACAAAATGTCTTCATTCATAAAACGCTTTACCAATATATAACCTTCATACTTAAGCACGAACAACTCATACTATTAGTACGTGATCAGCAATTGGTTCTGGCCATTGTTTTTCACGGTTGAAGCCTTTCTAGGAGGGTTAATATGCGGAATAAAGAAAGAGGTTTCCCCAATCAGAACAGAAATAAATTAGAGGGTGAGCCGCGGGCTAAGGCAGATTACAACTCCTTAAGAGCCAACGGGACGATTAACACCCATCCTCAGGAACGCATGCGAGCTTCGTCAAACCGAGATTTTGATACACCTGAATTTTAACTTATTCAGACTGAATCATAAATGAGGAGGCTCAAGTAATGGGACAAAAGCCGAAAAACTTCTTCCAAACAAAGTTTAATGCTCCATGGTTTAGGCCAAAGAGAGCTCACTCACAGGTAAACGGCGAAACGCAAATTACACAAAACCTCGTTATTCTAGAAGCGCAAACTAGAAAACGCTCTTAGAAAAGATTTTTGGCGCTTCAACAAAAAAGGAAAGGGAAGGTACTCCTTCTCTTTCCTTAACTGTTTTCTTTTTTTAGAATGGAAATCGGCAGTGCTTCTTGTTCACTGCCTTCATTTAAACGATATCCCCAGGCGAATACTCCATTCATATAATCAATTTTAAAAAAGGTACCTGGATCTCCATCAATTTCATATATTTCTCCGGGCTTAAAGTCCTCCGGATTCAATAGATAACATTTAGCCATTACCATTTTTCTTTCTAAAACAGCAAATTCATTAACCATGCCCATTTGCTCTGCTTTCCTGGCCTTTTCAGTCAGTACAGAAACCTCCTGAAGCAGCTCCTGGATTGTCATATCACTATATCTTCTCTCGTGCATAATTTTTCACTCCCATAGCTGGTACATAGATGTAAATAAAACATTCCCCATTTAGTATAGTGAATTATCCTCTATTAGAAAAGCCTTTTCAAATGCGTTCCCTTAAATACCGTTCAATTAATTCAATGGAAAATCCTTTCCTGTAAAGGGTTTGTTTCATTTTTTGCTCATATTCAAATCCGCTGAGATTAGCATATTTTCTATGCGCCTTTTCGGCATGGACCAAAAGAGCAGTCATTTCCTCATCTTCAGATTTATCTGCATCCACTTCTGAAATGGCCTCTTGAATAATTTGCAGAGGAAAGCCTTTTCGCACAAGCAGCTGCTCAAGCTTTTGTTTCATGATTCGCGTGGAATCACGTTTATTTTTCAGGACAAATTTTTCAGCTATTTGCCCAGCCGTGCTAAGTTCCATATCAAACGTATATTCCAGCATGGCTTGTTCAATCATCGGATCTGCGATTCCTTTTTCCCTTAATTCACGGCGGATTACTGCTGACCCTTTATCTGTTGTGTTTACTTGGGTCCGAACAAACGCAATCGCATATTCCTGATCATCCAAAAACTTATGTTTATACAATTTATGTATGACTTCTTGGATTACCGGATCCTCAATTTCTTTTTCCTTTAAATGCTGTCTTACCTCTTTTTCCGATCTCATTCTGCGCGATAAGTGCTGAATCGCCGTATTATAAGCTTTGCTAATATCATCGTGATAGGAAATATCGGCCATAGAAAAATCATCTATGTCCATTCCCTTCTTTAATTGATGTTTAATTAGCACCTCTTCATCCACACTAAATGCATATTTATCATCCAAAAAAATATTGTAACGGTCTTTATTTTTTTGCTGAATAGATATTTTCGTAATAACAGGCATCTTTTTCACCTCATTTTTACTGTAACACATAAGTATCAATTCATACATCTAGGGGAAAAATATAAATGGTGTGAGATTTTTACATAACTTTGAAAGGGTGATCCAGATGGATAAAAAAACGAAGGATAAAAAGAAACGGTCATTGTCAGCTACCCAGGAGGTTTTGTATTCACGTGAATTTAAAATGGCTGACCGTGCTGGCGGCTATTTAGGGAAACATTCCCGGTCTTAATTTCAGCCTATAATATTGCTGAAAAAGCAAATAATAAGTTGTGGAAACACCTTAAGCGTTTCCCTAATCAAAGCTGAAAGGGGTTATTGCCATGGGCCGTTCACGCGGACAAAGATCTCGGGATAAAAACAAAGCAACACTGCCACAAGTACCTCAAAATATGAAGTCAGATGGTGTAGACGAGGAATTTTCACAGGAGCTTGCTGATCAAGCGGATCTTGAAGCACAGGCACGTGCAAATGCTGCCAATCAAAGGGTAAAAGGAAAGCAAAGAAGAAGTTAATTAAGAAAAGTGCAAGGCGGCGGTCAAGGTGCCTGAAGCTGAACAATTCTTAAAGCAGGGAGCCGATAAATCTCGGCTTCCTTTTTTAGTTGTGAACAAGTTTATCCACAAATATGTGGATATTGTGCATAAGTGCTATGAGACTTTGGTATGTATAGTCCGAAAGTTCCACAAGGAAAATCCCTATTTTCTGTGGATAATGTGGATAAACCTGTGGACCATTTAATATTACTGGATTTTTCGTGTGGATAAACAGTGAAAAAATGGAGACAGAAGAACTCTTCCTATCCCCAATAATGCTTAATTGTCTGCTTTCCCCTGCAGGCTATAGTAAAAGCCCTTCTTCTGAAGTAAAGCTTTATGTGTGCCTTCTTCAATTATCCGGCCCGAATCAAGAACAAAAATCCTGTCAGCACTTTGAATCGTATTTAGACGATGGGCAATAACAAAGCATGTTCTATCTTTCATCAGTTCTTTTAAAGCTTCTTGAATTTTAATCTCAGTGACGGTATCGATGCTGCTTGTCGCCTCATCTAAAATTAAAATGGATGGGTTTGCTAAAAAAGCCCTGGCAATAGACAGCAGCTGCTTTTGCCCCTGACTAATCCCGCTTTCATCCTGACCAAGTATCGTGTCATATTGATCTGGCAGCCTTGAGATAAAGGTATGGGCATTGGCCATTTTCGCCGCTTCAATAACCTCTTCTTCAGAAGCATCGAGCCTTCCATAACGAATATTCTCTCTGACCGTTCCTTGAAACAAAAAGGAATCCTGCAGAACAAAGCCCATATGACTTCTGAGGCTCTCCTTTTTCACAGTGGCAATATCCTTGCCATCAATAAAAATCGCCCCGTTATCCACCTCATAGAATCGCGATAGTAAATTGATCATCGTTGTTTTTCCCGCACCGGTGGGACCGACAAACGCTGCAGTCTCTCCTGGATATACATGCAGGTTAATATTTTTCACAGTGCTGTCTTCTTCATAGGAAAAGGAAACATCCCTGAACTCTACTTCCCCTGTTACTTCAGCAAGTTCCATTCCGTTTTCTTGCTGAAGTTCATCCTTTTCCTCAAGGATTTCAAATACCCTTTGGGCACCGGCGATAGCCGATAGCAATGTGTTGAATTGATTGGCTAAGTCGTTTAAAGGACGTGTGAATTGCCGTGAATACTCAGCAAAAATAACAATAACACCAATCGTAATCATCCCTTTTAAGGCAAATATCCCGCCAATGCCAGCGATAATCGCAAAGCTCACATGATTTAATACGTTCATCAGCTTTGGGATAAATCCTGAATACGTCTGCGCCCAAAACCCTGATAATTTCAGGCTCTGTGCCTTTTCTAAAAATTCATCGGTCATTCTTTTTTCCTGCGAGAAGGTCTTAACAATCCGCTGGCCGGAAATAGTTTCTTCGATAAAGCCATTTAAGTCCCCAAGATTTTTTTGCTGTTCTTTAAATAGCACCCTTGTCCGTTTGGTAATCCACTTCATCCCGAAAAACATAATGGGCACAATAACCAGCATGATCAAGGTCAAAATTGGACTGAGCCAAAGCATGACTGATACGGTGCCAATAAGCGTAAGCAGACTTGAAAAGATCTGAATGACAGAACTATTCAGCGTAGAACTGACATTTTCAATATCATTTGTAATCCTGCTCATTAATTCCCCAGTCTGCCGTTTATCAAAAAAGGAAATGGGAAGCTTATGCAAATGATGAAAAAGATTGGTTCTCATTTCAAAAACAGTATTTTGGGCAATGCCGATCATCCAAATGTTTTGATACCAGATAGAGAGTGAATGAATCACATAGATAAGTGCTAGACATGCTAACAAAGTGAATAGGCCCTGGCTATTTTTAGCTACTATGTAGTTGTCTATTGCCTTTCCTAATAAAAATGGCCCTAATAATCCCAAAAGAGAACTGACTACAACTAAGAAAAGCACAAGCAGTAATCGCCTCTTATGTATAGAAAGATATACCCATATTTTTTTTAGCGTACCCCTCATATTTTTTTTCTTTACCATTTGCTCTGAGGAAGTCTGAAAGGAGTTCTCCTTTATTAATACCTCACTCTTTTTATAAAAAAATGGTTTCAAAAGCTCGCTAAGCATAGCTTCTTCCCTCTTCTCTCAGCTGGGACTGGTTAATTTTCCTATAGAGTTCAGAACTTGCCAACAAAGAATCATGTGTTCCTTTTGTAAGGAGCCTGCCGTTTTCCAGAAGCAAAATATAATCAGCTTTCATTGCGGTACTTACTTTTTGGGTAATAATTAATGTTGTGCAGGTATATGATTTGAGGTCCGCCAGCAAGTCAGCTTCTGTTTTTAAATCAAGTGCGCTTGTGCTGTCATCTAGAAGCAGAATCTTTGGCTTTCTTACCAGCGCCCTGGCAATAGACAGTCTCTGCTTTTGTCCTCCGGAAAGGTTCACACCCTTTTGGCCAATCTTTGTTTCAAACTGATTTGGAAGCTTCTTAATTGTTTCATAAATTTGCGCATGCTTGACAGCCATGGTGATTTCTCTTTCAGATGCTTTCTCCTTGCCCCATGAGATATTTTCTTTAATTGAACCGCTAAATAATAGAGCTTCCTGTGGAACAAAGCCAATTTTTCTTCTCAAGTTTTCTATCTTCATATCACGGACATCGATCCCATCGATCAAAACCTTGCCTTCACTCACATCATATAGCCTAGGGATGAGCTGGAATAGTGATGATTTTCCCGAACCAGTGGCTCCCATGACAGCGATTGTTTGCCCCGGCTGAACAATGAAACTCATATTCTCAATGGCTGGCGTCTTAGCATTAGGGTGCTGGAAAGTGACATTCTGAAACTCTATTTTTCCCTCTTTTACAAGAAGGGAAGATTTATCTAGGTGAGAATCGGATAAATCAATATCCACGTCAAGAACCTCAGCAATCCTTTTTGATGAAGCACGGGCTCGCGAGAAGGCCATGATAATAAAAGAAAAGACGAAAAATGCACTTGTCATTCTTGTTGCATAGTTTACGATAGCAACTACTTCGCCAACCTGGACACCGCCGTTATCCACATGTATGCTTCCAAACCAAAGAACGCCAAGAATACTCATATTCATAATAAAGAGCAGGATTGGCATGGTTATTTCCATTAGCCTCAATGCCTTGATTGTCTGATCTTTCAGGTTTCCATTTGTCTTGGCAAATCGTTTTTCCTCATGTTTTCTTCTGGCAAAGGCCTTGATAAGACGGATGCCCGTTAAGTTTTCCCTCATTACGCCATTAACAGAATCCAGCTTTTCCTGGACGCTTTTAAAAAGCTTTCCGCCTTTATTCATGACAAAGATCAGAAAAGTAAATAAAAACGGTACAACTATAGATAAAATAAAGGCAAGCTTAATATTGATCGTAAAAGCCATGATAAGGCTGCCGATGATTAACAATGGTGCTCTGAGCATAATGCGCAGACTCATAAACACCGTGTTTTGGATTTGGGTGATATCATTGGTCATTCTTGTAATTAGAGATGACGCAGGAAAGGAGCTGAAGTTCGCAAAAGAGAAGGATTGGATCTTTTTAAAAAGGCTTTTTCTGACATCAAATCCGAAGCTTTGGCTAACATGGGCAGAATAAAATGAATTAATCACTCCCGCTGCAAAAGACAGCAGCGAGACAGCTGCCATGATTAATCCCCATTTGATGACTGCTTGTAAATCGCTCTGCAAAATTCCCTCATCAATGATTTTCGCCATAAAAAGAGGCTGGATAAGCTCAACTGCCAGTTCTGTCAGCGTTAGAGAAAGCGCGGCCGCTACAGCGATCCTGTACGGCTTTAAATAAGCTAAAACCTTTAACATAATGTCCTCCCGAAGCTGTAAATATTTCGAAGCCCAAAATAATATATCCCTATCATAAATGATTTGAGTGAATTTTTAAACAACATTATGCAGAGGGTTTTATCCATTAAAAAAATGTCCAATATAATGGACATTTCTTTAACGCTTTAACGTATCGGGGGCCTGTCCCCCGTTGCTTTAATGCTTTAAATGGTTGGGGGCCTGTCCCCCGTTGCTTTAGTGGGTTAAAGCTGTGCTTGGTATTCATGCTGGATGAGCAGGTTTATTGTATGGTGTTCTTGCGGGTTTTGGGCATTTATTTTTTCTTTTAGGACTGATTGGCTATTTTGGTGGCCTGTTAAGAGGATGACCCAGTTTCCTGCCAATGTTTCTTGAAGTCTATTAATCTTTTCAACAGGTAATTTGATATTCTCCAATCTTCCTGGTGATGCTGCGAAGTCCATTCCCGCTTCGATGCTGAATACTTCTTTAAGCCATATTTGCAATCCGCCCATTGTATTAAATTTCATTTGATAGCCGCTTTTTATCGCCGTCTCTAAATCTTCCTCATGCTCAGCTGCATAAGAGAGAAATTGATCATACTTGAAATGCTCATCCTCAGCTGCTTTAAAAAGTGAAGCATCGCCAGATTTAACACCTGCCAGCAGTTCCTCTGCTGTAATACCATAATTTCTTGCTCGTTCTAATAAAATAGCCGTCATTTGCGAAATCCTTACTATAGCCATCTAATTGCTCCTTTATAAAAAATAAGACACGGGATCGATTCCCGTGTCCTAGGGACAATCAAACTGCCCCAATGTAATTATAGAAGATCTTTTCTTAAATCTTCTGCAGATTTTGGTGAGATGTAGACAGGCGGTACTTCAAAGACTGATTTCGCACCAGCTTGTCCTTCTTTATTCAAACGGTATGCTGCACGTGCATAGGCAACTAACACGCTTGAAGTGAATTCAGGATTGCTGTCAAGGTTAAGAGAGTATTCAATGATTTGCTTGTTGCCCTCTGAACCTGTATTTCCGCCGCGAATGACAAATCCGCCGTGAGGAAGTTTTGAATGTTCTGCTTTTAACTCTTCTTCAGTAATGAAGTGCACTTCTGTTTTATATTCATCAAAATAGTTTGGCATTGTTTTAATTGTTTCCTCGATTTTAGCCTGGTCATAGCCTTCTTCAGCAACAACATAGCAAACGCGAAGGTGCTTCTCTGCAGTGGAAAGTTCTGGATTTTCGCCGCTTCTTACTCTATCCATAGCTTCTTCAACTGGAACTGTGTATTGTACTCCGTTCTTAACGCCTTCAACACGGCGAATCGCATCTGAGTGGCCTTGGCTGACACCCTTGCCCCAGAATGTATAAGTTTGGCCATCCGGTAAAATTGCCTCAGAATACAGACGGTTAATGGAGAATAAACCTGGATCCCATCCAACAGAGATGATGCCAATCTTTCCGTTCTCTTTTGCCTCTTTATCTACAGATGCAAAATACTCTGGAATTTTTGCATGTGTATCAAAGCTGTCAACTGTATTAAACATTTGTACAAATTGAGGGCCTTGTTCAGGAAGGTCGGTTGCAGAACCACCGCATAAAATCATGACGTCAATTTGATCTTTATAGTTTTCTGCTTCAGAAATATGTAATACTTTTGCATTTGTATTTTGCACATTTAGGCTTTCTGGAGATCTTCTAGTAAAAATTCCAACAAGCTCTATGTCCTCACATTTATTGACAGCATCTACTACTCCGCGTCCAAGATTTCCGTAACCAACAATTCCTAACTTAATTTGATTGCTCATCATCCTACCTCCATTGCAGTTTAAATATAAAGAATTCTTTACATTTTTCAATAATACAGCTTTTTTGCCCTGATGACAATAAAAACTTTATTGTGGTAAAGTTTTACAATGGTAACGCATACAAAGATTATGAAATAGAAATATTAAATGACTGTTCGCTAATTTTTTCATTGGCGTATACACGCTCATTGTACTCAATTCCCTCATTACTCATTAGCAGTACCGTTGAGCTTCTCGTCCCGTATCCCTCGCTTTTAATAAAAATCGGGGATAATGTCCGTTCCCATTCCAGTGAAACCCCAGTTTTCGGTAAGTCATCGTCAGCTGCAGGATCAGCATTATTTAAAAGCTGAAAAAGCTTTTCGGATTGAACGTGCTTTTGTTCCTTCACTAATGCAGCCAATCCTTCCTTTCCGCGCGTCACCTTTGGCCAGCCTGTATTTAATAGATGATTGCTGACACCATAAATACCCGGTTTAAGCTTTAAAATCTGATTTTCAATATTTGAGTAGTAATACAGCTCTTTTAAATCACCAGCCAACAAGTTATAGCCAGGATAACTTTCCCTATTGCGGGAAATTATCTTTAAATACTCTTCAGGCCGGCTGCTTCCCTTCAAATATTCTGCAACAAGCTCGCCCCGAGAACGCTTTCCATCAGTTTGCTCTTTTGGATTGCGAAAATTTGTTAATGCGGCAAATCTCCCATTTTTTGATACACCCATCCATGTTCCCATTTTTTCAAGATCCCTGCCTGCTAAAATCTCCGGCTCATCCTCCCAAAAGTGTGCATTCGCCGTAGGGCGCTGGTAATATTCATCTCGATTTGCTGCGACCACTAGTCTATATTTCGGATGTACATCATAAGCGAAAAGAATTAAACACATGTTTGAACCTGCCTTCGTCATCATATTAAATATATTATAGGGAATTTTCGGCAATAATGTAAAAAAAAGAGCTTAGGAGGCAATTGCTTTTGGACCTATCCTGGATGGCATTTATCATGATTATTTTAGCAAGCTATCGGCTAACACACTTAATTGTTTTTGATAAAATAGCAGAACCATTGCGCAACGTTTTTCTAAAAGAAAAAGAAAATAAAAGTCACGAAATCAAAAAGGTTCCCAAATCTTTAATCGGTTATCTGCTAACATGCTATTGGTGCACCGGCGTCTGGTCTGCCATTTTTCTTGGCCTTATGCACCTGTTTCTTCCTTCGATTGCCAAATACATTATCTTTATTCTGGCCATTGCAGGCGGCCAGGCCATACTGGAAACCTTTGTGGGTGTTAATATTAAGAAAACTGCCTATTATGATCATCAAATCAAGCAGGACAACAGCTAATGGGGATATACTTTTATTTTGGGCTTCCCCCTTGGCCATTCTCCTGCCTTCTTATACTCCTCTATATACAAAATTCAAAATATTCATTATAATATTCGGGTACCGAAGTTTATTTTTCCGGGGGATATTATGATGAAAAGCTCATTGAACACAAAGAATCAATATCAGGGCCGTATTTTACTAATTTTAGGTATTATTTTCGTCGCTTTCACATTAAGACCAGCACTTACTTCCGTTGGTCCTTTAACAAGCGCAATCCGTGCGGAGACAGGCATGTCAAACGGAGCTGTCGGTCTTGTAACAACACTCCCGCTCATTGCCTTTGGGCTGCTTTCCCCTGTTGTTTCTAGAATCGCCCGCAAATTCGGAATTGAATTAAGCGTTCTAATCGGTTTAATTATATTAGGTGCCGGAATTATTCTTCGCTCGACAAACACGATCTTTCTGCTTTTTGCAGGAGCAGCAATTATTGGCTTTGGCATTGCTATTTGCAATGTACTTCTTCCTGGGATTGTAAAACAATCTTTTCCTAAGAAAGTGGGTTTGATTACCGGTATCTATACTTTATCGATGGGTATATGTGCTGGCCTGGCTCCTGGCCTTAGCATTCCTCTTGCAGAATCCCTTGGTTTGGGATGGAGACTGTCACTTGGCACTTGGATTATTATGATCATCCTTGCTATATGCTTTTGGATACCGCAGTTAAAAAGGAAACGCAGCGCAGCCGTGCGTTCAGCTGAAAATCATTCTAAGGATCCGTCTATTTGGCTTTCCCCGATTGCCTGGCAGGTTACGCTTTTTATGGGCCTGCAATCACTGGCTTACTTCAGTATAACTCCATGGCTGCCGGAAATACTTCACGGCAAAGGATATGATTTAGCTGTTGCTGGCTGGATGGTTACTCTTCTTCAGTTTTCTGGGCTTCCGGCAAATCTTATTATTCCCGTTTTGGCTGACAGGCTTCCGAACCAAAAAGGGATTGCTCTTGCTATTGGTCTCATAAATATAACCGGATTGATCGGATTGCTCTTTAGTACAAATAAAATCTTAACGATATGCTGCATTGCATTAATTGGGATTGCCCTGGGTGCAGCTATAAGCCACTCATTAACACTTATCGGTTTGCGGGCAGCTAATGCCAAACAAGCAGCTGATCTTTCGGGCATGGCACAGTCTGTCGGATATCTTTTATCAGCACTTGGACCTTTCGTAATGGGGTTCCTTTATGATCTTTTCCACTCATGGTCACTTCCGATCTTCGTGATTATGATAATTACCATTATATTTACTGTTTCAGGTATCGGCGCAGGACGAAACCAATATGTTTTTCAAGAACATTCCGCTCAACAAAAAGAAGCCCCTTCTACGATAGCGTAGAAAGGGCTTTACCTTTATAGATTTGCAATAATTTTCTTTGCCGTATTTTCACCGCTTTCAATACAGACAGGGACACCTACACCATAGTAAGAGCAGCCCGCAGGGTAGATTCCAGGGTATTTTTCCTGCAAGACATCTTCAAGATTCTTGACTGACTGCGGGTGGGTCAGCAGGTAATTTGGCATCTGATCAGACCAGTTTGTTACCTGGCTTGTGATTGGCTCAGCCGTGATACCCAAGCTTTTTTCAATATCCGAAAGGGCAGTCTTTAGAAGTTCCTCTTCACTTAGATTCTTAAGACCAGCGAAGGCTGGATGACTGCTCTTGTAAAACAGCCGAACAAGAAGGTTTCGTGTTTTGGATGTATGCTCCCATTTCCTGCTTGTCCATGTGCAGGCATTGCATGAAAGCTCGTCAGTATCAGCCGTAATAAATCCAGTTCCATCTTTTGGCAGAACACTGTCAGGAACATCAAAGCCAACATAGACACTGATAAGTGAGCTATTTTTAAAATTGGAAAAAACATTTTCAAGCTCTGAATCAACTAACAGTTTTTCTGCTTCAGAGTGCGGAATACTTAACACTATATAATCAGTTTCGACCACTTCACCGTTAGCAAAAGTAACAAGATAATGCTGATCCCTTTTTTCGATCTTCGCGGCTTTTGTATTTTTGTAAATATCCACACCGTTTAATTTTGCTTCATAGGCATCAATGAGAGTTTTTAGCCCATTGTTGAATGAGAGAAATTTTTCTCCGCCTCTATTTTGATATTTTTCTTTATTCGCTTCAAAACCTTTTATAATGCTTCCATATTCATTTTTATACTGAAGTACAAACGGAATCGTCGATTCAATAGTCAAATCGCTTAAATTTCCGGAATAGACGCCGGAAAGGACAGGAGCAATTTGCTTTTCCACTAATTCCTTGCCAAAAAAGCATTCCAAAAATGAGCCAATGGAATCCGTTTTGGTGAATGTCTCATTCTTCACATATAAGTCCTTAAGCGCCTCTACTTTCCCTTCTGCGGAAACTAATGTGCTTTTTGCCAATGATTCAACTGTTGTTGGGATCCCGAATAAGGAATCATCAGGAATCGGTTTAATTTCTCCATCAACATATATATACGAGCGGCCCGCTGTATTATAGACGACCTCATTTTCTAATCCAAGCTCTTTTATGAACGACATTTCGGTTACTTTGCGGGCTACAAGCGAGTCTGCTCCTTCTTCCATTAGAAAGCTGCTGTCTCTTTTGGTCTTTAGTTTTCCTCCAAGCTCTGGTGAGCCCTCTGCAAGAATAAGACGGACATCAGATGAATGTTCTTTTTTCCATTTATTTAATTCATACATAGCTGATAAACCTGTAATACCTCCGCCAATAACCATGACTGTTTTCATCTAGTGCACCTCATTTAGCTTTTGATAAAAAAAGTGTACCATACCAAACTTACTTCTCCTATGACATATATCATCTGTCATAAACCTGCCACTTTTTCTTGAAGTATTAACTTTTACAAAATTTAGCAACAGTTTATTTGTGACTGTTTATCCACCATTCGCATACATTGGTATGAAAGGAGGGATAAGCTATGCATTATTCTGCTGAAAAACTTGTACGCTATGCGGTTGCCTATGTATTCATCGTTTCCGCCCTTTTAGCATTTATTAGCCCAGATATGGAAGCGTATTTTATTAGCTTAGGCTTGCCGATTCATCTCATGTATTTAGTAGCTGTAACCGAATTAATATGCGGGGGGTTAATCCTGCTAAATAAACACGTTAGTACAGCGGCCATTCCCTTAATGATCATTATTGTTGCCTCCATCATCCTAACAAAACTTCCAACCCTTAATACCGGTATCCTTCAGTTCGCCTATAACGCAAGACTGGATATCGTCATGCTCATCCTGCTCTACATTCTATACAAAGCAAAAAAGCACCACTAGTGCTTTTACACTTTAAAGGAAAGGGGGTCAGTCCCCCATCGCTTTAAAGCGATGGGGGACTGACCCCCGTTATATTAACGCAATAAAGTATTATTTGCGTTTACCTTTTTTTGTTAGTCTGCCTAGGACAAATGCACCTGCAGCGACACCTAGGACAGTGTTTGTTTTCTTAGTGAATACTTGTTTTGCAACAAGATTTAGGTTTTGCGGTCTTTCTGCAAGACGGCGCATAAAGTAGCCATACCAATCTTGACCAAAAGGTACATATGTTGTAAAGTTGTATCCCTCTTTTGCAAGATCTAGCTGCATTTCTTTTCTAAATCCATAAAGCATTTGGAATTCGAATTTATCATTAGAGATATTATTTCTTTTTACGAAATCCTTAACATGGTTAATGATATTATGGTCATGCGTTGCAATAGAAGTAAATTTACCATTCAGTAAATGCCATTCAATTAGTTTAATAAAGTTTCTATCAATATCTTTCTTATCCTGGTACGCATATTGTTCAGGCTCTTTATAAGCACCTTTAACAATGCGAAGACGGAAGTCTTTATATTTTTCAAGGTTTTCCTGAGCATTATAGAAATATGCTTGGATAACCGTTCCTACATTATCATATTCCTTTGAAAGCTCATCTAAAATATCGAAGGAAGGCTGTAAATGGCTGTAATCTTCCTGATCAATATTAATGAACATATTATATTCATTTGCTTTTGCAACGATTTCTCTTAGATTTGATAAGGCAAAATCATAATCAATATCTAAACCTAATTGAGTTGGCTTTAGAGAAATATGTGCGTCCGCTTGGTTTTCATGAATTGCTTCAATAACCTTAAGAATTTGTTCTTTTGCTTGGGTTGCTTCTTCTCTTTCGAAAACAAATTCCCCTAAATTATCTACTGTACAAGAAATACCATGGGCATTAAGCTCTTTAATACTTTTAATTGTTTCTTCAATATTTGTTCCAGCCACAACACTTTGAGCACCTAGTTTTAATCCATATTTTTTAGCAGTTGCATTAAGAAATTGGTTCTGTGACAGACCAATGAAAAAGTCCTTTAAAATAGGCATGGCAATTTCTCCTTGTATTTTTTTATTATCATTATATCACGCTTTTATTTAAATTAATGTTTTGTAAATACTCAAAATAATTAAGGAAGCAGAGGTAAAAACCTTGCTTCCTTAATTATTTCTTTCCCAATATATTATCTTCAATATTATAATCAAGTATTACTTTTCAGCTAATTTGGCATTTGCAAAAGAAGCCATCTGCCGCTTTTCACTTGAGCGGTTTTCAGTTTCTCCCTTTTTCAGACTGAGCATAAAGATGAAGGAAATGATATACAATCCTGCAAGGTATGTCATAGCTACTGTCATATCATAAGATTGTAAGAGATATCCTACTAGGATGGGAGATAATCCCCCAACAGCCCGTCCAAAGTTGAAAATTGTATTGGTCGCTGTACTTCTGATTCCTACATTGTAAAGACTTCCAATTAAAGCTCCATAGCCGGCAAACATTCCATTTGAAAAGAATCCTACGATGGCTCCTCCTATCAATACTCCAGCACTTCCTTCCGCAAAAGCGTATAGGAATACAGCAGCCGCCGAAGCGAGAAGGAAAATTCCATATGAACGTTTGATGCCAATTCGGTCAATGAACTGTCCAAATGTGAGCATTCCGATAATCATTCCAACTGCCGTACTTATCGTCCAAATCGCCGAACCTGAAACTGATAAACCTTGGGACTGCTGCAGCATGGATGGCAGCCAAATCATTAATCCATTGTAGCCAGCAATTTGAACGGTAGCCATTATTGCTAGAGCGATTGTGGTCATAGCCGTTTTCGGTGTGTTGAATAGCTGTATAAGCTTTCCTTTTTCTTTTACCTTTGCAGCTTTTTTCTCTTTCTGTGAAGCAAGCCATTCAGGTGACTCATCTAAGTTCTTTCGTACGATAAAGGCAAAGATAACAGGGACAATACCGACGAAGAATAATGCTCTCCAGCCAAGAGTTGGAAGAATCATAGCACTAAGAAGCGCAGCAAGAATAACGCCATATTGTGCTCCTACACTAACGTATGATGAAGCTCTGCCCTGTTTATTCTTTGGCCATGCCTCAGCAACAAGGGCCATTCCGATTCCATACTCACCGCCGGCACCCAGGCCAGCAATAAATCTGAAGAGGTATATTTGTTCAATGTTTGATGCCATACCAGTTAAGGCTGTTCCGACTGCAAATAATAGGACCGTATAAGTGAAGATCTTCACCCTGCCAAACTTATCTGCAAGAATTCCGAAGACTACACCGCCGGCTAGCATACCGATATTTGTAATAGAAGAAATAAGTCCGCCTGTCGCAAAATCTATTTGGAAATGAGCGACAATCATTGACATGGCAAATGAGATAAACATGATGTCCATGCCTTCTAATGTTAAACCTGCTACTGATGCTACTACTGTTTTTTTACGATAATCCATTGTTGTTTCCCTCCATTATCATTGTTTGAGGGAATGGAAAATTCTCTTTTCCATTCTCTTTACAAGTCTCACAGGACATGCTTAAAAGAGATATATTCTCTTAAAATTAGGCCGTTGATTTCCGTTCCAGGCGCTTCGCTTTCAGGGGGCGTTTTGCGAGCCTCCTCGGAACGATCGTTCCTGCAGGGTCTCACTTCAACGCTGATCCCCCAGGAGTCTACGCACCTTCCACTCCAATCAACTAAGCGGTTAAAATCAACATTAAGCTTTGACACTGCCTAAAAAATAAATGCCCTTTTCGTCTCAGAGGACAAAAAGGGCATAGAATGACATAGTTACTCCTACTATTGCGCCCTTCTCGGCCTCTCTGGACCGTATTAAAGGTATTTATTTTCTGTTTCTAATATTATCACGCATAAAATAATGATTCAACAAAAAAATGATAGGATATTAATTCCAATCGCTTTTAACTGTCACCGAACACTTTTCCACCATTTATTTACATCATCATGTTGTTCCCCATCCTTTTAGATGCCTATTTTATTTTTGTTCAATAATTTGTCACTTTTTCTATATTCGCCCTATTTCCTTTTTAAATCATGAAAACAGTGATAATACCGCGGTTTGCGGGTTCTTGGCCAATTTCATTTTTCATAAATTTATGGTTTAAACAAGCCAATTTATTATTTTTATTAAAAAAGAACTTTTGCATGTGATGCAGTTCACTTCTGTGATAATCATTCGCAACTATTATGTAGGTATGAACCAAACAAGGAGGGAATAAAAGATGGGAGCTGCTAAACCAAATCACGGAAAAAAAGGGTCTAAAGAAAACGAAACAATGGTAGGTACCTTTTTTTCAGTAGGTGTTGTCGGAGCTGTTATTTTATTCACGTATATAGTTCTATACGGCCTATTTATGGCTAGATTCTAAGGGGGGAAAATCATGCATCGTTCTGAGAAAGTTTGGCTAACATTAAGCTTCGGTATGATCATGTTATTTATGATTTTTGCTGGCTATCAAGCATTTGCGCTGGAGATGGGACCTCCAAGCAATGAGGAAAGAATCGATCCGCAAAAAGTGGATCAAACAGCACCATTTGACCAGCCAGGGGTAAAACAAATTGGTGAAAATGAATATGAAGTTGTCATGACTTTACAAATATTTAGCTTCAACCCAGGTAAAATTGAAATTCCTGCTGGATCAACTGTTCATTTTACTCTTACTTCTAAAGATGTTGTTCACGGATTTGAAATTGCTGAAACAAACGTCAATGCAATGGTAATGCCTGGATATGTACAAAAAATTACTCAAAAGTTCGATAAGCCTGGAGAATATTTAGTTTTATGTAATGAATATTGCGGTGCCGGTCACCAGTTAATGGCAACTACCATTACGGTGAAATAAAGGGGGGATTTTAGATGGAAGCGGTAATAAAAACTGCAAGCTTTAAGGAAAAAACAAATAAAGTAATGGGTGTAAACCCTCTTGATGCGAAATTATCTAAATCATATTTCTTAGTAACATTTATCGCACTATTGCTTGGCGGTACCTTTGGATTAATGCAAGGTTTAAACCGCGGCGGCCTTTTAGAACTGCCATCATGGCTTAACTACTATCAAGTCTTAACAGCACATGGTTTACTTCTAGTTGTGGTATTCTCAGCATTCTTTACAATCGGTTACTTCTATGCTGGTATGTCACATACTTTGGGAGGTCTTCTTCCAAAAGTACGTAAAATGGGATGGATTGGCTTCTGGCTAAAAATGATCGGATTAGTGCTTGTAGTTATTCCGGTTTTGATGAATGAAGCATCTGTTATGTACACATTCTATCCGCCAATGGCTGCACACCCAGTGTTCTACTTTGGTCTAGTCTTTGTCGTCTTAGGAATTTGGATGTGCTCTATTGGGGCATTTGTTCAAGTAGCAAACTGGAGAAAGAATCATAAAGGACAGCATCTTCCAATCCTTTCTTTCTTTGCAACTGGTGTATTTGTTCTATTAGTTGGTGCCACTGCCTTTGTAGCAGTTGAAGTACTCTTTATGATCATTCCTTGGACACTTGGCTGGGTGGATACCATCAATGTCATGGTTGCCCGTACACTATTTTGGGCATTCGGCCATACAGCCGTTAACATCTGGTATTTAACAGCAGTATCTGCATGGTATGTCATCATACCAAAAGTTGCCGGCGGAAGACGCTGGAGCGATTTATTAACTCGTGTTGTTGTTATTGCCCTTGTTATTATGAATATTACAGGTGGATTCCACCACCAGATCGTTGACCCTGGTATCTCACAAACTGTTAAGTTTATGCACGTATTTATGAGTTTAGCCATTGGATTCCCTTCATTAATGACTGCATATGCACTATTTGCAGTACTAGAAAAAACTGCAAGAGCCAAAGGCGGCAAAGGAATCTTAGGCTGGTATAAAGCATTACCATGGGGCGATGTTCGTTTCTTAGCACCATTTATCGCAATGGCTGCCTTCATCCCTGCTGGTGCTGGCGGTATTGCTCAAACAACAAACCAATTAGACCAGGTTGTTCATAACACTATGTGGATTGTAGGACACTTCCACTTAACATTAGGTATGTCTGTAGCAATGACATTCTTTGGATTAAGCTACTTCTTAGTTCCATATGTATCAGGTCGTGTTTTAACACCAAAAATAAATAGATTAGGTGTTATCCAAACCATCCTTTGGACAATTGCCATGATCTTAATGTCAGGATCTATGCATACAGTAGGATTATTTGGTTCACCACGTAGAACTTCTTTCTCAACTTATTTTGATAATGCAACTGCCTTGAGCTGGAGCCCATATTTAATCATGATTGCAATTGGTGCAACAGCATTATTCATCGCAGTGCTTATCCAAGTGTATGCCGTATTCAATATGATGTTCTTTGCACCAAAAGGTGAAACAGAATTCCCAATTGCAGACGTTGAAGAAGGAGCAACTAAAACTCCATATTGGACTGAACGCTGGGGACTTTGGGTAGTACTTGGGATTGTCGTTATTGCCATGGCTTATGTCATCCCATTAACTGACTTTATCGTAAATGCACCTCCAGGATCACCTCCATTCAAGACTTGGTAATTAGAAAAGCTCAGCGCCTTGATAAGGCGCCGCCCAATCAAGAAACTTTTATTATATGAGATAGCTCAACTGCTTGGGCTATCTCATAATGAAACGGTATAAAATCGGCACCTAGGACAAGGAAACGATTATTACAAGCTGGTGCAAGCGGGCGTTAAGCTCGTTTGCACCCCTAATTAATTTATTTACCAACATTGCCACCTTTTTAAAAAGAAATTGGGAAGTGATCTCCATGATCAAAAACCGGAACAGCAGGATCGCAGCTACTATCGTTTTAGTATTCGGGATTATCTTGTTTTATGTTGGTACAGATGGATTCAAAGCCTATACAGCTGAAACAGCAAGGGTCAATGACCTGCTTCAAGAAAAGCCTATGTTTCCAGAAGTAACGCTCGAGGATAGCAATGGACATACCTATCCCTTCTCCGAATTTAAGGATAAATACGTCTTTATTACTTTCCTTTACACATCCTGTGCAACCGTATGTCCTAAATTAGAGTTGAATATGTCTCAGGTATATGATCTTATACCAAAGGAATATTTTGGAGAAGATATTGTCTTTTTAAGCATCAGTTTTGATCCTGAGAGGGATACTCCTGAAACATTAAATAGATACAAAGATGCGTTTCACAGCGATGGGGTAACCTGGAGAATGGCAAGAATTCCAAATCAAAAAGAATTAAATTCTTTATTGGATGAATTCGGGGTTATCGTTATTCCGGATGGTCAAGGGAATTTCACACATAACTCTGCGTTTTACCTTGTCAATCCTAACGGCCAGCTGATCGATGTAATGGATTATACAAAAGTGAATGAAGCAGCAGATAAAGTTACTAGAATTCTTAAAAATGAAACGGAGGAATAATGATGAATCAATCATCTCTCGGTTTTTACCTGCTCATCTTCTTAGCTATTCCTCCGGTTGCTCATTTAATGGAATCCGTAATGATTATTCATATGCATATGCAGATGCCAATGCTGATTATTGCAGGAGTTTTAATGGCACGTTTTTTCCAATTACGGTTTCCTAAGTTCTTCGAAAAATGGAATAGCGACGGTATACCTGGCATCTTACTATTTGTCATTGTTATGGGATATTGGATGCTCCCTCGAACAATGGATGAGGCACTTGAAATCCAGGCCGTTGAAATCTTTAAATTTATTAGTCTCCCATTTTTAGCAGGAGTTCCGCTTCGCGACAGCTGGAAAAAACTGAAGCCAATTGGAAAAAACGTTATTTTCGTTCTTTTTACCATTATTTTTGCGATCGTTGGCTGGATGTACATTTTCTCAGATGACCAAATTTGCAATAACTATTTAGTCATTGAACAAATCACACTTGGCTGGGGCTTTTTAACAATGGCATTAAGCATTATCATCTACCTGTTTTATGCAACCTTTACTGACCCTAGCAAATACGAATAAACAATTATTGCGCAGTTTTATTTTTTCAGAAGCCACCCTTAGAAAAGCCAGGGTGGCTTTTATTATTATTTCTACTCCCACTTTTAAACAGTAACTGCCTGTTTTTTTATTTTTGTTGCTGGCTTTCATTAAGCTCATCCATTAATTGCTTCGTTCTTTTCGCATTTCCTTCAGCAAAGTTTTCCAGTCGCTCTTTTAGCTGATCGTCATCATGAATGCGTTCGGCTGTTATTAAGTAGGTCCGCATTAAATCCTCTTCCACATCTATGGAATGCTTCAGAACCTCCTGAAGATTTGCTTTCTCTTCACTAGACTCTTTTCCAGTCATTTTTTGACTCATTTAGAAACCTCCTTTTCTGCTTATCGTTCTCCATTTTAAATGCGGGTATCCATGAAAAAGGGCAGTTCTCTTTGAGAACTGCCTCCTGTCATATAGTTAAAATAATTCGGGATATGCTATTTTCGCTGCTAATTCAACAGCTTCGCCAATTCTTGGTCCTGGACGTGACATAATATCCGGGTCAAGGAAGAAGACCTTGTCATTTTTTACAGCATCTAAACTATCCCATCCTTGGCGTGATTTTATTTCTGCGATTGGGTCATCTGCATAGTTAACCGTAGTCACAATAATATCTGGATTTTGTTTCAATATTTCTTCTTCAGAGACCTTAATCCACCCTTCTTGTTCACCAAAGATATTCTCTATGCCTGCCTTTTGTAAAATTCCCTGCTGGAATGTATTCTTTCCTGTTGTATAAATATCTGGCGAAGGGCTAATTTCAAAATAAACGCGCTGTTTTTTGTCAATGTCAGCTAATTTATTTTCAACCTCCGTTACTTTCGTCTGAATATTGGCAGCTAACTCTTCTCCTTTATCCTTTACACCCATAACTTCAGAAATTTGTTTAATATCATCATACACATCTTCAAAAGTAAGTGCCGATTGAATAATAAATACAGGAATCCCGGCATCCTCTATCGGCTTTATGGCAGTTTCATCACCGTTCGAAAAGGCAAATACAACATCTGGATTAAGTTCAAGAATGCGTTCGGCATTGATATTAACAGCATCCGCTACGCGTTCTAATTTGCTTGTCTCCTCGGGATAGTTATCAAACTCATTTACAGCGATAACTTTATCTCCCACACCCAGAGCGAATAAGGTTTCAGTATTGCTTGGCTGCAAGGAAATAACGGTTTCTGGTATTTTTTCAAGCTTAACTTCTTTTCCCCGGTCATCCTTTACCGTATACGAACTGGTTTCTTCTGTTTTTGGCTGATTATTATCATTGGTTTCGACTTGATTATTGTCTGCAGATTGGCAGCCCGCAACCAAAACGGCAAGCATTACGATTGACAGCCAGCTAAATAATGTTACTTTTTTCATGATGTTTTCCTCCATGTAATTACCTATTTACTGCTAATTGCGGTGAATGGGTGTCTGTTAATTGAACTTCAACCCATCTTCGGACACTATTAATGAACCATATTCTTTCGCACTTTTTTAGATCAGATATGGTAAGTATTTTTTCACGGATTTCACCTGCTGCAATAAGCTTGCTGCGGAATGTTCCAGCGAGCAGCCCGCTTTGGACAGGGGGTGTCCATAATTCCCCATTTATCTGCAGAACTACATTCCCATTCGTGAATTCAGTCAGTTCCTCACTTTTATTCCAGAGAAGCACATCGAAAATATCTGAAGGCTTTTTCTCCTGGAATCGCGTGTAGATTGCTCTGTTAGTCGTCTTATGGAATAGGAAAGGCTCGTCGTTATCTATTGGCTGACTCCCAAGCATAACTTTCACTGCCCCTTCCTGCTTTGCTAATTCCTGTGCTTCCAGGGTCAGTTCGTTATTTTTTGATAAAAGCAAGCGAACTTTATAGACGCCACTGTTATTCTTGTCAGCAAATTCATGCAGTGCCTCTTTAATCTTTGCGAAATTACTTAAGAACCCAAAGTATTGTGCTGATTCTTCCAGGCGTTTTAGATGTTCTTCAATCAGAAAATAATCTCCATTTTCAAGCAATAAGCTTTCCAGCAGCTGGAACTCAGGGCGATTTTCCACAAGAAGTCTTGCTTTGGCAAGGATCTCGTCATATTCTCCATCCGGCGTTGAATCCCAGGTAATACCGCCGCCTACCCCATACACTGCCTTTCCGGTTTGATGCTCAATCAAAACCGTTCGAATCGGCACATTAAAAACCGCTTCCCTGTTTGGAGTAATAAAGCCAATCGTCCCGCAATAAACCTCACGCGGTGCAGTTTCTAGATCTGCGATAATTTTCATCGTGCTGATTTTTGGCGCACCAGTAATCGAGCCGCACGGGAAAAGTGCTTTAAAAATATCAGCAATCTGGGTATTTTCAGAGATTTTCGCCGTAATGGTAGAAGTCATTTGATGAACAGTCGGATAAGGTTCAATGTCGTAAAGCCTTGAAACGGCCACAGTCCCTTTATCCGCAATCATCCCTAAATCATTCCGCAGCAAATCAACGATCATGACATTTTCTGCACGGTTTTTTTCAGATTGATATAGCCATTTTGCATTTGCCTGATCTTCTTCATAGCTTCTTCCCCTTTTAACTGTTCCCTTCATAGGCTTAGTTGTAATGGTATCACCTTTTAAATGGAAGAAAAGCTCAGGTGAAGCAGATAGAATACTATGTTTACCGGTATGAATATAAGCGCAATAATTCGAAGACTGGGCTCTTTTTAGCTTTTGAAAATACGATAGATCATCGCCTTGAAAATCAGATTTCAGCCTGATTGTATAGTTCGTTTGATACGTATCGCCGCTCTCAATCGAGTCCTTTATGGAAATAATCGATTGATCATACTCTTCTTTGGTAACAGAAGGCTTCCATTCGGTGAGTGAGTAGTTCCCTTGACTTGATATCTCCTCGGAGACAGGCTCTGAAAAAATCCCGAACCAAAGAAGCGGCAGGGTCCCTCCTTCCACTACCTGAAAAGCTGAATCAAACGCAGGTGCACTTTCATAGGAAAGAAAGCCAGCAGCATAAAGCCCTTCATCAACTGCATCCTGAACAAGCTGAAAGCATGGCAAGACTTCTTCTAGCTTTCGAGCCTCAATTACCCTGATTGGCTTTCGAAAAGTAAGCGGCCTTACTTGGCCAGTCGAATCAGCAAACTCAAATGATAGTAATGGTTCATTTTGTTTCATGATAGCACATCCTTTTAAAAGCACGGGGACAGGTTTACTCTGGTTATTATGAGGAGGATTCCTATCCCGCTGTTATAGATTTGAAAAATGCTCTCGCGCTTTTTCTGCAACCTCTTCCGGTATTTTATATGTAAGGGGCTCCTGGTGCAATGCTTGAAAGTAATTAATATCACTTGTATCCATCATCCCGATCGTAAATCTTGGAATTAACCGGGCATGTATCGATTGTTTTGCACTTGCTTCAGTTGGAACAGTAAGCATCATATTGAAGCTGGCAAAGCCCTGGTCGGTTAATGCAGCAAATACCGCCTGCAGCCCCTGCGCAAAATGAATCCAATCCTGTTCCACAATATCATCAAGGGAATACTTTTCCGGGAAAATCGCAAGAAAATCATTTTGGCCCTTTGGTGAATAGGCATGCATCCAGGCTGTATTTCCTATTTCCCCAATCCATCTATCTCCAAGAGACTTTTCTTTTTCATAAAGGTCAGTAAAATAGTCTTTTTCACTATTGAACCCTTTAATCTTTTCGTTGATAAGCGCCTGGTAATTCGTTGGAGAATCAGAAGCCGCCACCTGTAAATGCGGATGCAGGATACTGCCGCCAGAATAAGGCAGGTAGTTCCAGTTAATCGATGCATAGCGAACATCTTTATCGGTTTCTACTATCCTTTGGACGTACGCTTGAGCTGCTGCTAAACCATCTTTGATAAGTGGTACAGTCATTTCCTCCAAACGCAAATAATGCTTTTTAGAAAGAACAACTACTCCATTATGCTTGCTGTACGGGAAAAGATTCGGAAAAACAACCGCTTCTCCTTGGATGATTCTGCCTTGTTCAGCAATTTCCTCTTGAAAAACTGGAGTCATCTTATATAAATTTTCCAGACAGAACGGACACCTTGCCCCGCCTGTCTCTTCAGCTGCCCGTGTAAAATCAGGCGGAGTAAACTTTATCCCCGGATCAAATATGATGCGTGACGTCTCCCCAGTAAGCGGATCAACCCGAACCTCCGTCTTCCTTTCAATCAAATTCCCTTGACCATCACGAAACCTAAACCATTCATCCTTCTTAACAAATTTCACTGTTCCATCCCTCCTAAATACTGATAACTTCAGCAAAACTCAGCGAAAATCCTCCCAAAGGAAGCAGCCCCGCCCTTTAACACACTAAAGCACCGGGGGTCAGGCCCCCAATGGTTTAACGCGTTACATCGCTGGGGGTCAGGCCCCCGATGGTTTAATGCGTTAAAGTGTAGGTTGTGCAATGCCAATGTTTTGCGTTTGATTTTCTTTTTCCCTTCCAGCCTTTTTTTTGCAGTTCTTCGGCTATGAATCTATTGAAAAAGCCGTGGCCGACCAATGCAACCGATTGATGCTTTTGGGCATAACCTATTAATTGTTCTGCTGCCTGTTTGGCCCGCTGTTTGGCGCTTTCCTTAGATTCACATTGTCTTGAATAACCAGCAAACCATAGACACCTAGCCAAAACAAGCCAAACATTAGGGCTCATTTTCAGCCATGGAATATTCCTCAATGCCGGCAGTTCTGTTTCGCGAAAACAGGCATCAGATATAATATCCGCTTTGGGAGCTAACAGAACAGCCGACTCTGCTGATCGCTTCAAATCACTTGTAATAACCAGGCTGGCAGCCGATATTTTATTACGTGTGAACTCAGGGTATTGATTCTCCACAAACACACCGCTGCTGTCATATTGTTCAACCCAATGCCGGAACTCCTTTGCAGCTGTACGAGTATGATCAATATGCCTGGAGCGGCCATGCCGGATTAAGGAAATTTCCAACGAAACACATCCCTCTATCTATATTTATATCTTAATATACTCTATTTTTTCATAAGAGTCTGATATCCTTCAATAAGTTCTTATTTAACATTAAATCCCTAATAGAAAAAATCCTTGCAGACAGCAGCTGCAAGGATTTTAAATCTATTATATTTACTTAACTGGCACCAGCTTAATCCGTTCTTTCGTCTCTTTCTCAACACTTTTGCGGCTATAAAGTAATGGGAAGGCATCATTTTCAGCCCAGATTTTGAATAAATCGTCATAATGCTCGCTATTTGGGTCCCCAGATTGGCCAGGACTGTTGACAGCGATAGAATTATCCCAATTTCCGACATCGAGTACCATTCTGTAGGTAGCCCCGCTTGTTTGTCTAAAATTAGAGAGATTATACGATGTTGCACCAACGGTATCACCGCTGCCTCCGCGCGGATATGGCCCAACATTAAATTTTTCCTTCGTTTTATCATCCATTAAATCAGAGAGCTGATGTTCTAAATAAACCTGATGCAAATCTCCCCATTTCCATTTCTTCATGTTTGGCCCAAGCAGCTTCTCAACATGCGCAATGGCATCCTTTAAACTGGCAAGCAATACATCATTTCTCGCTTTTTCCGGATTATCGCCAAATCGCTGATCTGGATTTTGCAAAAGTTCCATTACCGCTAAAGGATCACCGGAACCAACCTTTTTCGCAGCTTCTTCAGGCAATACCTGACTAACGACTGCTTTTCTTAGATGATGCTGATACCAGACTTCAAATAAGGCACCTGCAGATGAATTCACATCGAGATTTCCATCCCATTTTTGCAGCATTTTCAAAGCCTCTTGAACCTTTTTATCATCTGATTCCAGATTATCCAGCAGGCTTGTAATTTGGCGGCCAGGCATGGAAACAAAGTCTGTCTGCAATCGCAGTGAATCTTTAATTCCCATCTTCTTTGTATTGCTTAAAACCTCTTTAATTCTTTGTGAACGATATGGCAGGCTCCACTCAAACCCAAGCTTATACTTTTTATAATCGTAATCATCCGGCAGGTTCATTTCATTTGCCGACGCTACCCATCCGCGGTCTGGATTGTATTCGGATGGCAGTTTTTCCTGATTTAAGAACCCATCCCATTCATAGCTTCCGTCACCTGGTACAGGCAGCAATCCATCCCAGTTATCACGAACAGGTGTCAATCCGCCCGGCTTCCAGCCAATATTACCTTTAATATCTGCGAATACCTGGTTTTCAGAAGGGGATCCCCACTTATTCATTGCTTCACGGAAATCTTCCCAGCTTTCGGCACCCATATAGGATAGACTTCCCAAGTATGGCGCCATTCCAGGCTCTAGCCAAGCAGCCCTTACAGCAAATGCGCGATTATTTGCCTCATCCTTGTAAATAACAGGCCCATGGCGTGTAAACTCAAGCTCAGCTGTCTGCGGCTGTTTCCCTTTGACGGCAACCTTCTCCTGTACCTTCTTCATCGGCTCCCATTGACCTTTATATAAATATTCGGAAGGGTTATTCGGGTTTGTTTCATACACATAAAGGTCTTCCTGATCGATTGAAAAAATAGTTAATCCAAACGCAGCTGTCCCATTATGACCGATAGAAATACCCGGCAATACAGGCTCACCGCCACCTATTACATTCATACCGGGTGCAGAAATATGGGCAATATACCTCAGTGAAGGAACGGCTAGCGTTCGATGTGGATCATTGGCTAAAATCGGACGGCCCGTTTTCGTTTTTTCCGGACTTAAAGCCCAGTTATTGCTTCCCAGCCCGGATTCAAATTCAATCTGTTCATCTAAAGAGACTGTTTTTACCTTTAATGCCTCTTTATCAAAATAAACCCCTTTAGTTGCAAGGTCATAAGTATTCAGTACATCTTCGGGAATATCGAATAAGTCGAGTCCCTTAGGTATGTTTACTTCCCAATCTGGCTCTAGCTTCTTCCTGATGCTTTCAGCTTCTTCGCCAAATTGACGCAGTGTGATGGCACGTGAAACTTCACTCTTGATATTTCTTGTTAAACCGTGGCTGCGAATCCGGACAACATCCTCTGGTTCCCATTTAGAAGGCTTGTAACCAAGAAGCTTAAACTCTTCTGGCAGCAATGCCGAATCCTTTTCGGTCATTTCTACATAAGCATTAATTCCATTTACAAAGGATGTAACAATTCTCTCTGTATCTGGACCATATGCTTTCCATTCTTTTTCCATATCTCCACGATATAAAAATAGTCTTGCTGCTTTATCCTGTTCTTCATAGGAAGGTCCTAAAACCTCTGAAAGCTGACCTAACCCCCGTTTCCGCCACAGATCTATCTGCCAAAGCCGGTCACGCGCAGCATTAAATCCCTGTACAAAAAACGCATCGTCTTTGGTGGAAGCATAAATATGAGGGACTCCCCACTTATCAATGAGGATTTCAGCCTGATTTTCAAGCCCAGAAACCTTAACTTCCTTTGATTTCACGGTTTTACCTTCAGCACTGTCTGTGTACATAAATGGTGCTGTAATCATAAGCACGAAAGCAAGCACAAACAAAATACCTTTTTTCAACAGCTGTCACTCCTTTTCAAAAAATGTTAGTTTGATCGTGTTCTTTCCGTATTGATGTTGTTAACTGCCCATCATCTCCTCTTTAGGTTTCTATTCACGCACTCCAATCATATATAATATTCTGAATATTCGCATCATACCTTTTTACCTTCCTCTCTATGACATATATACCATTTATTGGTGAAATCTAATCTAGAAAATGGACAGATGCTGAAAAACAAAAAAAGCGGTTCTCCCTCTTCCTTTTTTGGGAAGCAGGAGACCGTCTCCGTTTTCTGTCCTGCATGGCCAGTTTGTCATTCATTTAGCAGGACTACTTTATTGTCGTTATATAAAAACTTCCATTCGAATTAGCAACAATGTCTCCTTCTTCATCGAAAATTGTACATTCTCCAAAAACGATCCGGTTTCCAAATTGCACAATCCTTGGTTTTGCAATGAGTTTCTCGCCCACACCTTTTTTTATAAAATTCATTTTCATTTCAAGAGTAAACACTCTTTTATTAGGAGGCAGCTGGTTACCAATATAAGATCCTAATGCAATATCTGCAAATGTATATAAAGCTCCTCCGTGTGCAACATTGGCAGTATTATAATTTTGCGGTCCCAGTTCCATTACCAATTGATCATTAACCTTATGTATTCCTAGTAAATCTCCAATATATTGAATATATGGAATCCTAATTTCTTCTCTTTCTAATACTTTTTCCAAATGTGTCAGTTTACTATTTGACAGCTTATACAGCTTTTCTTCAATTCTCTTAATTGTCTTTAGTCTCTCTTCTTCTGTTAAGCATGTTTCTGAAACCAAACGTACCACTCCTGAATTTATATTGACTAATTTATCTTTATAGTAAAGATACGATTAGTTTTGGTTCTGTCGCCTTTTGAACATCATCTACTGTATAACCAGGACTAACCTCTCTTAGAACAAGCCCCTCTTTAGTTACATCAATTACTGCCATGTCAGTATAAATCCGATCAACACAATTTAACGCAGTTACAGCGTAATCCAATTCTTTTACAATTTTTGGCTGGCCATCTTTTGTTGTATGTGTCATTGCAATATAAAGCTTTTTAGCACCGATTGAAATATCCATTGCTCCGCCAATACTTCCTAGCTCGGCACCCTTGACCTTCCAGTTTGCTAAGTCACCTTTTTCAGAAACCTGCATTCCTCCCAAAACAGCAACATCAATATGTCTGCCTCTTGTCATAGCAAAGGAATCGGCAGAATGCGAAAAGCTTCCACCTGATACAAGCGTGACCGGCTCTTTCGAAGCATTTATCAAATCTGGATCAGCCTCTTCTTCCGATGCCGCTGAGCCCATTCCCAAAACACCTTGTTCACTGTGATAAATAATTTCTTTTTCTTTTGAAACAAAATTACTTACCATAACTGGAATTCCAATGCCTAAATTGACAATATATCCTTCATGGAGGTCTTCTGCAATTCGTTTGGCAATTTGTTCTCTTATACTTAAACCGTTTGACATTACGATTCACTCCTTTTCACAACATGTTGAACAAAGATACCTGGGGTGACTATACACTCTGGATCTAATTGCCCTAAATCAACAATTTCATCCACTTCTGCAATGGATATCCTTCCAGCCATGGCCATTAATGGATTAAAGTTCCGGCCAGATTTATTGTAGACAAGATTTCCCCATCGATCGGCCCTCTTCGCTTTAACAAATGCAAAATCACCTTTGATGGCCTTTTCCAGAATACATGTAACCCCATCAAATTCCTTAATCTCTTTTCCCACGGCGACTTCCGTACCCACACCTGTTGGAGTATAAAAGGCTTCGATTCCGGAACCACCTGCGCGAAGACGTTCTGCAAGTGTCCCTTGTGGAATTAATTCCAAATCTATTTTTCTTTCTTTAAATTTCTTCAGGAATACATAGCTATCTTTTGAAATAGGAAATGAACACATAATTTTCGCGATACGGTCATTCTCAATTAATGCAGCAAGCCCTGTATGATGAAGACCAGGGTTATTGCTAACAGCAATTAAATCCTTTGCACCCTGATTTAAAAGTGCCTTGATTAATTCGTAAGGTACTCCTGCTCCTCCAAAACCGCCAAACAAGATCGTACTGCCATCTTTTATATTGCTTACAGCTTCTTCTGCCGAATTGGCCACTTTATTTATCATTATCTCAATGTCCCCCAGCTCATATATTATTGAGTCACCTTCATACATAATGGAACTGACTAGAAAAACCGTCTCTGTGTCATGATTTATCAATAATTTATCATGGATTATTAATATTGTAAAACTATTTAAATTATTAATAATATTCACATTCCTTATACTGAATTAAGGTGGTATAGTCCCAATAATAAATAAAAGGCGGTACTCCCGCTTCCCATTTTAGGAAGCGGAGTACCGCCTTACTTGTTTACAATAGGTACATTCCCAATAGACCGCTCACAATGCCAAGAGCAACTACTGATACACTGACGAAAAATAAAACCTTTTTTGGAAAAGATTTAGCCACCATTAGTAAAGATGGCAAGCTTATAGCAGGCAATGTAACTAACAAGGCAGCTGCAGGTCCGCCGCCAAGTCCCAATGCCATAAAGGTCTGGATGATAGGAATCTCTGCAGCAGTTGGGATAACGAAAAGCATTCCAGCGATGGCAAAAATCAGTATTGCGATCAAGCTATTTGCCGCTGTATCACTTAATTGCGGGAACAGCCAAACACGGCCCGCCCCTAAAAGCAAAACGGATAGCACGTATGCAGGTACAATATAAAGCAGCATATTCCCTATACTTTTTAACCATCTATTAATAAAGCTGCCTTCCTCTTGTTTAACCTCTTCAATCATCCTATCAAGATTAACCGGCTGAACATCTTTTACAAAGCGATTGGCCAAATAACTGACACCAAAGGTTAAAAGAAGTCCAAACACAAGCCGGATTAACGTGAACTTCCATGATAAAACAAAGGTCATAAAAATAAGAGTCGCTGGGTTAATCATTGGATTCCCAATCCAGAAAGCCAATGCTGCCCCGACCGAAACATTCTTTTTCCGAAGGCCAACAGCCATCGGTGCTGCGCAGCAAGTACACATCATGCCTGGTACTGCAGCTAGCCCGGCAATTGCTGTGCTTCCAAACGAAGTTTTTCCAAGCACTTTAAGAAGCCATTGTGTCGGCAATAATACTTGAAGCAATGATCCCAGTAAAATACCTAAAATCGCAGCCTTCCAAACAGAGTTAAAATAAACAAGTGCATAATCTAAAGCGGACTGCAATGAAGGCTTCTCATTCGAAAGATCTCCTAAAATAGAAGCTCCAATAGAATGTGTTTGTGCTGCCAAGATTGTTTTATTAAAATAAGGCCACCATTTTACGTAAAGCAATCCAGCGGCCGCAACTACGATGAATAAAGCCACGAACCAAATCATTCTACGGCGACTCGGCTGATTCTCTTGAATTGTTGCATCTGTATATGACATGGCACCCTCCTGATTAGATCTTTTGTATTTTTTTGGACAAATTATTATATCATATGGCAAGGATTGAAACGACATCTTTGCCTCCTTTTCCAAAAAGTAACCAAAGTCATTTCCCTTGTATTTATTTTAAAAAAGGAGCATGATTATTTGGAGATCACCTGATAATTATTATAAGTAAATAATAATTATTATGTTTTCAAATAAACGTCTACAATTAAGGGGAGATTCATCAATGATTTACGCAAATCCTAACACTGAAGGCGCACTTATCCATTTCAAAGACAAGTACGATAACTTCATCGGCGGTAAATGGGTTGCACCTGTTAAGGGTGAATACTTTGAAAATAAATCACCTGTAACTGGCGAAGTTTTTACAAAAGCTGCTCGTTCATCAGCAGAAGATATTGAACTTGCTTTAGATGCTGCACATGCAGCGAAAGATGCTTGGGGTAAAACATCTACTGCAGAACGTGCTCGTATTTTAAATAAAATTGCTGATCGTTTAGAAGAAAACTTGGAAATGATCGCAGTTGCTGAAACTTGGGATAACGGTAAAGCTGTCCGCGAAACATTAAATGCTGATATTCCATTAGCTATTGACCACTTCCGTTATTTCGCTGGTGTCATCCGTGCACAGGAAGGCCGCACAACTCAATTAGATAATGATACTGTTGCCTATCACTTCCACGAACCACTTGGCGTAGTTGGACAGATTATTCCTTGGAACTTTCCAATTCTTATGGCGACATGGAAAATTGCTCCGGCATTAGCTGCAGGTAACTGCATTGTTTTAAAACCAGCAGAACAAACTCCAGTATCCATTTTAGTGGTAGCTGAATTAATTCAAGATTTGCTTCCTGCGGGTGTACTTAATATTGTAAACGGCTATGGAATTGAAGTCGGTAAACCGCTTGCAACAAACCCTCGTATTGCAAAAGTTGCTTTCACTGGTTCAACAGCAGTTGGCCGTCAAATTATGCAATATGCAACTGAAAATATTATTCCTGTCACACTTGAACTTGGCGGTAAATCTCCTAACGTATTCTTCGAAGATGTAATGGATAAAGATGATGAATTTTTAGATAAAGCGATCGAGGGCTTCGTTATGTTCGCATTAAACTCAGGCGAAATTTGTACTTGCCCTTCTCGTGCTTTAATCCAGGAATCCATTTATGATAAGTTTATGGAACGCGCCTTGGAACGTGTAAAAGCAATTAAAGTCGGCAACCCTCTTGATACCGATGTGATGATGGGTGCTCAGGCTTCCAATCAGCAAAAAGAAAAAATCTTATCTTATATTAAACTAGGACAAGAAGAAGGCGCTGAATTATTAATTGGCGGCAAAGAAAACGACCTAGGCGAAGGCCTTAAAAATGGAAACTACATCCAGCCAACTGTCTTCAAGGGCAACAACAAAATGCGTATCTTCCAAGAAGAGATCTTTGGACCAGTTCTTGCTGTAACAACATTCAAAGACTTTAATGAAGCAATGGAAATTGCTAACGATACACTTTACGGCTTAGGCGCAGGTGTATGGTCACGCAGCGGAGATATTGCTTACCGCGCAGGCCGCTGCATTCAAGCTGGACGTGTTTGGACAAATACGTATCACCAATACCCAGCAGGTGCAGCATTTGGCGGATTTAAAATGTCAGGCATCGGCCGTGAAAACCACGCGATGATGCTAGAACATTATCAGCAAACAAAATGCTTATTAGTAAGCTATGACAGAAAAGCCCAAGGATTCTTCTAAACTGAAAGGATCGGATCTACAATGGCAGAACGTGTTGTGGCAACTGAAGAAGCACTGAAATTAATAGATTTGCTGAAAGAAAGATACGGCTCCATCATGTTTTATCAATCTGGCGGATGCTGTGACGGTTCCGTTCCGATGTGTTATAGAGATGGAGACTTTCGTTTAGGGGATTCTGATATCCATCTTGGCGAAATTGGCGGTGTTCCCTTCTATATGCACAAAAGCCAATATGAATACTGGAAACATACCCAGCTAATCATTGACGCAAAAGAAGGTCCTGGTGCTGCCTTCTCTTTAGATAGTATAGAAGAAAAACATTTTATCACTGACTCTCGTGTTTTTACGGATGGGGAGCATAAGGATATAAAAACGCTGCTCTAAAAAATTTGGCTGTCCCGGAATTTTCGGGACAGCCTTTTTTATAAGATCTATTTTCTATGGAGCCGATACTGCCAGCGTCTTACTTTTCGCAATAGCCCGTAGGACACGTGGATTTTTTCTTTTTCAAGAGGAATATTAGGTTCAAGGTGCATCCACAATGATTTTGAATAGGCAACCAGCTGATCAGGATAAACACTTCGATGCCCGATCACAATGTATGCCGTAATGCAGGCGCCGACAACATATACTCCGGCTAGCCCGCCAAATAATTCGTAACCCATAAAAATAGCCGCTAGCGGTGTATTCGATGCCGCAGCAACCACCGATACCATTCCAACCGCTGCCCCCAGGGCCGGATCAACGCCCAAAAGAAAAGCGAATACATTTCCTGTTAACGCTCCGATAACAAACTGCGGTGTTACAATTCCTCCATAAAATCCAGAACCTAGCGTAATGGCGACCAATAGTGATTTCCAAAGGAAGCTAAGATAGGGGACGTGTTCGCCAGCTAAAGCCTGGTCCATGATGGGAAGGCTCAAACCAAGATAATCTCTAGGAATAAATAAAATAAGAACAGATAAAATCAGCCCGCCGATCATTGGCATGAAAGGCGGCCAAATTTGAGCCTTCTGCTGAAGCCATTGAAAAAATGTGCGGGCCTGTTCAAAAAGTTCAATAAACAGCCACGCTGCAAGTCCGGCAATCATACCAATGATTAATATTTTTATAAAAATCCCATCAGAGAAATGAGTTGCTCCAATTGGATAATAGCCGTAAGAAACTCCCCACAGTTTGCTGATTTCAAAGGATGTCACACCCGCAATAATCGCCGGGAAAATAAAATCATAGCGCAGACGGCCGATCGTCAAAATTTCTACTCCGTAAATCGCTCCTGCAATTGGCGTGCCAAATACGCTGGCAAACCCGGCACTTACGCCGCAGGCCACGATTCTTTTTTGCAGTTCGGGGTTTAATCGGATGAGATGGCCAAACCACGACGCTAGCGTACCCCCGATATGTGAACAAGGGCCCTCTTTACCTGCCGATCCGCCAGAGCTTAACGTAATGATCGCGGCAATTGGTTTTAACGGCAGGGTTTTATAGGGCATAATCCCATGCTGCTCATGTACAGCGGCAATGACCGAATCCTTTTTTTCCTTAGAAGCGTTACGGTAGCCATAATAAATAATTAGTCCGTTTACCATACCGCCAATCGGCAAAAACAGCATCTGCATCCAAAGAGGAATATGTGCTGTTTTGCCTGTAGAAAATTCTAGTACATGTATAAACAAACTCGTGCCTGTCCCAACAATCACACCTGTAATCACTGATAAAAATATCCATCTAATTAAAGTAGCCAGCATGACTAGCGGCTCAATATAATACACACGCCGAAACAAAATCATCACCCTTTCAATGCAAGGGCTGGTTCCATTTAAATAAGCAGAAGTGATCCTTCTGCTTACTCGATTTTCTCCAGTCTTTCAATAATTTTTCTTTTCTGATATAGCATCATGCCTGTTTCGGCAAGATCGTTAATTGCTGATCGGTTTGTATAAGCGCCAAAAATCATTCCAGCAACGGGCACCATTTGAAAAAGCTTTTTCCAGCCAAACTGGTCTCTATATGTATAGACGACCTCTCTCCATCCCTGCAGTTGGGACATCATTTCATTAGAGCTGCTTCCTTCCCTATAGTAATTGGACAACTCTTTGAGAATGGCTTTTTTTCCAACCACATCGGCTGATGAAAACTGCAGGCATTTGACGATGAACACTCTCTCGCTTTTTTCACTTGGATCGTATCCATGAATGATGGCAATTTCCTGCAATGTTTTTAAAGAGATCGCTAATAGGGCCGGAATATCAATAGCCAAGGTAAAAATACCGCCAATTCCCGTGCTGGCACCTTGAACAGCAGCAAAATTCTTTCTATGTTCTGTAAGCTGCTCACTAATCTTTTTCATTGTCGAAAGCGGCAGCTCGTTTATATCAGTGAATTCTTCAACAGGCTGTTTCGTTTCCTTTTGAATCAATTTGTAGATGCTCTTCTTACTAACCAAATAACGTCCGCCAGTTTGAATGTAAACACCAATTTCGTCCAGTAATGCACCAATTTTTTTATGAATAAATTTGGGGGTAAGTTTATCTAGAATTTTAAACGGCAAACGGCCGATACGTTCCCAAAACCATAATCCGCTTTGATCCTTTTCCCACTTTTCAATGACTGACAGCTTAGTCAGCAATTCCTCTCTCGACTCCATTTTATTACAAATCACTCCTTCTGAAAACACCAGATGCATTTTTCATGGTTGTCTCATTTAATATACTTACGAGGAATATAATAGAAAGTTTCAAATAGGCGTCTTTCTTTTTAGCTTTTGACACAATGGGTAAGAATATGATGGAAGTAAAATCTTTTATGGGTTTTATCGCTTTAAAGCATTGGGGGTCAGGCCCCCGACGCTTTAAAGCGCGAAAGCCTGTATCTTCTGAGGCAGGTTTAATTCTCTAATAATTTAGCTAGGAATTCTTCTGAAACGTATGCTTTGCCCTCACGGTAAATAGGTGCTTGTTCAAATTTACCTATACTGCGGTTATAGCCATATGTTTTTTCGCCATATTTTATCGAAAAAGACATGTTGCCCTTTGTTACAAACACATCTTTCATTTCGCTGCCTTCATCAACTGTAAAGCCTAATTCCTCAGCTATTTTACGAAGAGGAATCATCTTTACACCCTCTTTAATAATAAAATCTTCTTTTATCATTTCTTCAATTTTCATCTTTTTCTCTATAAGATTATCGTAAGCAACAATCTTTGCTGGAATAGTTTGAGGAGGAATACCCCTTGTTGTTGCTGAGTAAAAAATAATTAATTCCTTATCAAGCAAGTCCTTCACTTTCAGCTCCGTCCCTGCCTGATTTTCTAGTATGGTGTTCTTGCCAATATTAAGTTTTAGCTGTTTATCGAGGCTAAGAAATTTATGATCGAATTTCCCCAATTTTACAAACCCAGGCTTTTTCTCGTCATTAACAATTAGAATTTCTGGTGTTATTTGTGGAGGGTAAATCATGATCATTGGCTTATTTTTGTCATAATAGGCTTCTATTTCAAGCCCTTGTTTTAATTCACTAGGCTTGATAGACTCACCATTACTGCTATTTAAAAGAAGGGATTGCTTATCAATAGTAATATTGGCGATAACCTCACCTTCATTTTGAATGGTAGCCGTCCATTTATTTCCGGTATATTCTACCTCTTTGATCGTTCCATTGATCTTCAGAAAATCAGTCGTTTCCTTCACTTCTTCGCTCTTTTCCATTTGTACTGGGGGTTGTGCATTTTGCTCAATGACTGCTGGATTTGCCGAAACAATATTCCCGGCTAATAGGGCTGCCATTGCTGTTGTGCTAAAAATATTCATGGGACCAGTCTCCTTTTTCAAATTTCATAGGATTAGACGTATGTGTTTTGAAAAGGTTACCTGGTTTTCCACTAATTTGCAGACAGGAGAGCCTGGAAGGGTAATCAACGGCCTAATTTAAAAAAGCCTAACAAAAAAAGAAGCAGAAAAACCTCTGCTTCAATCTTGATATCCCGTTAACTCCTGCTGTGCAGACCTAAGCTGATTAATAGCCTGCTGGATTTTGTTTTTGTTTTCCTGTTTCTCCGCCATCCCAAGCGCTTGCTCCAATGAACCAACAGTAGATTGGACGGACGATAAGCTCTGATTAACATAATCTTTTGCATTACCTGCCACATTAAACACCTCCCAGAAGTAGTATTCCGCCTTTTTCACAAAATATGTATATAACCGAAGATGTGAATGTGTACTGGTACCGCTTTAAAGCATTGGGGGACAGGCCCCCAGCGCGGTAATGTGGTAAAGCGCATCAATCTTAGCAGTGCATCATGTTTTCCGCTTCGTCCCATTTGACTGTGAAGCTTTGGCCCTTGGCGCAGAAGACGGAAGAGGAGGTGTACTCTGGGTCGGCGTTTTTGTCATAGCCGATTTTTTGGATGATTTCCTGTTCGTTATGGCAGCGATGGTAGCCTGCAAAGTTAAGGCTCATACGGCCTTTTCCTTTAGTAAAGGAAGCAAGAGTGGCGCTGTAATCCATAAATGTGGCAACAGGTGCCATTCCTGTCAAAATTGAATGGTCTCCCTCCGTGATTGGCGGATCAAACAAGCCAAAAGCGTTCTGAATATCTGACAGCACACGGCCCATTTGATCAAGTTCAACCTTAATCTTGAATCGGTAAAACGGTTCCAGCAGAATATTGCTCGCCTTTTCCAGCCCTTGTCTTAAAGCACGGAATGCAGCCTCCCGAAAATCTCCGCCATGGGTGTGCTGATTATGAGCTCTTCCGGTTAACAGCGTAACCTTTACGTCAGTTAGCGGCGAGCCTGTCAGCAAACCATGATGCTCCCGTTCAAAAATATGCTGCCCTACCAAGTTCTGCAGCCCAATCGGCAGGTGATCGGTATGGCATTCACTTTCAAAGGAAATACCGCTGTTTCTGTCCCCAGGCTCAATCTTTAAATGAACCTCTGCGTAATGGCGCAAAGGTTCAAAATGCCCGTACCCAATAACCTCAGATTGTATGGTCTCTTTGTAGAGAATTTCTGGTTTTTCAAAAACAACCTTTAGCGAAAACCGCTCGCGAATCACCTGCTCGAGCACTTCTAGCTGAATCTTCCCCATCACATGAAGATGGATTTCCTGCAAACGCTCTTCCCAGACAACATTTAAGGAAGGATCTTCGGCCTCCAGCATGCGGAAATACCGCAGCACCTCTTTTGCATTCACTCCCGCTTCAAATACAACCTTTGATCTAAGTGTCGGCACCATTTCATAGACCGCTTTTTCCTTAAGCGCCCCTACTCCGTCACCTGCGGTGGCCTCAGTTAGTCCCGTTGCCGCAAAAAGCTCTCCACCATGAACCTGGCTGACCTGTTCAAATTGCTTGCCATTATATCGGCGGATTTGTGTGATCTTTTCCATCTGCCCTCCCCCGTATGCAAGCTCATCCCTCACATGCAATACGCCGCTTAATGCTTTAATAAAGGTAACCCTTGTCCCATTCTCTTCATAACGAATTTTGTAAACACGGCCTGAAAAAGGTTCATCCGCTGGGAAATCGGTCATTGTTAATAAATCAAGTTTCGCTAAAAAGCTTTCTACCCCGATATCCTGCAGGGCGGAACCGTTTGAACACGGAAAAACTTTCGCTGCTTTTATCAGCTTTTGCATTGTTTTAAGCCATATCCCCGGCTCATAGCCCTTTTCCATATAATGCTCCAGCAGCTCTTCATCCCGTTCGGCAATAAATTCTATTAATTCTTCCGACATCGCCCCATTAGACAAAGCCTCAGAAATCTCACAGACGTCCTCTGTCAGACTGCCGCGAATTTCATTAAGCACCCGGCTGGCATCTGCGCCCGTTCGATCCATTTTATTGATAAAAAAGAACACAGGAATCCGATGCTTTTTTAGCAGATTCCAAACCGTTTCCGTATGCCCTTCCACCCCTTCAACCGCACTGATGACAATGATTGCTGCATCCATGACTTGTATGGCCCGCTCCATTTCCGGAGAAAAATCAACGTGCCCTGGGGTATCTATTAAATAATAAACAGAACCGCCATACTCAAACATTGCCTGATCTGCAAACACCGTAATCCCGCGCTGCCTTTCTATGTCATGACTGTCTAAAAAAGCGTTCTGGTGATCGACCCGGCCGCGCTTCTTAATACTTTTCGTATGAAACAGCAGCTGTTCTGAAAAAGTAGTCTTTCCCGCATCGACATGTGCTAAAATTCCGATTGTCTTGTTCATATTCGTCAATTACAACTCCTCGTTACACAGAAAAACGCAGGGACGGCTCTCATGTTTTTTGTTTAGGTCCCAAAAAACAAAAGTACCGTCCCCCTGTTCACGTTCCGCAAAAAGTTTGGTATGGCCGTTTAGATGGCGGAGGCGGAGCCGTATAGGCTTCCTGTTCTGCACCATGCGCATATGGGTTACTAAGTGCCTTAAGAAGCTTTTCCATTACACTTAAATCCCCGCGCTCAACCGCTGCTTCCAGCGCTTCTTCCACCCGGTGGTTCCTGGGAATAACGCTTGGGTTGCTGTCCTTCATTAATTGCTTAGCCTTTTCTTTCGATTCCTCTTGTCTGTCTAATCTAGACTGCCATTTTGCATGCCAGTCTTTAAATTCCTTGCTTGCAAACATAGCAGAACCTTCCAGCTGGTCAAACGTTAACGCCCGGAACGTATTAGTATAGTCAGCACCATGTTTTTGCAGCATTAACAGAAAGTCCTGGATAAGCGGTTCGTCTTCCTGTTCCTCTTGAAATAATCCCAGCTTTGCTCTCATCCCTGCCAGCCAATGTGCGCGATACTGTACAGAAAACCCCGAAATTGCCTGCTCGGCAACCTTAATGGCCTCTTCTTCGTTATCGGCGAGCAGCGGTAAAAGGGTTTCAGCAAATCTGGCAAGATTCCACCCGGCCATATACGGCTGATTTCCATAAGCATAACGTCCTTGGGTATCTATAGAGCTAAACACCGTTTCTAAATCATACGTGTCCATAAAAGCGCAAGGGCCGTAATCAATTGTCTCCCCGCTGATTGTCATATTATCGGTATTCATCACCCCATGAATAAACCCGACCAGCTGCCACCTGGCAATAAGGGCTGCCTGACGTTTGATCACTTCCTCCAGCAGAGACAGATAGCGATTCTCTCCCGGCACAGCATCCGGATAATGCCGCTTGAGTGCATAGTCAGCAAGAGTCTTCAGTTCCTCAACTGTCCCCCATGCGGCCACATATTGAAATGTCCCAACACGAAGATGACTTGCCGCAACCCGAGTTAAGACTGCACCAGGAAGCCTCGTCTCGCGCTGAATTGCTTCACCAGTGGTTACCACTGCCAGACTGCGGGTCGTTGGAATCCCAAGTGCATGCATAGCCTCACTAATAATATACTCCCTAAGCATCGGGCCAAGCGCAGCTCTTCCATCCCCACCCCGGGAATACGGAGTTCTGCCTGACCCCTTAAGCTGTATGTCAAATCGTTTCCCGTCGGGTGTAATCTGCTCGCCAAGGAGTACCGCCCGCCCATCGCCAAGCATGGTAAAATGGCCAAACTGATGCCCGGCGTATGCTTGAGCTAGCGGTGAAGCACCCTCAGGAATCTCATTCCCGGCAAAAATGGCTGTGCCTTTTTCATCTATCAATGCGTCAGCCTGCAATCCTAAAGATGCGGCTAATGCTGTGTTAAGAAAAGCCAATTCCGGGGACCGAACAGGGACCGGATTTTGGCCAGTAAAGAATGACTTTGGCAATCGGGCATAACTATTGTCAAAATTCCACCCAGCTTCATTGTGTTTTGTCATCGTATCTCCTTTTCTTTTCTGACATTTTCTTCAAGTATATCATTCAGGTTAGCTTTTTAATAAAAACCACCTTAAGGTAGTTCCCTTCCTTAAACGTACCAATGGTTTTAAAATCTGAAGGCAGTCTAAATTCCTCTAATATTTTATATTTACTGCCTGCCTCCCGAAAAGCCTTATCGATAAAGCCTTTAAATTTATCCATCCCAAAAGTGCTGCAATTCGTTGAAGCCACAATAATACCGTTTTTCTCAGTGATGGCAATCGCTTTTTCTAAAAGGCTGGGATAATCCTTAGCGGCGCTAAAGGTATGCTTTTTTGACCGTGCATAACTTGGCGGGTCGAGTATGACAAGATCAAAGACTAGCTTCTTTCTTACCGCATATTTAAAATAGTTGAAAACATCCTCGACGATAATGTCCTGGGCTTCGAAGTCAATCCCATTTAAACTGAATTGTTCAATTGTCTTGCTCTCGCTCCTGTTGGCTACATCTACACTTGTCGTTTTGAATGCGCCTCCCGCTGCGGCTGCAACCGAAAATGCACCGGTATAAGAAAATGTATTTAAGACATTTTTTCCGCTGGCATATTTGTCCCGAATTGCTTGGCGAACATCTCGCTGGTCTAAAAAGATGCCAACCATGGCCCCTTCATTTAAATAGACAGCAAAATTCATCCCATTTTCTTTAATTATAAGGGGATAGGGTGCTCTTTCTCCTTCAATGAATCCATCGTCTTCAATATATGTTCCATTTTCAGCAAAGCGCTTTTTTTCATAAATCCCTTTGAAGGATCCTGTATTTTTAATGGCCTGAATCACTTCATCTTTAAAGTGATAAACTCCTTCACTGTACCAATTAATAAGGTAATAGCCAGCAAAATAATCGATGGTCAAACCGCCTATTCCATCACCTTCACCATTAAATACTCTGAAAGCTGTTGTTTCCTTGTCCCTAAAAAAGCCTTTTCGGTCATCCATAGCCTTTTTTATTTTCTTATCGAAATATGCCTGGTTAATTACTTCCTTTTCCTGCTGGGTAAGGACCCAGCCGATTCCCTTGTTTTGCTTCCCATAGTACCCTTTTCCGAGAAACATCCCCTTGTCATCAATGAGTTCAATCAGGGACCCTTCTTTTTCTAAATCATTCATATTTAGAATGGCTTCCTTCTTGATTAAAGGGAATCCCGATTTCATGCTTTTCACAAATGCAGATTTTACCTTAAGCTTAACTGCCATATTCATTTCATCATCCTATCGATTTGATTATATAGGTAAATTCAACCTAATCTACCATACACCCCTGCAGGCAAAATAGAAAGCAGGAGAACTAGTTCCATTATATTTTTCCCAATTTTTTATAAAAAAAGAGCTCTGTTAATCTTAGAAGGTAATTTTCGCTCCAATAAACACTTTTTAACACAGAAAAAAAAAGAAGCAGATAGGGCTGCCGCTCTGCTTCCTTACCAATTTAAATCCTCCATGAAATGAAGTACATCCTTGTATACTTTTTCACGTTCCTCACCCAATGTAATAATGTGGCCGGAGTGACCATACTGTTTCAGCTGTTTGTCCTTTGAATGAACGCTGTTGAAAATGATTTGAGCGCTTTCCTGATATAAGATATCGTCTAATCCTCCATATAAGATTGAAATTGGAGAGCTGATCTGGTTTAGCTGTTCACTTGTCTCTACGATAAGCTGCTGAAGGTCTTTTATAGAAGGCATTGGGTTTTCAGCAAACTCCTTCATTTCAGCCTGAATTTGTTCCTCTGTTTTTTCTTCCAGTTTCTTATATCCTTTTGCATAATCCTGCACTCTTTTGTATAGGTCATCGATGCTTTTTTCCTGGGCAGGCGCACTCATGGATACAATTCCTTTAACAGGGTGTTCAATCCCGATTTTTAAGGAAAATACGCCTCCAAGTGATACACCCGCAACGGCAATGTCCTCATATCCTTCATTTCTCAAAAACTGGTAGCCTTCTCTAACATTTTGCCACCAATCGTTTGGACCTGTTTGAACCAGCTCTTCCGGTCCTGTTCCATGTCCTTTATATAAAGGAGCATGACACGTATAGCCATTTTCCTGCAAGTATCTTCCAAGCCGTCTCACGTCTACTGTGCTTCCGGTAAAACCGTGCAATAATAAAACAGCCCTGTGTCCTCCTTTATATGTAAAAGGCTTGGGCGCTACTAATCTCATTTCTTAAACCTCCTGGTTGTGTATGGGAACCGTGCTCTGTCCCATGGCATGTTTGATTATCTGCGATTATCTATGATTTGCGAAAAAGAATAGCTTTCGATTTAGCAACAAGCTCCTGACTTTCATTGAAAATGGAGCATTCTGTATGAACTAGGGTTTTACCCTGTTTAGTTAGCTGAGCACTTGCAGTGAGGCAAGTACCCGTCGCGGGCTTCAAAAAAGAAACGTCCAAATCAACTGTCACCGCCTGCTGAATTCCCTTTTCATCGGCAGGGATCAGGTTTGTCATGGCAATATCAGCCAATGATGAAATAATCCCTCCATGGATACTGCCGGCACTGTTCACAAACAAAGGTACTATCGGCAGTATGACTTCTAAATGATATTCATCAATCCTTTTATAACTGAGCCCTAAAGACTCATCGAAAGGCTGTTTAATAAACATTATACACCTCCATTAGACCGGGGCTAATTGCCGCGAAATACTGGGCGGCTATGCATCTTTTACTATATTCCATTAAGCGGGGAGATTTCCTCCTTATTTTTTCACGATAAAAATTCCGGAATTAAACGCTTTTAGTCAACGGAACTAAAACGCCCAGGCCGAACCATTCATTTTTAGCTAACATATCATGCAAAAAGATGATTAAAGAAGGTGATGACAATTAGCGATTCAAAATATTTGGATTTTCTATCTAAGTTTGGCGTTGGCAGCGCACACCCTGGCGGTTTCAATCTGACAAAGGAAATTCTTAGCTTTGAAAATATCAATAAAACCTCCCGAGTGTTGGATGTGGGCTGCGGTACCGGACGAACGGCCGCCTATATTGCCTCCCGTTATGGAGCAAATGTAACAGGAATGGATATCAATCCGATTATGGTTAAAAAAGCAAGAAAGAGAATATCAAGGGAAAATTTACCTGTAGAAATTACCCAAGGATCCATTGAAAGCTGCGCCTTAAAGGATCAGGATTTTGATTTTGTTTTATCTGAATCTGTTCTCGTGTTTGTACATGCCCCTAGAGCCCTTAATGAAATATTCCGTTTACTGAAAAAAGGCGGGCGAATGATAGCGATCGAACTGACACTTAATTACCCTCTTAGCCCAGCTGGGATGGATGAGATTAAGAAATTTTATGGCTTTAAATCCGTTCTTAAGGAAAAGGAATGGGGTGCTTTACTAACGCAAGCTGGGTTCAAGGACATAATAATCCACAGAAACAATCTTCCCTTTCCTGCAAACCAGACACAACAAGAATTTCACTTCTCCAAATTCATAGAAACCGAACTCTACACAGTCATGCCCCAGCACTTCAGCCTCATGCAAAAATACCAAGGAATCATAGACTACCGAATCATCACATGCACCAAATAAAAAATCGCACATCCTACTCCACCACCCTATCGCGGTGACGCACTAATCGAGCGGGGGTCAGGCCCCCGATGCGGTGACGCGTTAATCGAGCGGGGGTCAGGCCCCCGATGCGGTAACGCGTTAATCGAGTGGGGGTCAGGCCCCCAGTGCGGTGACGCGCTAATCGAGTGGGGGTATGCCCCACCACACTAATACGTTAAATCATCATTATCAGTCTTTCACTAGCGGAGATAACGTTAACTTTTTTGACCTGTTCCTAAACTTTCACCTATGCCCAGATGCGAGCATAGACTATTTTACTAATCAATGCCTGCTTTTCATTAATAATTAGGGGGATTCTATACATGGAGTTAACTGCCGCACATTGGATGTATTTGGTTGGAACCTGTGTCATTATTTTAACGATGCTGTTCCGGCAAAATATTGTCGTTCCTTCCATTATTGTCACTTTTTTAGTCGGGTGGATTTTTACCGGCTCCTTCACATCAGGTTTGCAAACCATTTTTAATGCTAGTTTAGTAGCCGCGGGAGAGTTATTTAATATTTTCCTTATTATCGCAATCATGACCGCGCTATTACACTCGTTAAAATCGATCGGGGCCGATAAACAGATGATTACCCCGTTTCAGCAGGTAATGAAAAATGGCCACATATCCTATTGGGTTATTATTTTCGTCACCTATATCATTTCTTTATTCTTTTGGCCGACGCCTGCCGTTCCTCTTGTTGGAGCCTTGCTTATACCGGTTGCCGTTCGGGCGGGACTTCCGCCGATTGGTGCAGCAATTGCGATATCCCTTGCAGGTCAAGGTATGGCATTGTCATCGGACTATGTTATCCAAATTGCCCCTACCTTAACTGCTACAGCAGCGGGTGCAGATGTTAACCTTCTGGCAGACCGGGCACTTGTGTTATCCCTTATTACTGGTATTACAGCGATTATCATCGCATACTTGACTTTAAGAAAACAGATTACAAGTCCATCTGACAGTCATTTAGCCGCTTGGGAAAAAATCGATCAAACCTCAGAAGAGGCACAAGAACATGCAAAAATTAACCAATCCGAAAAAAGCAAATATAGCACCTTATTTGCTATTGTTGTTCCGATTGTATTTTTAATCATTATTGTCTATATGTTTCTTACAAAGTTCACCGATCTCTTCCCTTCAGTGGAAGGCGGTACAGGGGCAGCATTAATTGGCGGGGTATCCGCGATTCTGCTAATTGCAGCCTCAATGTTTAAAAATGTCCGCTCCTCTTTAAACGACGTAAGCGAGAATATTGTAAAGGGCTTCGTATTCGCATTTAAAGCAATGGGACCTGTCATTCCCATAGCCGGATTTTTCTTCATAGGAAGCGGCGAATTATCCAGCAAGATTTTTGGCATTGATGCTGAAGGCGCGCCTTCATTCCTATTCGACCTAGTTGTCTCCGGACAGCAATTCATTCCAGAAAGCGCCTTTATCTCCGGATTTGGCATTCTAATCATTGGGGCCATAACTGGATTGGATGGATCCGGATTCTCCGGTTTGCCATTGGTTGGATCATTATCCGGGGCATTAGGCGGAAGTGTTGGGGTTGATGTTGAAACCCTAGGAGCTATTGGTCAAATGAGCTCCATTTGGGTTGGCGGCGGAACCTTAATTGCCTGGTCATCACTCGTCGCCGTAGCAGGATTTGCAAAAGTCCCTGTACTGGAGCTTGTACGAAAAAGCTTTTTGCCTGTCATTATTGGCCTTATCCTCTCTACCATCATAGGATTGTGGATATTCTAAAAACCTTGACTCTACCGCGGTAACGCTTTAAATAATCGGGGGTCAGGCCCACTAGCGTTGCACAGATGGAAAAAAATGCAAAAACGCTATTTTCTTTACACAAAACAAAAAGGCTCCTAATGTA
>NZ_JBXAFB010000021.1:0-48493 GCF_058792595.1 Cytobacillus sp. MT66
GGAATAAAAGGTAATGTAAAATAATTACAAATATTCAAATTAATAACAGCTGTGCAACGCTAGTGGGACTGACCCCCAATATATTAAAGCGTTAAAGCGATGGGGGACTGACCCCCAGTGGTTTAACGCGCGAAAGGATGTGATTTGTTTGGATAAGAAATTTTTGCATGAGCACCCTAGTCAGCCTAGGACGAAAGATGAGAAGCAGGCGATTACCAACCGATTGAAGAGAATTGAGGGTCAGGTTCGCGGCATTCAGAAAATGGTGGAGGATGATCGCTATTGTGTTGATATTTTAGTGCAAATCAGTGCCATTCAATCAGCCTTAAAACAAGTCGGCTTTTCCATTACTGAACGTCATATTAAGCATTGTGTTGTTGATTCGATCAAAAATGGTGAAGGGAACGAATCCATTGAGGAATTAATGACGGTCCTTAAGCAGTTTTCAAAGTAGGAGGGGAGTAAGATGAGTGAGGCAAAGCATGCAACGCTTGGTGTAACAGGGATGACCTGTGCTGCCTGTTCCAATCGGATTGAAAAGGTTTTAAATAAAATGGATGGTGTCGAGGCTCAAGTTAATTTAACTACTGAAAGAGCAACCGTTGACTATGATCCAGAGAAGGTTTCTATTGAAGATATTTCGAAGAAAATCGAAAATATTGGTTATGGCGTTCTCACAGAAAAAGCTGAATTTGATGTATTCGGGATGACTTGTGCTGCTTGTTCTACCCGCATCGAGAAGGTCCTGAATAAACAAGAGGGAGTCAAGCAAGCTACTGTTAATCTAACGACGGAAAGTGCAATGATTGAATATAACCCAGGGTTAACAGATGAGAAAGCTCTCATCCAGAAAATCCAAAACATCGGCTATGATGCAAAACCAAAAGCCGAAGCTGAGGAAAAACAAACCTATAAAGAAAAAGAGCTGCAGCACAAAAAAATTAAGCTAATTATATCCGCGGTTCTTTCGGCACCATTATTAATTACGATGCTTGTTCATTTATTTGGCATGAGTTTACCAGATATCTTTATGAACCCATGGTTCCAATTTGCCTTAGCTACTCCTGTGCAATTTATCATCGGCTGGCAATTTTATGAGGGAGCCTACAAGAATCTGCGCAATGGCGGAGCGAATATGGATGTGCTTGTAGCCTTAGGTACAAGTGCTGCTTACTTTTACAGTTTATATGAAGCATTCAAGACCATTGGCAATCCGCACTATATGCCGCATTTGTATTTTGAAACCAGTGCCGTATTAATTACATTGATCTTGTTTGGCAAATATTTAGAGGCAACAGCCAAAAGCCATACAACCAATGCGATCTCTCAATTGCTTAATTTACAGGCAAGGGAAGCTCGTGTGATTAGAGACGGTAAAGAAGTGATGATTCCTGTTGAAGAAGTAACCGTCGGGGATCATCTAATAGTCAAACCCGGTGAAAAAATACCAGTAGACGGTATAGTGGTAAAAGGAAGAACATCTGTAGATGAATCCATGCTTACCGGCGAATCCATTCCAATCGAAAAAGATCCTGGAGCAAAATTAATTGGCTCTACGATCAATAAAAATGGTGCGATCGAAATGGAGGCCACAAAAGTCGGCAAGGATACAGCACTTGCATCCATTATCAAAGTAGTGGAAGAAGCCCAAGGATCAAAGGCACCCATTCAGCGACTGGCGGATATCATTTCCGGATATTTCGTTCCGATTGTTATCGGTATTGCCATCCTAACCTTTATCATCTGGATTGCTTTTGTCCAGCCTGGGCAATTTGAACCTGCCTTAGTAGCAGCTATTGCAGTGCTTGTAATTGCCTGTCCATGCGCTTTAGGCTTGGCAACCCCAACTTCTATTATGGTTGGTACAGGAAGAGCGGCAGAAAGCGGAATCTTATTTAAAGGCGGAGAGCACCTGGAACGAACACATGAAATCAAGGCGATTGTTTTAGATAAAACGGGAACGATAACAAAGGGAAAACCGGAAGTAACCGATTTTTCTGGCGATAAAGAAACATTGCAGCTTTTAGCTAGTGCAGAGAAAGGATCTGAGCACCCGCTAGCCGGAGCCATTGTTGCCTATGCGGAGGAAAATGATATCAGCTTTTTGGAAGTAGACGATTTTTCAGCAATACCTGGCCACGGAATTGAGGCGAAGATTTCTGGAAGACATGTCCTTGTTGGCAATCGGAAATTAATGATGGACCATCTCATTATCACCACAGGTGCTGAAGAGAAATTAGCTGAGTATGAAACACAAGGAAAGACAGCTATGCTGATCGCCATAGATGGAAAGTATCGCGGAACGGTTGCTGTAGCAGATACGGTTAAAGAAACGGCACCAGAAGCTATTAAGCAATTAAAAGAAATGGGTATTGAGGTCATCATGCTGACAGGCGATAACGAAAGAACGGCCCAGGCGATTGCGAAGCAAGTAGGAATTGATCAGGTGATTGCTCAAGTGCTGCCTGAGGAAAAAGCCGATAAAGTAAGAGAAATTCAATCACAGGGTAAAAAGGTTGCCATGGTTGGCGATGGGGTAAATGATGCTCCTGCACTTGTTACCGCAGATATTGGGATTGCCATTGGCACAGGTACAGAAGTGGCCATAGAAGCAGCCGACGTCACGATTCTTGGCGGAGAACTGCTGCTTATTCCAAAAGCAATTCATATTAGCCATGCAACCATTAAAAATATCCGGCAAAACCTTTTCTGGGCATTCGGATACAATACAGCAGGAATCCCCGTGGCCGCACTCGGCTTGTTAGCCCCATGGATTGCTGGTGCAGCCATGGCGTTGAGTTCAGTAAGTGTAGTGACAAACTCTCTTCGCTTGAAGCGGGTTAAGCTTTAATAAATGGATGTGTTAAAGTTTAAGGTTGATAACACCGCTTAGTTGATTGGAACGGAAATCAACGGCAACGTTTAAATCATCCCATATTAAGGAGGTGAAAAAGTCATGGAAAAGAAAACATTGGATGTTCAAGGCATGTCATGCGGCCACTGCAAAGCAGCAGTTGAAGGCGCATTGAAAGAATTAGATGGCGTATCAGGTGCTGAAGTAGATTTAAAAGCTGGCAAAGTAGATGTTACCTTTGATGAAGCAAAAGTAACTGTTGCTGCCATGAAGGAAGCAATTGAAGAACAAGGCTATGATGTTAATGCCTAATTTATTAGCTTCATAAATCCATATAAAAAGCTCACAAATGTTGATAAGACCAATGTTTGTGAGCTTTTTTATATAAGATGTTTATTAGAAATTACATAGGGAAATCTATTAGTAAAAACGAAGAGTAAGCAATATAGGAGGTTCATGGATGAAAAACAAACTGATATTAGTAATGTTGCTTTTATTTACTTTCTTGATTCTTGCAGCGTGTGGTGGAACTAATAATGCTGGCAATGCTGAAAATGAAGAAACTCAAGCCCAAAGTGAACCAGCGCAAGATGAGTCAACGCAGGAAGATAATCAGTCTGAAGGCAATATGGAGGGAATGGACCATTCAGCAATGAACCACACTAGTTCTGGAGAGGTTCCAGAAGGGTTAAAAGAAGCAGAAAACCCTAAATTCCCAGTAGGAAGTCATCCCATTATTCAAGCTGATCATATGCCAGGTATGAAAGGTGCGGAAGCTACAATTGTTGGAGCTTATGATACAACGGTATATACAGTTACCTATACCCCTACTACAGGCGGGGAACCAGTTACTAATCATAAATGGGTTATTCATGAGGAATTGGAAGGTGTAGGCAAGGAACCTTTGGAGCCAGGTGCTAAGGTAACACTTAACGCAGACCATATGCCAGGAATGAAAGGAGCAGCCGCCACCATCGACTCCGCTGAGCATACAACTGTCTACATGGTTGATTATACTTCAACAACAGGAGAGCAGGTAAAGAATCATAAATGGGTTACGGAAAGTGAATTAACAGCCCCATAAATTTCCATTAAGGTGCCCAAAACCGGGCATCTTTTTATTTTTGGCTTGAATGTCCTTTTCCTTTTAAAAAATAATAAATTACTGCAAACAACAGAAGGAAAAGCAGGCATAAAAGCTGCCATTCTGGACTAAGTGATAGCAGTTGGTCAACTGAGTATGCTTCAATAAGTAAAGAAGGGATCTTCCCTAATGTACTGGCGGTACTAAATGCGAGCAACCCCATTTTACTATATGCTGCAGCTAAGGTAACAGCACCTGAGGGGACAAACGGCAATACTCTGAGAATAAGTACAAGAAACACGGCTCCAGCGCCTTTGGTGTCTTTTAATTTATTTAAAAGTTTAACCTGTTTGTTAAAATTCCCTGATGACAATCGACTAAGGCCCTTTCTATATAAGATAAAACTAATAATTGCTCCAGCTGCCTCACCCGTAATAGAGACCAGCAGTCCAGCTTCAAATCCAAAGAGAATGATGTTTACTGCAGTAATGGCTGCACTTGGTAAAACACCTGAAATAGCAACTAATATATTCAAAAAAATACTAATTAAAAATGCCAAAATCAGGTTAGAAGGAAACCACTCTATTAAAAATGACTCCATGTCTTACATCCTTTCCAAACTGTTGTTTTTGAAGATTCTTATTCTGATTGACTGCCAAGCAATAGGCTGTTTAAAAGGTTTTCATTCTCCAGTAAGCTTCATAAAAGTGATTTATGTGATCAGTCAAGGATCAATATCTATTTTTTAGAATAAACTTTTATGATAAACTTCAAAAGATCAACTAATAGTTCTTTAAGTTTGTTTAATAACGGGAAGAATGTTTTTATGTGGGGTGTTTTGATAGAAAAACTAAGAACCCCTATAATACAAATTTTACCATAGAGGAAATTATGAATATAGAAACCCTTATAGATTATCTTAATATGTATGGCTATCTGATTATTTTTGCTTTATTATTTTTAGGTATTGTTGGAATTCCAGCTCCAGAAGAGTCATTGCTTTTTTTAATTGGTGTGTTAATTGACCAACACAGCCTAGAATTCTTCCCTGCTTGTTCGACGGCTCTTTTAGGAGCTTTTTCAGGCATGCTTTTTGCTTATGTCATGGGAAAATACATAGGAAGTCCATTTATCCATAAATATGGTAAATACGTGGGGATAACGGAAGAGCGCTGGGCCAAGGTGAAAAATAAGTATATGAAAAATATGCGTAAAACGATTATATTCGGATTCTATATGCCAGGAATACGGCAAATCAGCCCGTATTTTGCTGGAATAAACAACATTCCTCTTTTGGATTTTCTTCTTCTATCCTTTATTGGAACTGTTTTATGGATAAGTCCATTTATTTTAGCCGGATATTATACTGCAAGTTCCATACAAATTAACCCGGAGTATGTCCCATATTTAGGACTGATCTTTTTACTAATTTTCTTATTTTTTATCTTGGTGAATTTCTTTAAAAAAAGAAATGTATAACCTATAAATAAGCTGACTTCAGGTGTCAGGTTCCATGTGAAAAATTCACAGGGACCTGACACCTTTTAATTTTGGGGATTATTTAAAATTTCCTTTTCGTTTCATTAAAAATCAATGAAAATGGGAAGCTTTTAAAAAATTGGTGTTAAATTTAGAGCGTAGATTTACTATCCCAAATCCTCTTAATAGGAGATGAAATAGATATGAAAAAGATTGTATTCTTACCTTTTTTGCAAATGCGGTCAGGGCATCATCAAGTGGCTGAGGCATTAATGGATATTGTTAAAAAACAAACAAAAGGAATTTTAGTGAAGAAAATTGACCTTATAAGCTACGCGAGTCCAACCCTTGAGAAAATGATTACTAGCTGGTATTTAAAATGGATTCGTTACGCACCCGAAACATATGACTTTGCTTACAAAAGGTTTTTCTACTCCGCATCACATAATGATCATTCATTTAAATGGTACTCTTATTTTTTCTTAAAAAAAATGGAGCAGCTGCTCCTGGCAGAGAAGCCTGATTTAATTATTTGCACCCATGGTTTTCCATCCTATCTATTAAACCAATTAAAAAGAAAGGGAAAATGTGAGGTTCCAGTAATAAATGTTTACACAGACTTCTTTATTAATAATGTTTGGGGTCGAGAGGAAATTGACTATCATTTCTTCCCTAGCAAAGATACAAAAGATGAATTTAGTAAAAGATACCAAATGTCTGAAAAAAGGATGGTTGTTACCGGAATTCCAGTACATCAGGAAATTACAAAAAACACAAAGGCAAAAAAACGAGGAGATAGACCTAAAATATTAATTTCTGGTGGAAATAACGGTTTGGGTGGGATTATGAAACTATTAAGCAGATCTAAGGAACCTTCCCAATCTGATTTCTATGTGCTATGCGGGAAAAATGAAAAGCTTTACAACGAAATTCTTTCATGGAAAATTGATCACATCAAACCGCTGCCTTATATTTCATCTAGAGCAGAAATGAATCATTTATACGAAGAAATGGATGCAATTGTTACAAAACCAGGCGGGGTCACCATTAGTGAGGTTCTGCGAAAAAGGCTTCCTGTTTTTGTTCAATCCGCTCTTCCTGGACAGGAAGAGGTCAATTTGCGGTATTTAACAAAAAAGGGTCTGGTTTTTAAACTTAAGCAGCAAGAATCGCTGGAACAAGAATTAATAAGCATATTAAAGGATGATGAACAAATGAGTCAATGGGAACAATCTATTCAATCTTTTCAAGACGGTATAAAGGTGGAAGACCCGTTGGAAATGGCGGAAATCCTCGGTGGGATTCTTGACCAAAAGCAACTCAAGCCTTCTGGCCAAATGGAACATTTAAAAGTTTACCATTTGGCAAGAGCTTAGATATTACGGGAGGAGAAATTAGTATGGGTGCTATTTTGTTAGTGATCGTTTTTTTAATTTTATTATACACTGTCATCCCCTATATTCTTTCACGTGGTTTAGGGCTAAAAGTATGTAAGAGAGGGAGTGACCAGGAAAAGATTGCTTTCACATTTGATGATGGACCGGACCCAAATTATACCCCAATCCTTCTTGATTTGTTGAAGAAAAATAAGGTAAAAGCAACCTTTTTTGTAGTAGGATACAAAGCGGAAAAGCACCCTGAGCTAATTAAGCGAATGCATCAAGAGGGCCATTTAATCGGGATTCACAATTATATTCACCGTTCAAACTGGCTTATGTCTCCTTGGAAAGTTCGCAAGGGGCTGGAGGATACAGCGAAAATTATTGAACATTTCACTGGTGAAAAGCCTATTTTTTATCGTCCGCCATGGGGTATGCTCAATCTTTTAGATTTTATAAAAAAAGGTAAATATAAAATTATTCTTTGGTCAATTATGGCACAAGATTGGCGGACCTCTGGGGGCAGTGACAAGATTAAGCATCGTCTATCAAACATTAAAGGCGGAGATGTCATCCTGCTGCATGACTGCGGAGATACACTAGGAGCGGAAATAGAAGCTCCACGAAATACCATTAATGCATTAAAGGATGTATTAAAGACAGTGGAAAAAAGGGGTTTTACTTGTGTACGTGTAGATGATTTAGTTAATGATAATTAAGTAGGTGAATTAGTGGTGAGTTACGCGGGGCTTGTCTTTCAGGGGAAAAAGAATGATTGGACTGTGGTGCATTACAGCCATGACAATGAATCATATTTTTATTAAGCAGGAAATTATTTAATTCTTAGGCGGGAATTAACTATGCAGCATATAGATTACCTGATTGAGCATTTTGGATATTTGGGAATTATTGTGGTGTTAATTGGGGGTATTGTTGGTCTTCCGATACCTGATGAGGTTCTTTTAACATATGTTGGCTACAATGTTTCCCAAGGTAAATTAACATACATAATGTCATTATTAAGTGCATTTACAGGTGCCATAGGAGGAATTTCCCTTAGCTATTTTATTGGCTATAGGTTCGGCTTACCTTTGTTGAAAAAATTTGGCCCCAAATTTCATATCACTGAGCAGAAAATAGGTTTGACAAAGAATCTGTTCCAAAAAATTGGACCTACAGTTTTAATTATTGGCTATTTCATTCCTGGAGTTCGTCATCTCGCTGCCTATATAGCGGCAATAAATAAATATCCTTTTAGAAAGTTCATTGTTTTTGCTTATACTGGAGCATTTATATGGACTTTTACTTTTATCACTGTAGGCAAGAAGCTAGGGCAGGATTGGAAACAAGTTGAAACATATGTATCAAAATATAGTCTTTATTTCATTTTGTTCTTTTTAATCCTGTTCATTTTCTTTTATTATTTCTGGAAGAAAAGGAGCAAGCCCGCTGGCAATTGATCTGAAACTCGCAATCCTTTTAAAAATAATGATAAAAGAGATAAACAAAAACACCGGTTTAATCCGGTGTTTTTGTTATTTGTTCAATGTTTTCATGTCTTTATTTTCTGTTGTTTTCGGAACTATCGGAATCAGATTATAAATATGGATGATCCTGTTTGCGATTGGTTCAAGAAAGGGACGAAGCTTAAAAACAATATAACTAATGACTATTGAAATAATGAAGCTTCCTAAGATATCTAACGGGTAATGATGCCCAACATAAACTCGGGAAAGGCCTGTTAAGAGGGCAAACAGGAACATCCCAATTCCAATTTTTCGATGAACGAATAAAACAGCTAGTGCAAGGGCGAAGGCTCCAGTTGTATGGTCACTTGGAAACGAAGCATCCGCTGCATGTTCAACTAATAAGTTGACCGAGTGGGAAACAAACGGCCGAGGTTCAAAATATATATGTCCGATGATGAAGTTGATGAATAGTCCCAGGATGCCAGTAATCGCAGCGTAAACGACCGTCTTCTTATACTGTTCTTTTCCAAGTAACCAAATGAGAAGCAAAACTATGGCATAGATGTATAATGCGTAGTTCGTCACACCAGCCATTAATCCATCTAAAATCGGGTGATGACCTGCTAAGTTATTTATTGCTTTAAAAAGATTGTCATTCATATTGATCTCCTCATGCTTTGTCAGTATACAAGTACTTTTAATCCCAAATGGGTACCTTAACTATAAAAAATGAATCTAAACAGGTGATGAAAAAAACATTAATAAACCATTAAAAATGAGAAAATATTGCTATGTTGTGCTAAAGTGATGAAGTTAAAAGATATTTAGATAATAAGTCGGGGCAACAGCCTGGAAGTAATTTCGGAGGCTTCAATATACCTCTTAAACGTTGGAATGTAAAAGGGGGCAGTGCAGGGTGAAGACCCATATTTTAGTGGTAGAAGATGAAATTCAAATAGCCCGTGTTTTAAAGATGGAGCTGGAATATGAAGGATACAGCGTGACAGTGGAACATAATGGTAAGGATGGTCTTGAAGTGGCTTTACATACGGAAATAGACTTAATTTTATTAGATGTGATGCTGCCAAAATTAAGCGGGATGGATGTGTTAAGAAGATTAAGAAAGGAAAAGAAAAACCTGCCAGTAATTCTTCTGACTGCAAGAAATTCAACCTTTGATAAGGTTGCTGGACTAGACCAAGGTGCGAATGATTATGTAACAAAACCATTTGAAATTGAAGAGTTATTAGCAAGAATTCGTTCCTGTCTCCGCCATTCTTCTAAAAATGAGCACCTTGAGGAGGATTCTATTCTTTCTATACAGGATCTCGTAATCAACACTGATACACGGGAAATTGTAAGGGCTGGTACGACGATTAACTTAACTCCAAAGGAATACGACTTATTGGTGTATTTACTTTTAAATAAAAATAAAGTGGTAACTAGAGAAAATATCATTTTAAATGTTTGGGGCTATGACTACGAGGGAGAAACCAATGTGATAGATGTGTTTATCCGGCATTTGCGGAAAAAAGTAGAAGAAGACTTTTCTGCCCCATTAATTACTACTGTTAGGGGTATCGGCTACACCATAAAGGAGAACGCAGATGAGGATTACCATAAAAATTAATCTATTAACAACCGCTTGGATGCTGTTCATCTTAATTTTGATCAATTTTGTAGTATTTATACTTTTTATGACAACGACCGTTAATATGGAAGAGGATAGGGTGTTTCAAAAAGCAGTGGATATTGAGAAAAACATCCGCAACAATGACCGGGCCGATCAAATTAAAAGTGATTTGAAGAATCATTTAACAGAGAAATCCTATATTCGAATTGTGCTGCCCGATGGGCGCATTCTTTATGAAATAACCAATGATAAAGAACTTTCTAAAAAAGTGAAAGGAAAGTATGTACATACTAAGGAAGCTACAAGACGTGCCATTGTGATAGATCAGAAGGAAAAGCAAGTGTTAATTGTACGTGTTCCAATAGAAAACACACCCCACCTTAAGGGAAGTATCGAGATTGGAGAAGAACTGGAAGGGTTGGAAACAAGGAAAGATATTCTTTTGTGGATTCTTGGTGTTAGCACGATTTTAGCTGTTATTTTATCATTGCTTAGCGGAAAATGGATATCGAATATAATTATGCGGCCAATTTCAAATATGATCAATACCATGGAGGATATTGAGAGAAGCGGTGTACCAAAGAAAATCATCATTTTGAATGATACGAAGGATGAGCTTCAAACATTAGCCAATACGTTTAACCGGATGATTGACAGGTTAGAGGATAATTTTGCAAAGCAGTCTCAGTTTGTCTCTGATGCCTCCCACGAATTGAAGACGCCATTAACAGTTATAAAAAGCTATGCGAATTTGTTAAGACGACATGGGCTAGAAGATAAAGAATTGGCTGATGAAGCGATCCAGGCTATTCACTCTGAAGCAACAAGAATTCAAAAAATGACAGAAACCTTTTTGGATGTGGCTTCATTAGAAAAAGAAGTTGAGTTGGATCTAGAGGTAATCAATCTTGTATTATTATGTCAAGATATTTTAAAGCAAATGAAAGAGGTTTATAAAAGAGAAATCACCCTGCATTTTGAGCAGTCGCCTGTCCTTATTGTGGCAGATGAATTAAAAATAAAGCAGGTAATCATAATTTTGCTCGATAATGCTATTAAATATAGCAGTGGCAGAATTGATATTTTTTTAGAGAAAAATGATGTAAATGCCATCATTCGGGTGAAAGATTACGGTATTGGGATTCCAGAGGAAGAGATTGAGAATATTTTTGAACGATTTTACCGTGTGGATAAAGCAAGAAGCCGGGAAACTGGAGGTTCTGGTTTAGGCCTTCATATCGCTAAAAAGATTATAAAATTACACAAAGGGGAAATAAAAATTAGAAGTAAAGAGGAGGATGGAACGGAGGTAGAATTGTTTTTACCTGCAAGCTTCGGAATAGAATAAGAAAAAAACACGGCAGAAGTCGTGTTTTTTCTTGTTTTTGCAGTACAATCTATTAATCTTTAAATTTTTCTATTTTGTCTTTAACGCAAGCCTGACGGCAAAGTACACAACAAATCCTGTAACGGCGAGATTTAATAGCCACCCAATCAGTCCAAAACCCATCATCCCAAATCCATGTCTTCCCATCATGGCAGATCACTCCTGGTTAAAAGTTATTCATCATGTCTTGAGGGCTTGTGTTTTCCATTATGCCCCCTTCACCATGGCATGCTTGGTACATATCTTTCAACTCGTTTTCAGAGAAATTAGGATGCATTTTTTCCATAAACGGCTTCATTTGTTCAAAGTTTAAAATTCCTTCCTCATTTCCTTGGGCAAATGCATAGGATCCTGCTCCAAGAATAAATGCAGCGCTTAATATCCCAATCATAAATTTTTTCATTTATAACATCCCCTTTCTTGCTTTAAGATTACAAAAAATCTATGCAGAATTTATGAAGAATCTTTGAGAAACGTGTGAATGTTTATCGGCACTTAAGCGAAAGGCGGATTACTCCTAATTTTTATCAACCCATTTATATCCAACACCCCAAACAGTCACCAGGTGTTCGTCTGCAGGAAAACCTGCCTTTCGAAGCTTATCCCGTAAATTACGGACATGGGAATCAATGGTCCGGTCTTCAGTCGAAACCCCATACCCCCAGATGGAGGTAATTAAATGTTCGCGGGAGAATACTTTGTTCCTATTTTTTAAGAACATCTCCATCATGGCAAATTCCTTCGGAGTTAATGGGATCAGCTTTCCGCTATACTGAAGGACAAAGGAATTTAAATCCAGCTCTAGCCCTAAGAATGTAAACTTGTCATGATCACTTTGATTTCTCCTTAAAACTGCTTCAATTCTTGCCAGCAATTCTTCCTCATCAAAGGGTTTGGAGATATAGTCATCCGCTCCGATTTTTAATCCTTTGACAATATCAGGTTTTTCGCCTAATGCGGTAAGCATAATGATCGGAATGTCCCAATGATCTCTTATCTTTCTGCATGCTTCCCAGCCATTCATGTCAGGCATCATTACATCAAGCAAAATGAGGTCAGCGTGATGGGATTCTAAGTAGTCTATTGCCCCAATGGCTGATGTCATTTTTAAACAATCATAGCCTGCTGGAGATAAGTAAAGAGCTAGCAAATCCAGCATAAGTGGTTCGTCATCTACTAATAAAATGGTTTTCATCGTTTACTGCCCCTTAAAAGATAATAAAAATACTGTGCCTTTTCCGATTTCACTTTTAACAGCAATTTCTCCGCCATGCATATCTACAAGTTCCTTCACAATGGCTAGGCCAAGTCCAGTACCTCCTAATGATCTGGTTCGTGCCTTATCTACACGATAAAAACGGTTAAATATATATGGAAGATCTTCAGCCGGGATTCCTTTTCCTTCATCCTTAACAGCAATTTGCACAGAATGTTTATCCTTTGCAGCATAGATGGCTGTTTTGGTACCTTGTGTGGAATACTTCATGGCATTATCCAAAAGATTTAGGATGATTTGTTCCAATCTGGAGGGGTCCGCCAAGATATAAATATTTGAAGGACTGCTGATGCTTAAACTCATACCCCTTTCAATAAAAGCCGGTGATAATTTTCTCTCTATGGCTATGAGAAATTCATGCAAATGAATCTGTTCCTTTTCAATAGCAAAGGTGTTTTTATCAATCTTCGCTAAATCAAATAAATCCTTAATAAGTAATGAAAGCCGATTACTTTCCTCAAGAATAATATTTAAATATTTTTGCTGCTCCTCTTTTGGCAGGTTTCGTTTAAGGACAATATCAGCATATCCCTTTATATAGGTTAGCGGTGTACGCAGTTCATGGGAAATGCTTGCCAAGAATTCATTTCTCTCTTTCTTTAAATACTTTAAATCGTTTGCAAGTAATTGAATGGATTTAGATAAATCGCCTAACTCATCATTTCCTCCCTTTGCCAAAGTAACTTCAAAGTTTCCTTTGCTGATTTGTGAAGTAGCATCCTTCATCTTAATCAGGGGCTTTGTTAAAGCCTTTGATAAAAAGAAAATAATAATAACAGTCAGACTAACGGAAATGAATGCAGCCAATAAAAAATGTTCATTCAGACGATTGATTAACGCATGAACAGATTTAGTATCTTGAAACATAAAGACATAGCCTAGGATTCCTCCATTTTGTTCGATGGGGCTTACAGTGGCGATCAGCGGCTCCTTCTTCCAATGAGCCTCCACAACACGCCCACTTCTTGGGATAGAAGAACGGATTGCCATCACGTATTTGTCCAGATTGCGAATTTGATCTGAGGAGTCAAGAACCTTTCCCGAATGATCTGTAATCACAACATCCGTGTTGGCTTCCGATTCCATCAAGGTGACATGGGAGATAGTATCAGAGCTAAAACGTTTCTCTAGGATATCTCTGTGGGAATTTCCTCTTGCCTGCAAGGCCGAAAGCTCTTCTTCAACCCTTGAGTCAACAATGGCAGTATGTAAAAAGAAAAACATAAAGGTTTCCAGGCCAAAAATAATGATGAAAAATAAAATCCCGATTTTTATAGAAAGTTTGTTCATTCGATCACCTTTTGCCAGTGCAATAAATTTTCTCATCCTTACCTTACAATAAAAGTTTGAAGAAACTTTGCAGATTATAACATTTAGTTTGGTTTACATGGGATTGAGTTAAGTAAAAGACTCATTTTATTTGATAACTTTGCAGATTTTATGGATTTTCAAGGAATTGTAAAAAATTCGTTTGCTTTATTTTCTAAAGTGAAGTTAATCACATGATCCTTGATCATGCATCATTAAACTAATTTTGTCATTCAAATTCGAGGAGGTAACCTTCATTATGAATAAAGTAAAAGCAAGTTTATTTACAGTTCTGCTGATCGTGGGACTGATTTTGACAGGATGCAGTGATGCCAGCCAGGAGGGAAAATCAGATGAACCGACTGAATCACGGAACCAAACATCTGATTCAGCTCCTGATAAGGAACAGAATACGGAAAAAGAAATGGCTGCCTATTATTTTACAGCCGATGAAGGCGGCAGCATAACAAAAATAGATGCAAATACAAATCAAGTAGATTCCACTATTAAGGTTGAAGGTACTGCCCATAATGTACAGGTTTCACCAGATGGAACAATGCTTGCAGCCACGATTGTTCCGAAAATGGATCACGGCCATGGAGATGCCATGGATATGGACATGCCGGGTACAGCATTGTTTCTGGATACAGCAACCAATGAAGTTTTAAAAACAGTTGAGGTTGGAAACCATCCGGCTCACATCGTATTTACAGATGACGGAAAGTATGTCCTTGTTACAAATAATGAGGACAATACCGTGTCTGTGATTGATATAGCAAGCTTCGAAGTGACAGCAACAATAGGGACAGGAAAAGGTCCGCATGGCTTTAGGATCTCATCTGACAGTTCAACGGCCTATATTGCTAATATGGGTGAAGATACTGTAAGTGTTGTTAGTCTTAAGACAATGAAAGAGGATAAGAAAATAAAGGTTGGCAAGGCCCCGGTCACAGCAGCGATATCCTCTGATGGGAAAACACTTATTGCAACCCTTAATTCTGAAAATGCTTTAGCCGTTATTGACCTTGAAACTGAAAAAGTTGATATGGTTCCTGTTGGAATTGGACCAGCACAAGTCTATCTAGACGGTAATGATCAATTTGCCTATGCAGCAAATCAGGGTACAGAAGAGAATCCATCCAATACAGTGACAGTTGTTGATATACATTCTAAAAAGGCAACAGCAACAATTGAAACAGGAAAAGGGTCTCATGGAGTAGTCACAAGCCCAGATAATAAGCGTATTTATGTAACAAATATGTTCGACCATACAGTCAGTGTGATTGATGCAGAGCAGAATAAAGTCATCGAAACGATTCAGGTTGGTAAAACGCCTAATGGTATTAGCATCATGAACTAAATAAAGTGTTATCACAATTAATGCCTCTAGTTTATCCTAGAGGTATTTTTATTGCACAAATTCTTGATATTTATATCTTATAATGAAATTACATTTATTCTCGTTAGAAGGGGAAGAAGGTATGTATGAATTCTTTAGCCAAATAAGCAATTTATTTTCTCAGCCTTTGATCAATATCGGAATTAGTACGAAAGGAATCCCGATTTTATCTGCTTTTGTATTAGGCATTGTTGGTGCTGTTGCACCGTGTCAGTTCACAGGAAATTTAGGAGCTATTACGGTTTATGGCAATCAATCTGTTCAGCAAAAGGTTGCCTGGAAGAACGTCTTATTTTTTACATTAGGAAAGATCGCCGTTTTTTCTGGGCTGGGTCTTTTAGTTTGGATTGTTGGCAGTGAGGTAAGAACATCATTAATTACATACTTTCCATGGGTAAGGAGAATTGTCGGCCCCATGTTTATTGTCATCGGGCTGTTCATGTTAGGCATCATTAAAGTATATAAGACCATTTCCTTAGGAAGCGCCTTGGAGAGATTCCAAGCAAAGGGGAGCTTAGGTGCATTTTTAATGGGGGTAAGCTTTACGCTTGGATTTTGTCCAACCATGTTTACGTTATTTTTTATTACTCTCATGCCAATGGCCGCAGCTGTCAGCTACGGGGCTGTTCTCCCTGTCTTTTTCGCCATTGGCACATCTTTGCCATTGATCATTGCGATATTCCTAATCTGGTATTTGGATTTAGGGGGATCATTAATTAAAAAGAAAGGCCGGAAACTGGGAGCGGCCATTCAAAAGGCAGCTGGGATTGCCATGATAATTTTAGGGGTTCTTGATACCATTACCTACTGGAGTATTTAAAAAAATGCTCAAAGAAGTAATCCGAAAGCTAGCTTAGGTTGTTAATGCGTTATTTTCGGCTTCATCATTTTACATAAAAGCTCACAATGTTGATGAAATCAATGTTTGTGGGCTTTTTATTTTTAAGGTTGATTTAAGGTTAAGACAATGGAGCTTTAAGGTACGGTGGTTAGAATGACTGTAACGAAATATTATATTGGAGGAAAAATTGATGACATACATTATTGAAACAACAAATCTAACGAAAAAGTTTGGTAAGTTTTTGGCTGTAAATCAGGTGAACTTACAAGTACCGAAAGGGGGCATATATGGATTTCTTGGCCCTAATGGAGCAGGAAAATCGACAACCATTCGCATGCTTCTCGGTCTGATTAGGGAAACGAAAGGGGAAGTGAGGGTGTTTGGCCAATCAATCAAAAAAGACCGTCTGGATATTTTAAGACGAGTAGGCTCCATGGTAGAATCACCATCCTATTATGGACATCTGACGGCCTTTGAAAATTTGGAGATTACTAGAAGAATCCTTGGTGCAGACAAAAGTGAAATTATAAGGGTATTAGAGATTGTAAAGTTGACAGATGTTAAAAATAAAGTGGTGAAAAAGTTTTCACTTGGCATGAAGCAGCGGCTTGGAATCGCACAGGCCTTGCTCGGCAAGCCTGAACTGCTTATCCTTGATGAGCCAACGAATGGCCTCGATCCTTCAGGCATTATCGAAATTCGTGAGCTAATTAAAAGACTGCCAAAAGAATTCGGCATCACTGTATTAATTTCGAGTCATATTTTAAGTGAAATGGAGTTAATGGCTACCCATGTTGGGATTATTAGTCGTGGAAAGCTGCTATTTCAAGGGACGATGGATGATTTAAGGAAAAAACAGAAGGCGCAAATTCAATTAGAGGCTGAGCCTAAAAATGAGGTTGAATCATATTTTACGGAAATAGGCATTCCTTTTACTAACGATAGGCGATTTATTTATCTGGACCCAAGCCTTGGACCGGCAAAGATCAATCGTGAGTTAATCATGAATGGCTATGATGTGCACCAAATGATGATGAAAGAGCATTCCTTAGAGGAAATCTTCTTGGAGATTACCGGCAAGGAGGAGATTGCATGAAGCTCGTCACATTGATTCGGCTGGAATTCTTCAAGCAGAAAAAAGGCTGGGTCTGGTTATTTTTACTTGTCATTCCGGCAGGAACTACGCTTGCGATGTTTTTGGATTTTAGCATCCGTTATGATTACTTGTTAAAAACGGCAAGACCAGGATACAGTTCGTGGGATCTGCTTTTATTAGAGAATCATCGTGTACTGGGGTGGGGGATGTTTCTGCCAATGTTTATCGGGATTATTTTTGCCTTACTTTATCAAGTGGAGGATAGTCAAAATAACTGGAAACAAATGCTGAGCCTGCCTGTCCGTCATGAAGGGGTGTATGTATCAAAGTTCCTTACAGGGCTATTGTTAAGTGCCATTTTAATTCTATTAAATATGCTGGGGCTTGTTCTCGTTGGCTATGTGATGGACTTTCCCGAAACGGTTGAATGGAGCAGTTATCTCACATACGCAGGAAAACAACTCCTGATGGTTCTAGCCATTGCTGCTATCCACAATTGGTTTAGCTCTTTCTTTAAAAATATGATTATCCCGATTGTCATTGGGTTTGCTGGTGTTATTCTTTCTTCGATTGTGATATTTCAATTTCCCGAGGGTGCTAAATTTTTTCCGTATGCCTTTGTCTTTATGGTGGATGGACTTGTGAATCAGGAGTTTAAAGAGTTATTAACAAGCAGCGTAATTCTTTTGCTTGTTTCTATCATTGCTGGAATGTGGCAATTTAAACGAAAAGATGTCTTGTAAGGAGGTCAGGCAAATGAAACCATTGATACACGCTGAAATATATAAGTTAAAACGCTCAAGAATCCTGCTGACAACAACGATTCTAACGCTGTTAGCTCTTTATCAGGGATGGGATTTTGCGAAAATGGGCTTATCAGAAAATGAGGAGGAAATCTTTCGTGGATTTCTATATCAAGGCAGTATGGCGGTATATAGCTGGCTAGTTCTGCCGCTCATTTGTACCATTGTCCTTGTGATGATGGCGAGAATGGAGCATAGTACCAACAGCTGGAAACAATTACTGGCAATGCCGGTTAGAAGAAGACATGTTTATCTAACCAAATTATCGGTTGGAATGGGGATCATCCTCTATAGTTTGATTCTGCTGTTTTTAGGCATGGTTGTGGTAGCTTTTTCACTTGGCCTTGAATCCATTCCATTTTTATGGATGGCAAAGCGGTTTGGTATTTTGTTTATATCAGCTTTGCCTATAGTGGGCGTGATTTTTTACTTCTGTTACCGGTTTAGCCATTTTGCTGTTCCCGTTCTTATCGGTGCGGGCCTGGCTTTCCCATCCATGCTTGTCGCCAATTCAGAGAAATACTGGATTTTTTACCCATGGGATTATCCGATTGTTTCGTCGATGAATGATGTGTTTGATATGGGCAGCATGAATATAATCATGATGATTATATCCTTAGTCATTTTTATAATGGGAGTTTCTATCGGTCTTTTGCGTTTTCACACAAAAGATGTACTATAGCCATATAGGCTGTAAGGAAAGGGTTCGAAAATCATGTCATTTACGGGACTTGCGGACAAGAGAATTTTATTGATAGATGATGAGGCTGATATATTAAATTTACTAGAAACCGTACTGAGAAAAGATGGTTTTGAGCTGATTGACAAGGCAGTAACAGGCCAAGCTGGCATTGAACTTTGTCAAAAAAATAACCCGGATGTGATCGTTCTCGATATTATGCTTCCGGATATGGAAGGCTATGAGGTCTGTCAAAGAATGCGAAACCTAACATATGCCCCAATTATTTTTCTATCAGCAAAATCGGATGAGGTTGATAAACTTCTTGGCTTGGGAATTGGCGGCGATGATTATGTCACAAAGCCATTTAGTACAAAAGAGGTCTTATTTCGAATTAAAGCGCAGCTGCGTAGAAATGAATATGCTTCACAAAGAATGGATGATCATGAACAATTTTCGTTTGGAGATGTTTCAATTTTTCCGAAAACAGGCGAAGTTAGAAAAGGCAAGGAATCTATCTCACTCACAGCAAAGGAACTTCAATTACTTCTGTTATTTGCCAAGCATCCTAACCAAATTTTTAGCAAAAGTAAAATTTGCCAAGCAGTTTGGGGGGAGGACTATATTGGGTTTGACAATACCATCATGGTCCATATCCGCAAGCTTCGGGAGAAAGTTGAAGATAACCCAAGTCATCCAAAGTGGATTAAAACGGTTAAAGGGTTAGGGTATAAACTGCAAACTAGAGGGAATCAATCATGAAATGGAAAATCACCGCCCAATTTCTGGCATTCATGGTTTTTACATTGTTACTATCCTTTTTTGCCTTTCTAACGATTAATGTTTTACTATTCTATACAAATTTTAGAAATCAAGATCAATTCTTGCCCTATCAAAATCCAAGCTATTATACATTAGATTTTGAAAAAAATATTCAAATGGAAAATGGACAGATTATTATACCGGATCAAAATTTGACAGAGCTAAAAGAAAGCGATGTTTGGATCCAGATCTTAGATGAAAATGGCACAGAAATCTATAGCCGGTATAAACCGAAAAATGCTCCTGTACATTATACGGCTGCGGATTTAATTCATTATCATAAGTTTACAGGTGCATTAGAAAAATCCACTATTTTTGTAGGAAAGCTAGAAAGGGAGAATCGCGACTTAAGCTATATCATGGGTTTTCCGGAAAAGGTCATAGGAAAGGCTACTATTTATTACCGATCGGAAACACTTATACGGGATGTTATTTTAGTTGTTGCCATAGTGGTGACTGTTATTTTAGGGATTGCTCTGATGTTTGGCTATTTCTTCAGCAATCAGCTGGCTAAGCCAATTGTAAAAATCATTGAAGGGATCCAAAGTTTAGCTAAAGGTCATTTCAATGGTGAATACAAACCAAAGGGAATATACAAAACGGTTTTTCAGCATTTAAATGAATTGTCTGCTGCTCTTAAGTCAAATGAAATAGAAAGAAATAAAATAGAAAAGACAAGGGAAGAGTGGGTCACAAATATTAGCCATGATATTAAAACGCCGCTTGCTTCCATCCGGGGGTATACAGAGTTAATTGAAGAATACGATTTGGACGACTCTGAAAGAAAAAGATACGCTGAAATTATTTTAGATAAATCGGATTATATTGAACGTCTGATTAACGACTTAAACCTGACTTATAAATTAAAGAATCCATCCTTCCCCCTTAAGAAGCAAGAGGAAAATTTGATTGAAGTGATTAGGGAGTCGGTTATTCAGATTTTAAATCATCCTTTATATGAGGAAACCAACATTGACTTTTTGACCGAAATAGAAAACTACCCATTTAAGTGCGATAAAATCTTGATGCAAAGAGCTATGATGAATTTGCTGTATAACGCAATCGTTCATAATCCTCCTGATACTCCAATCCAAGTTCTCATAAAAAAGGCAGATGGACAAATCCAAATTTTAATTGAGGACCATGGTGCGGGAATAGCACAGGAAGAATTAGAAAACTTATTTATTCGCTATTATCGCGGGACGAATACAGGGGAAGCCCATAAAGGCAGCGGCCTGGGGCTTGCAATTGCCAAGCAGATCGTCGAAGCTCATGGCGGGAAAATACATGTGGAGACAGAGTTAGGCAAAGGAACGAGAATTTGTATTCTTTTTGATTGAATAAATTTCAGCTTTAATTACGATAATGGTTAAAGGAATTTGAACTCGCATATAGAAATTTACATAGTTGGGTTATTTTAAAGGTCTAAAATTTGGAGGTTATGATGGGAAGATTAATTCATTTTGAAATTCATGTGGATGATATGGAGCGGGCTAAAACGTTTTATGGTGAGGTATTTGGCTGGACCTTCCAAGATTGGAGTGATTATGCGGGTATGCCTTACTTTGGTGCAGTGACGGGTAATGATGATGAACTTGGAATTAATGGCGCATTGATGCAGCGTCAAGGTCCTGCCCCAGAACCTGGCCAAGCGATGAATGGCTATGCTTGTACAATGGGTGTGGAAGATTACGATGCTGCTGAAGCAAAAATTCTAAACAATGGCGGTAAAGTTGCAATGGCTAAGCATGCGCTGCCTGGCATGGCGTGGCAGGGGTATTATATCGATACAGAAGGAAATATCTTTGGCATTCATCAGCCCGATGAGAACGCTAAATAAATTATTTAAAAAGTAAATAAGCATCGAAAACGCCTTTAGCCCATTTTTAGCTAAAATCTAATAATGGACTAAAGGCGTTTTTTATTCTATCATAGTATGATTGAAGGCGGGTGAATCCATGGGTTCTTATTGGTTCATGCTCATTTTTTGTATTTCAGTCGTCCTTTTGGCTATTATTGTGATTCCATGGATCATTATATATCTAATAGTTGAAAGTATCCAAGAGAGGAAGAAGAAGAAAACGATTGAGAAGGGCAAAAAAAGCTTGTCTTTTGAAGACATGAAGGCGGCCGCAAAGTTTACGGGCGCAGTACTGGCATTTGCACTAGCAGCGGTTTTTCTAGGTTTCGAGAGTGTTCCATATATTAAAGATTTCCCACATGTAATCAAAGGGACTTATAAATTAGAGGAAAATTTTATCGAATATGTAGTAGATGGCGGTAAAGATCCTGAGAATAAAATAAGAATCGGCGGAGAAGATTATTATTCGACTAAAATTAAACGGAAGCACGAAGGAAAATACATTATTTTCGAGTATTTGCCCAATACTAAAATTATTATTTCATTTGAAATAAGAGATTAAGAGGGAGAAGATGACAGCAAGATGAATAAAAAGGAAAGTGGCTACAGATGGATAGTGTTTGCCACTGTCTTATTGGCTTACTATATCATCATCAGCCAAAGAACAGCTCCAGGGATCATTACGGATCAATTAATGAGCGATTTTCATGTATCTGCCGCGACCATAGGCCTTATGAGCAGTGTTCAGTTTTTTGCCTATGCCGGTTTTCAAATTCCAGTGGGTTTATTATCTGATCGATATGGGCCGAATCGATTTCTTATGATCGGTACAATTCTGACTGGACTTGGATGTCTGGTCTTTAGTTTTTCTCCTAGCGAGCATGTTTTGATCCTTTCCCGCTTTGCTGCTGGGATAGGGGACTCGATGATTTTTATTAATTTGGTTTTAATATTAAATCAGTGGTTTAAGGCAAGTGAATTTGTCAAATTGATGGGCGGCGTTTCATTAGTTGCCAGCTTCGGCTCCTTAACAGCTACGGTGCCTTTTTCCATATGGATATCATCTGCAGGCTGGCGGCAGCCTTTTTCTATTATCGGTATTATTTTAATCATGTCGTCCATATTGTTATATATTGTTCTAATTAGAAAACCAAAACAAATATTTAATGAGGGCCTTAAGCCAAAGAAAAATCAAACCCGTCAAAGGGAAAAGGTATGGACTACTCTAAGCCGAGTGATATCTGCCCGGCAAGCCTGGGCAACCTTTCTTTGTCATTTTGGATTAGTGGGGACTTATGTTGGGTTCATTGGTTCTTGGGGCGTTCCATACGGAATCCAAGTATTTGATTTGTCGCGTTCGGGGGCCAGCCAGGTTATGATGTATGGCCTTATTGGGGCGATGATCGGCGGTATTTTTATTAGCCGCCTGACAAATGAACTGCATTCCATTAAGAAAATCTATAGTATTGTTCACCTTATTACGTTTTTAAGCTGGTTTGGATTATTTTTATCTGGTGAGAATCCCCCATTTATGATGGTCGTAGGTCTGCTTGTACTCATTGGCTTTGGGAATGGAGCCAGTGCATTAACTTTCACAGTGGTTCGTGAATCCTTCTCTGCCCAAGAGGTGGGGGTTGTCACTGGATTTGCCAATATGGGCGGTTTTATAAGTGCTGTTTTATTACCGATTGTTTTCGGGAATGTACTCGATCTATTTCCACATTCGGTCAATGCCGGCTATCATTTCGGATTTATCATCCCAGCCCTGTTTTCATTTATAGGATTGTTAGGTGTTAGTTTAATAAAAGTGGGAAGCAAAGAGCGGAAGAGAGTTCTTAGCACTCCATAAAATAGGTAACCACTCATGAACGTTTTTAAATAAACGTTTGTGGGTGGTTTTTTCTTATTTTTTGTAAGTAAATATTCAATTTATTGTAAACATTATTACGGACATTTTTACAATTGCTATGAAAAGAAAACAAACTTTCGCGACTTTTTTCCTGCAAGTTTCGACTTTTAACCCCATTTCATGATGAAATCTGAGGAAAAACTTCATTTGTAACCATAATTTGAGTATATTTACCTATTATTCTTAATTTACAAAAAACATAGGGTTCTTTCACACCTGCTTAACAGTCTGCATGCATAATTTAGGTGTAATCAAATTATAGTTACTTTTTTTAAAAAGGAGCGGATAATGATGGATCGTCGCAAGTTTTTAACTTACATGGGAAGTGGAACAGCGGCTGTAGTAGCAGCATCAACAGGTGTTGGTGTTATGGTACCTGAAGCAAATGCAGCTACAGCAAATCATTTAATGGATGGGCAGCCAGATGGAAAAGGCAAGCCCTTAACAGTTCCATTTAAAGAGATAGACCGTACATGGGAAAATGATGTCGTGCTGCCAAATGGATATCACTATAATATAATTGCTTCCTACGGCGAGGAAATTAATTCAAAAGGGGAAAAATTTGGGGATGCCGCAGACCTTACCGTTTATTTTCCAATCGATGCTTTAAAAGGCGGAACGAACTCTGAGGAAGGCTTAATCTGGGTAAACCATGAGTTTCCTGAACCAGAAAACTATATGAATATATTAGGAATTAATCCAGATACATATAAGAAAGAAAATCTTGCTCAATATCCAGCGTTTTTGAAAATGCAAAAAGAAGCCGTTGGCGGTTCAGTTATCCATGTGAAAAAGGAAAACGGTAAATGGGTACTAATTAAGGATGATCAATACAATCGCCGTGTGGATGGGACAACCTCTATCCAATTAACTGGCCCAGCAGCTGGAAGCTCGGCTGTAAAGGGAGCAAAAACAGTCGAAGGTTCACTGGGAAATTGCAGCGGCGGACGCACACTTTGGAATACCGTTCTTTCATGTGAAGAAAATACCGAATATGGCGATGATTATGGCTGGCCAAACTTTACTGATGAACATTATGGCTGGGTAATGGAAGTGGATCCTTTTAATCCTAAGGCGGCGGTTCGCAAGCATACTGCCCTTGGGCGTTTTGCCCACGAAAATGCCGCAATGGGACAAACTAAAGACGGAAGAGTTGTCGTTTACATGGGAGACGATTCCCGAGGTGAATGCTTCTATAAATTTGTCAGCAAAAAGAAGTTCAACCCTAATAACCGTCAAGCAAACTTTGATATTTTAGAAGAAGGTACTTTGTATGCAGCAGATCTGAAAAATCAAAAATGGGTTGCGCTGGACTATGAAACAAATACAAAACTGCAAAACTATGAAAAAGACGGGAAAAAGTTTTTTGCCGGGCAAGCAGATGTATTAACGTATACCCGTGAAGCAGCCGCTGCTGTAGGAGCAACAAAGTTAGATCGCCCAGAAGACGTAGAAATTCATCCGCTTGATGGAAGTGTATTTTTAGCACTAACTAATAACTCGAATCACGGAAACTTCCACGGGCAAATTTATCGTTTTGTGCCTGCAGACGGTGACCATGGCAGTGAAAAGTTTACGTTTGAAGTATTTATTTCTGGCGGACAGCAAAGCGGCATTACTTGCCCGGATAACCTTCATTTTGACAGCAAAGGGAATTTGTGGGTAGTGGAGGACTTCGGTGCTACTGAAGAAAATGTGTACGCAGCCTATAAAAACTGTGGTGTATTCATGGTTCCTACTGATGGAAAAGATTACGGCGAACCATTCCAATTTGCATCAGGTCCACAAGGCTCTGAATTAACTGGGCCTTGGCTGACTCCTGATGAGCGTACATTATTCTTGGATGTTCAGCATCCTTCTACATGGAATCCATACCCTGGTAAGACATTTGGCCGTTCTTGCTTAGTTGCGGTTCAAGGCGGATCATTTAAATAACTTTTACATGAATGAAGAAGGTGTAAACAATGAAGATACGTTTACACCTTCATTGAAATGACAAGAGGTGTATTTTCATGATCATGGTGTGCAAACAACATGTGAATCAAGGATTAAAAATGATTTTTCTGCCGCATATCCAGCCTATCACCATTGAAATGAAACAAATTTGTGAGTTTGATTGTCAAATTTGTGGAAATGAAGCTGATTTTAAACTATATAACTTTGAGTCTCAAAGGAAACAGAATATCAAACAAGCGATGTAAAAAGGAGGAATTACTGATGCTGCAAAATATTGGAATACCGGGTCTCATTTTGATCCTTGTCATTGCCCTAGTTATTTTTGGACCGAAGAAACTGCCTGAAATTGGCCGTGCATTTGGAACAACGTTGAAGGAATTTAAGAAATCAACACGCGAGTTAGTCGCGGATGATGAGGATCAGGCAAAAGAGGAAGCTGCCAGTACTGAGACGAAAAAGCCGAAAGCTGTGTAATCAAGATAGCAAGCTTATGAAGGCCAAAATGCTGGGAGCAATGGCCTTCATGAGTGCGATTCTAAGTTTGCATCTTTTCAAATGGAGGTGAGCCTGTGGAAAGCAAAGAGATGAATTTAGTCGATCATTTAAGCGAAATGCGCAAACGCCTTATTATCATTCTTGGGAGCTTTTTGCTTCTGCTGATCCTTTCTTTTATCTATGTGAATGATATATATAATTGGATCATCCAGGATTCATCTATCAAGCTGGCGGTTTTGGGGCCGAGTGATATTGTCTGGGTATATTTGATGTTATCTGCGGTTGTTGCAATCGCAGGGACCATTCCGATTGCTGCTCATCAAATCTGGCTATTTGTCAAACCAGCCTTAACGGAAAAAGAACGGAAGATTACATTAGCCTATATCCCATCTTTATTTCTTTTGTTCATAGCAGGAATTAGTTTTGGCTATTTTGTTATTTTTCCCATTGTTTTTGACTTCCTGCTCTCTTTGTCTGGTGATATGTTTATGAGTTTTTTTACCGCGGAAAAGTACTTTCGATTTATGGTTAATATGATTCTTCCTTTTGGGATATTATTTGAAATGCCCGTCATTATTATGTTTTTAACTAGTCTAGGAATCTTGAACCCTCATCGTTTGCAAAAAATGAGGAGGTATTCTTATTTTGGATTAATTGTCACCGCTGTCTTAGTTACACCGCCAGACTTTGTGTCAGATGTTCTGGTGATTATCCCACTTGTATTCTTGTATGAATGCAGTGTCTTGCTTTCTATGGTTGTATACCGGAAAAAGCAGAAGCGGGAATTGGCGGTGGCTTAAAAAGGTTTTCATTTGCGTTTTTTAACAGGGTATCCGTCATCCACCCCTAATGACTGATATATATTAGTAAGTTTTGAGTCCTCACTATTTGTTATAACAACAAGTAAGTGGGGATTTTTAATTTATGGGAATGCATATGTAAAATGAGCAATAGGTTATTATAGAATCGAAAGTTTAGGAGAGATAATATGAAAGCATTTATTCGAATAGCTGAAATTCTCCTGGGAGCCATCTTTTTAGGTGCAGGATTAAATGGTTATGGTGTCCTTTTTGGTTTTGAGCCTTTTGCTCCAACAAGTCCTGCTGCAATGGAATTCCTCGGGAACGGTTATTTATTAGCACTTGAAAAAGGTGTTGAAATCATAGCAGGATTCTTATTACTCATTTGCAGGTTTGTACCTCTGGCATTAACCGTTTTGGCAGGCATCGTTGTCAATATACTAGCCTTTCATATTTTTGTAGATTCTGAGCTTCTTGCATTAGCCATCCTAGTTGCGTTTTTAGAAGGGACAATAGCCTGGCACTATCGTGATAGCTTCAAGGGGTTATTGGAAAGCAAGCCAAATGCCGCAAAGGGGAAATTTTAACATCTTCGTATATTCAATCCCGGAAAACAAAAAGGCTTGGTTCCATTATTGTGGAATCAAGCCTTTTCAACGATATTAGAGCTCATTCTTCAACTCTGCCTGCTCATTGACTGCAAAGTAATCCTTTAATTCATCCTCTGCACTTGTTTCGGTTAACGGGACATTCGCACGGTATGCAGAGCGGCAGATCACATGGGCTGCAACTGGCGCTGTAAGAAATACAAAGAAGATCCCCAGAATTAAACGGATACTGAAATATCCCTCAGAAATGACAAAATATAGCAGGGTTCCTATCAGAATACTCAATACCCCAACGGTTGAGCTCTTTGATGCAGCATGTGAACGAGTGTATACATCAGGTAATCGAATTAATCCGATAGAACTAAATAAACTGATTAAGGTCCCAAGAAAAATAAAGATACCGGCAATGACCTCAGCGCTTTCGTTCAATGACTACACCTCTTTCAATAAATCTGGCAAAAGCGATCGTCCCAATAAACGATAAAATGCCGATTAACAAGATTAATTCAAAAAATGCATGTGTATCAAGAAATACCGAGAAAATTGCAATGCCTGCAATTAGGTTAATTCCAACCGAGTCTAAGGCCTGAACACGATCGGCATTTGACGGTCCCCGAACAACGCGAAAGATGTTTAATAGAATGGACGCGGTTAATATGCTAAGGGATAAAATCATCAATAGATTAAACATATTTTCTTGTCACTTCCTTAATAGCACTTTCAAAGATCTTTTGCGATTTTAAAACAGACGTTTTTGACTCAGGAATATCCATGGCATGAACGAACAGGCTTTTTTGATCAGGGGTCACTTCCATGACGACGGATCCAGGAGTCAAACAGATCAGCAAGGAAAGCAGGGTAACCTCTAAATCACCTTCCAAATCCGTATCAAGCCTGAATATTCCCGGGGTGATATTTATTTTTGGACGGAGCACCTGCTTAATGACTAAAAAGGCTGAACTGATTAATTCCCGGTTAAAAACCCACAGCAGCTTTAACACAGCCCAGACTAACAAAAGATAAAAGGACTTTTGAAAAAAGCGCCTTATAAAGAATAAAATGATAATGCCGACAATATAGCCGCTTAAAAAGGACAGGAATCTCCATTCATCCTGAAAAAACATCCATAGAAAGGCAATTAGGATATTAACTAATATTTGAAAGGGCAATTTGGCTCCTCCTTTCTTCTAAAAATGTCTAGCCTACGGAATCTTATTTCCGGCAAAAACGGCGTCAATGTAGTTTTGCGGATTTATTAATCCTTCTGCCGCCAGTTCCACATAGGTATTGATAAATTGCGGCCCAATCCCAAGGGCAATGGTTAGCATCGTTAAAATGGAAATGGGAAGAATGATTCCTTTTGTTGAGCCTTTTTCTTCTTCCTCACTAAGGACAGTTTCGCCCCAAAAGGCATTCATGAAAATTTTCATAACCGAGTACAAGATCATCAAGCTTGAAAGTAAACCAATCCCGCCAAGCCAAAAATAACCTGCCTCAAAAGTTCCTCTTGTTATAAAGACTTTCCCGATAAATCCGCTAAGTGGCGGGATTCCGATTAAAGACAGGGCTGCAATAAAGAACATCCAGCCTAAATATGGATGGTTGCGGATTAATCCGCTCATCTCCTTTAAGTCACTCGTTCCAGTTAAATAAACAATAACCCCGCCAATAAGAAAGATAAGTGCTTTAATGATCATGTCATGGATCAAATAATAGATGGAACCCATAGCACCATATGTGGTGAAAGCTGCCACACCGGCTAAAATAAATCCGGCACCAATGATGACATTATAAGTTAAAATTTTATTAATATCCCAATAGCCAATGGCACCGATGCCTCCCAGGATCATCGTTGCAGCAGCAAGGATTCCAATGAACAAATGGGTGGTTTCCGGTTCGTGATAGAAAATTAGGGTAAACATACGGATGATTGCATAAATACCCACTTTCGTCAGTAAAGCAGCGAATAAAGCCGAAATGGCAGCTGGAGGAACACTGTAGGAACCAGGCAGCCAGTAGAATAAAAACAATCCTGCTTTAATTCCAAATACGAGCAAAAACATAATGGCAACAGTTGTTATAAAACCATCCTGTCCCGCTTCAGCAATCCTGACTGAGAGGTGTGCCAAATTCAATGTGCCAGTCATCGAATACATATAGGAAATGCCAACAAGGAAAAATGCCGAAGACAATACATTGATAATGACATATTTCATCGTTTCCCTCAGCTGAATCTTTTTACTCCCTAAGGAGATTAGGACATATGAGGCTACTAGGAGTACCTCGAAAAAGACGTATAAATTAAATAAGTCCCCCGTAAGAAATGAACCATTTACCCCAGTGATGAGGAACAGAAATAAGGCATAGAAATAATGTTCTTCCCTTTGTCTGCCAATGGTTGAAAAAGAAAAAAGCAAACAGCAAATAGCAATTAAGCTTGTTGTAAGAACAAGCAGGGCCGAGAACATATCGGCTACCAGCCCTATCCCATAGGGTGCCTGCCATCCGCCTAACTGCAGGGTCTGGATTCCGTCCCTGGCAATTTGATTGATGATTACAACAGATATACCTGCGGAAAGGGCCATTACGGCAATGCTCAATGCCCGCTGCAGCCTAATTTTATAGCGTAATAGGATAAATATTAGACCCGTTATTAACGGCAAAATAACCGGCCAAATTAATAAATTATTCATTTTCATTACCTCTTAGTTGATTCATATCATCTGTTCCATGCTTTTTATAGGTTCGGTAGCTTAAAACAAGTAAAAGGGCAGTAACGGCAAAATTTATGACGATAGCAGTTAAAATTAAAGCCTGCGGAATCGCGTCCGTAAAGGTGGTTAATTTTTCAGTAAGCAGCGGTGGCCCGCCTGTCTTAAGGCCACCCATAACTATAATCATCAGATTAACTGCATGGCTGATCAGCGAAAGACCTAGAATGATCCGAAGCATTTGGTTTGATAAAATTAAATAAGTGCCGATGGTGAACAGGATACCGATAACAATTGAAATGAAAGTTTCCATTACATTCTATCCTCGCTTATGCTTGAAATAATGGTTATAGCAGTACCGATGACAGCAAGGGCCACACCAACATCAAATAATACAGCTGTAGCCAACTCAGTTCTTCCGAAAATCGGAATGTTAAAATAGCCAAATGCCTGTTCCAAGAAGGCCCCGCCAAACACCATGCTGCCAGCTCCGGTAAGGACAGACAGCAAAACGCCAAAGGCCGCCATCTTCTTATAATCGATCGGCAAATTCTTCTTAATTGTTTCAATATCAAATGTTAAGTAAAGCAGGACAATCCCGGCCCCAGTGGTTAAACCTCCGATAAAACCTCCCCCAGGATAATGATGACCTGCCCAAAAAAGATCAATGGAGAAGGTAAAGATGATAATGGAGGCAATCTTTGTGACCGTATGCAATATAACATCATTCGGTTTTGGTTTCATCGATATCACTTCCTTTGGACTCAAGCTTGATTAATGTGAAGACCCCTATTCCAGCTATGAGCAGAACCGATATTTCCAGCATGGTATCAAAGCCTCTGAAATCAACTAATATCGCATTAACAATGTTTTTTGCTCCTGCTAATTCATATGCGTTCTCAAAAAAGCTTGTAATTGGCTGAAATAGCTTATGGCCAGATGCTGTCAGCGTCAAAATGGTTACAACAATGCCCACACTAATGGAGACAAGCAAATTCATTAATTTGAACTTTATTTTCTCCAGTCTTTTTCCTAACTTTGGAAGGTGGTAAAAGCATAGCAAAAATAAAGCAGTCGTCGCTGTTTCAACAACCATTTGGGTTAGAGCTAAATCAGGCGCGCGCAAAATGACAAATAACATGACAACTAGGTAGCCGACAGCACCTAAGGAAACAATGGCCGTAATTCTGTTATTCGTCAAAAGTGTTGTCAGAGCGGCAATAACCAAGGCCGCTAATATTCCGGCGTCATAAATTGAAATTGGAGCATCATCTGAAAAATTGAATGCAGCTGCATCAAATAAAATAATAGATGCTGCCAAAACAGCGGAAAGAAATACAAAAATATAAATTAAATAGTGCCTAATAGACCCTGTCATATAACGGTTGGTCATAGAAACGGATTTTTGCTCCATTTTTTCCAAACCAGCATTATATAAATAATTGAGGCTTAATTTTTCAGGATAAAATCGAAAGGCTAGATTCCATTTCCTGATAGAAAGGAATAACAAAAGCCCTGCTGCCACAACCCCAAGCGTCATAAATAGTTCCATATTCCAGCCATGCCACGCTTTAATTTCAACTGCGGTCTGATCTAAAGACATCGAGGGAATAACAGAAACCAAAGCCGGATTTAAGATATATTTAGCGAGAACATTTGGGAAAAAGAAAATCAGTACAACCAGAGAAGCTAATATGACTGGCGGTACAAGCATCCCAGCTGGAGCTTCATGAACCTTTTCCTTGGGGAGCTTTTCAGGATGAAATGATCCTAAAAAAGGTCTCATTACCAGTACCAAACAATAGATAAAAGTAAATACACTTGCTATCCATGCAATAACCGGAAAGGCAATGGTCAAAAATTCAAGTCCAAATACATTTACCTGTGAAGCATTCAACATCCCGGTAAAAAACATCTCTTTACTTAAAAAACCATTAAAAGGCGGTAAACCTGCCATCGAAAAGCTTCCAATTAATGCAATGGAGAAGGTAATTGGCATGATGGACATCAGGCCGCCTAACCTGCGAATATCACGGGTGCCAGCTTCGTGGTCAATGATTCCCACGACCATGAACAAAGCGCCTTTAAAGGTTGAATGATTAAACAGATGGAAAAGGGCAGCAAAAATAGCGCCAGCGTATACTTCCTGCTGGTTTGCTATGCCAAAATGTAAGGCTGCAGAGCCAACCCCTAACAAACTCATGATTAATCCTAGCTGGCTAATTGTCGAAAATGCCAGCAAAGCTTTTAAATCAGTTTGTCTGACAGCTCTGACAGAACCATAGATTAAGGTAATGATGCCAATTCCTGAAACAATCCAGAACCATACCGCGCTGCCGCTGAAGATGGGGGTCATACGCGCGATCAGATATAGCCCGGCTTTAACCATTGTTGCAGAATGCAAATAAGCACTTACTGGCGTCGGAGCCTCCATTGCATCCGGAAGCCAAATACTGAATGGAAATTGGGCTGACTTGGTAAACGCCCCGAGCAATAAAAGAACCATTGCTGGAATAAAAAGAGTACTATCCCTAATGAGGCTGACGTTACCAATCATTTCTCTCAGGCTATAGGTATCAGTGGCCATGGTCAGCATAATTAGGCCAGCCAGCATGGCAAATCCGCCGAATACAGTAATTAGCATTGCTTTTAAAGCACCGTAGCGTGACCCTTTGCGTTCATACCAGTAGGCAATCAATAAAAAAGAAGATACACTTGTCAGTTCCCAAAAGGCGTACAGCACTAGGATATTATCAGAAAGAACGACACCTAGCATCGCTCCCATGAACATAAGGAGATAAATATAAAAATTATGGAGGGCCTCACGCTCTTTCGACATATAAAAGATGGAGTAAATAACTACTAACGACCCAATTCCGCTAATAATCAGCGCAAACATAAGTGCCAGCCCATCCATATAGATGTCAAAATTGATTCCTAACATAGAAATCCATGGCATAGAGGAAAAGATGGTTTCTCCGTTTGAAACTTTGGGTAATTTCCTAAGTAAATTGATAAAAATAAATAGCGGTATAAAGAAAACAAACCATCCTGTATGTACTTTCACATTCCACTTCTTATATATAAAAGGAACGAGGAAAGCCGCTATAAAAGGTACAAGAATGATAAAGTGCAAAAAGCTCAATATGTCCACTCCCTGTATATAAATGTCTGCTTATCCAGCAAAAAGTAATGATACCTGTATTATTTTCAAGTATTGGATTGACTCTTTTGACAGCATAAGATACAGTCATACATAGTCTAATAAGAATCATAGGTTTTTATTAAAATTTTGAGGTGAATAGATTCATGGAAAGCATAAAAGGTCGTTTAGATGAAAGCATACTTGTATGTGTGTACTACGGCCCAAATGGTGAGCGCCTGATTAAGCGCGGATGCAAAATAGCCAATATGCTTGGGTGTCCGCTATATATTCTAACTGTCGATTCGAAACCATTTGATGAAATGGATGCGGAAAAAACTTTTTATATAGATCGATGGAAACAGTTAGCAAAAGAACATAATGCCGTTGAATTTATCATATTGGATAATGAAAAACGACCTGTATCTAAAGTTATCGCCGATGTAGCCAGAGATAAACATATTACGCAAATTATACTTGGCCAAACCGCCCAAAGCCGCTGGGAGCAAATTACAAAGGGTTCTTTAATTAATACGCTGCTTCAAGAAATTCCATTTGTTGATTTGCATATTATTTCTGTTGCCCGATATATTCGTGATGATAATGGCCAGTTTCAAAGAGGTTGCAGAGCCTACCTGACTAAGGAAGGTGAAGCATACCGACTGTCTTTCAAACATTCTAAGTCTGTTGACTTTGAAGGGATCTTTTTTAAAGAACAAGGCACAGACTTTGATAATGGAATCTTTAAGTTTATGAAAGACAGGGAAATGTTTAAGGTTCAAGTAACCGATGGGATTGTTAAGGAGTTAAAAAAAGTTGAAATAAATGTAAACTATGAAGAGGAAGAAAGTAATTCATAGTTTTATGCAGACTCTCTAATTGGAGGGTCTTTTTTTTGTTTAATACTATAAATTGCAATCCCACTAGGTCAGATCATTTAATGGATGTTACATAAAATTATGGTATCATACATTAAGTAACATCACAATTATTTTGTCTTTTTTCAGATTTTTTTTGGGGGGCCAAAGAGTCTCGTCAAAGTGTTACAATAAAATCCGTAATGGAGGTGGAAGAATAAACTCAAACTATATGTAGAATGGAGGAAAACAAATGGATTTAATAAATAATCGGCTTTTAAAATATGACATAGATCCTGATCTGTCCAGGTATCTTTCCATCATGATCATGATCTTCTTTATAGCTTTTCTGTGTATCGTGGCAAATTTTATCACCAAAAAGGTAGTCATAAGAGTGATTACACATTTTGTGACAAAAAACAAAATACAATGGGGTCATATCCTTTTGGAGCGAAAGGTTTTTCGTAAATTATCACATATTGTACCTGCCATCATCATCCTTTCATTTTCGCGAACCTTTCCAGCTTATGATGATTTAATTGTAAAAGGTGCGGGCACTTACATAATCATTGTTGGAATAACGGTGCTCAATAGCTTATTAAATGCGGTTAATGACATATATCAAACCTTTGAAATATCAAAAATCCGGCCGATTAAAGGGTATATTCAGGTGGTTAAAATTATTTTAATTACCGTTGGAAGTATCATTGTGATCGCCAATTTGATAGGAAAAAGCCCGCTGATTTTCTTAAGCGGAATTGGTGCTCTCTCGGCTGTCTTTATGCTGGTTTTTAAAGATTCCTTATTAGGACTTGTTGCAGGAATTCAGCTGACGGCCAATGACATGGTTCGAGTCGGTGACTGGATTGAAATGCCGAAATATGGGGCAGATGGAGACATAATCGATATCTCGCTAAACACAGTCAAGGTACAAAACTGGGATAAAACCATTACATCGATCCCAAGCTATGCGCTGATATCAGATTCCTTTATTAACTGGCGGGGGATGCAGACCTCTGGGGGCCGCCGGATTAAGCGGTCTTTATGCGTCGATACAAACAGCATTTCCTTTTGTACTGAAGAGATGATTGAGAGATTTAAAAAAATACATTATCTCTCGGATTATATTATCAGCCGGGAACATGAAATAGAGGATTTCAACAAGAAAAACGAGATCAATCGGAGCAATCCCGTGAATGGAAGGGCCCTTACGAATATTGGCGTATTCAGGGCTTATATCAGCAATTATCTGCAAAACCACTCTGGCATCAATCAGGAAATGACCTTGATGGTAAGGCAGCTGGCACCAACTGAACACGGTCTTCCATTAGAAATTTATGCGTTTTCCAATGATGTTAGATGGGCTGTATATGAAACCATTCAAGCGGATATCTTTGACCACCTCTTCGCCGTCGCACAGGAATTTGGCCTGCGCATTTTCCAAAATCCAACCGGGCATGATTTAAAGGCTGCAGTGGAGGATTCGAAAGAGGATGAGCTTGTCAGGGAATTTGGTCATTAAAATAGCTGCAAAAAAATCTGTAATCCTTTTTTATAAGGTCATTACAGATTTTTTTTGTTTATAAATACCATGGAGAACACGATAAACTGGCAAGTTATAGAAATAACCCAATATATTATAAGGAGGTTAAATTGGGGGTGAGCAATTGTGAACATTATAGGGAAAAGTGTAATCCGAAAAGAAGCATTTGATAAGGTGACTGGAAGAGCAAAATATACTGCTGATGAACTTTCTGTCAATACGCTCCACGTAAAAATGGTTACTAGTGCCTATGGGCATGCGAAAATTGTATCCATTGATGACTCGTTAGCCAGACAAATTTCAGGTGTGCGGGCGATTATCAAAGGAAGTCATGAGCTCCCTCTAACAGGTGAAGAAATTAGGGACCGGCCTCCGCTTGCCGTTGATAAAGTCCGATACTTCGGAGAACCGATAGCTCTTGTTGTGGCGGATCGGCCCGCTATTGCCAAACAAGCTGCAGATCTTATTCAGGTTAAATACGAGCCCCTTTCAGTAATTCAATCTCCATCAGAGGCTCTTAAAGCAGATGCTCCCATTATCCACGAAAACTTACTATCTTATGACAAATTAGGATCCGCCTATCCAGTTCCCAATTCGAACATAGCGAATGTGACAAAAATCAGAAAGGGAAATATTGACCAAGGCTTGAAACAGTCTGATGTCACCGTTGAGGGCACTTATCGTCTATCGCCAGCAAGCCATGCAGCCATGGAAACGAGAAGCGCTGCAGCGGAAATCAAGCCAGACGGTTATGTGCATATAACAACATCATCACAAGCTCCATTTATGGTGAAAAAATTGATCAGTATTTATTTTAAAATAGATGTCGGAAAAATCATTGTCGAAACCCCTTTTGTCGGCGGAGGGTATGGCGGAAAGGCGCCTATTCAGTGGGAAATACTCGCCTATCTAGCCTCTAAAGCGGTGGGAGGAAGGCGGGTGACGATTACCTATACAAGAGAAGAAGATTTAACAACAGCCCCTTGCAAAGTAGGCCTTGAAGCAAAGGTGAAGATTGGCAGTACGAAAGAAGGGATCATTCAGGCAGCAGAAATTCTGTATTTGTTCGATGGTGGTGCCTATTCCGATAAGTCTATTGATGTAAGCAGAGCTGGCGGCGTTGATTGTATCGGTCCTTATAACATTGAGAACGTTTGGTGTGATTCCTATTGTATTTATACCAACCACCCGTATGGCAGTCCGTTTAGAGGGTTTGGCCATTCAGAGGTGTTATTTGCGTTTGAACGGACCATGGATCAATTAGCGAGAAAGCTCGACATCGATCCCCTTGAGCTTCGAAAAAAGAACGCGATTTTACCTGGGCATACCACACCGACACAGGTGCTGTTAAACAGAAGCAGTGTAGGAAATTTACCCGCTTGTATCGAACGCCTAAAGGAACTCGTTGGCTGGGAGGAAGGAAAGCAGGTAGAAGAGATCGATGACCGAAGGGTCCGGGCAAAAGGGATTGCTTGTGGCTGGAAAACCTCAACAATTGATACAGATGCAAGCTCGGGTGTTATTTTAACATTTAACCCAGATGGAAGTATCAACTTAATATCCGGAGTCGTTGAAATCGGCACAGCCACAAAGACCGTTCTGGCACAGATCCTTGCAGAAAAAATGAAAATGGAAGTGGAACAAATTCATGTGAAAATGAAGATTGACACACAAACAACTCCGGAACACTGGAAAACTGTCGCAAGCCGCGGAATCTATATGGCCGGAAGAGCTGTGTTAGCGGCTGCTGAGGATGTAATCAGGCAAATTAAAGACATGGCAGCACAGATACTGAGGGCATCAATGAGAGACCTTGATATTGCAAATGGCAAAGTATTTTTACGCGACGATCCGAATATTAGCTTGGATTTTAAAGATATTGTATATGGTTATAAATTTCCGAATGGACATTCTATCGGCGGACAGATCATCGGCTACGGCAACTATATTTTACGAAGGCTGACAAAATTAGATCCTGAAACGGGGGCAGGACAGCCCGGGCCTGAATGGACAACAGCTGCTTATTATGTGGAGGCAGAATTTGATAAAAGGGATTTTACTTATCGATTGCAAAAAGCCGCAATGGTTGTGGATATCGGCCAGGTTTTAAACCGTAAAGGAGCCATCGGCCAAGTGATGGGAGGAATGAGCATGGGATTATCTCATGCTGGGAGGGAGACCTTCGTTTTTGATGAACTGGGAAGAGTAATGAATCCACAGCTTAGAACCTATCGGCCGATTCATTATGGTGAAAATCCTGATTATCTTGTTGATTTTGTAAAGACACCTGATATTAACGGCCCTTATGGTGCGAGAGGTGTTGGAGAACACGGATTATTAGGTATGCCTGCAGCCCTTGCCAACTGTCTGTCCGCTGCTGCTGATGCCAATCTGAATGAACTGCCTTTAACTCCAGAATTAATTTGGAGAAGTAAGGGGGCAGAGCTTTGAGTTCTTATAACTTTGAGTACTATAAACCAAAGTCGATAGAAGAAGCCGCATCAATATTCGATCAAATGGATCAGCAGGGGAAAGACCCGATGTATTTTTCAGGGGGGACCGAGATTATTACACTCAGAAGATTAAACCAGCTGAAAACCGGTGCGGTTATTGATATAAAAGCCATTCAGGAATGCAATGTTTTTGAGTTTCATGAAGATTCATTATTAACCGGGGCAGCGCTTACGCTAACCAAAGTGGAAGAATTAAATTTATTTCCTCTATTAAGTCAAACAGTCAGTGAAATTGCTGATAAGACAGCAAGGAATAAAATTACTGCAGGAGGCAATATTTGCGGACAGATATTTTATCGTGAAGCCGTACTGCCATTTTTGCTGACAGACAGTGAATTGATGATTGCTGGCAGTGATGGAAGAAGGAATGCTCCCATTAAAGATGTCTTTAATAAGCAGCTTTTATTAAATCGCGGCGAGTTTCTCGTACAGATGAAGACCAATCGAAAATACACGGAAATGCCGTTTGTTAGTATAAAAAGGAGACGTCAATGGAACACAGGCTATCCGCTTCTAACGGTTGCGGCTCTTAAGGCTGAACAAGGAATTCGTGTAGCGATTAGCGGTTTAACCCATTTTCCATTCCGGTCAGCACAAATGGAGGATGCCTTAAACAGAACGGATCTAGCATTCGAGAAAAGGATTAATCTTGCTCTTAGCCTATTAGATGTACCTATTTTAAATGATACGGAAGGTTCGGCACGATATCGGCTGTTTGTTTTAAAAAATACCCTATATGATATTTTCCAAGAACTGGAGGGAGATAAGCTTGCCAGTATCGAAGAGCACTAAATTACTGATTAATGGGGAAGAAAAGGAAGTTACTTTTTATAATGCAGAAACTCTGTTGAGTGTTTTACGGCACAAATTAGGCTTAACAGGTGCAAAACCAGGATGTCTAAATGGGGATTGCGGGGCATGTACAGTAAATATAGATGGGCAAGCGCAAAAGTCCTGTCTTACTTTAGCCATCGAGGCCGTTGGCAAAGACATTCTGACAGTTGAGGGTCTTGATTCTCCTATTCAGGGCGCATTCGTTGATCACTTTGCTTTTCAATGCGGCTATTGCACATCAGGCTTTCTGATGAATTGCCATGCTTTGCTGACTGAGAAAAAAAACCCATCAGATCAGGAAATCACAAAATGGCTGGAATCTAACATTTGCCGCTGTACGGGGTATAAGGAAATTGAGGAAGCCGTGAAATCGGTGATTAATTTTTCGAATAAACGCTAGTTCAAAAGGTATTCCCTTACTAAGGGGCTCTTTGTTTATTAAAATAGGGAGCCCAGACGTCAACTTAGTCTACAGGTGAAAAAATTTATAACTGACCTGCACGAGAAGGTAGAGTGCGGGAATAGTAAGCATGCATAATACAGTTGTGAGAATGACTCCGAGTGAAGCGAAAAACGTATCGGCCCCAAATTTCTGAGAATAAAGGGAGATCGTTGGTGCACAAGGCATTCCTGAAACTAAGATGGCAATCATTAAGACAGGAAACGGAATGGAAAATGCAAGAAAGGGGAGCAGCAGCATTGGCAGGAATAACAGCCTGAAGAAAGCTGCTATCCATAAATATTTATTTTTAAATGAAGAGAGAAGGTCCGTACCCTTTATATCAGCTATTAAAACTCCAATCATGATCATCGACAGCGGGATTGTCATGTTACCTGTGCTTTCAAGTCCCTTTGCAGCCGGAACCGGCAAGCTGACCGGTGACAGTAATAATAATAGCCCAAAAAGGGTTGAAATAATTCCTGGGTTTAAGAAGATTTTTCCCCATGGAATGGCTTCTCTTGTTCTCGTAAAAAGATAGATCCCATAAGACCAAATATGAACAATATAGCAGGCATTAAAGATCGTTAAGTAGACGATTCCTTCCTGACCAAAGAGTAAAGAGACCACAGCAAACCCGACATAGCCTTGGTTGCCGAATAATATAAGACTTTCATATACAGCTTCTTGTTTCATTAGCAAATTGGCCTTTTTTCGCATCCTATTAGCTATAATGCTTGAAAGGACTAAAATATAAACTGACATGATAATGAGCCAGCCAAAGTACCGAAACAGCTCAAAAGTAAAAGGCATATTTAATGAAAAAATGATGAGGGCAGGTAAGGTGATATATAATACAAGCTGCGTAATGACATCATTTGCGCTGGCATCAAGAATTCCTTTTTTTCTTGCCGCAAACCCCAATAGCCCCATGCCGTATAGGACCAGCATCTCCTGCAGAAAAAATCCCCCAGACAGCATAAAACCCCCTCCTTTAATTTAACAATATGTAAAAGAAAGGAGGGGGGCGCCTGTCCTTTATTCAAAGTTTCAGGATGACAATAACCCATAGGAGGAGTTTAATAAATTTTGTATTCTCTCCTCCCCGGCAAGTGCCCATCTGCTTTTATCATGAATCTGACCGTCTTGATCGATTGGGTTTTGGAATTGATCAAGTCCTGTTGTTCCTGTGATTAAGGAATTTTGATCATAATCCAAGCCTAAATTGACTACATGCTTAATAACGTACGGTGTGCCAAACTCGATAATAGTATTGCTTGAATCAAGTACGCCCTGCACAACATTAAATGGTATTCGCAAATAAATCGTTTCTCCGCCTTCACGATAAAGAATGGTATCGAATTTTCCCTGATCATATTCGAAATTACTGCAGAAGCTGCAACCGTGCTGCAGAAAACTATTGCGCAGCTGACCAAAATGGCCTCTTTTACCCTCAATTTCAGACTGCAATTGTATCATGTGCTACTCTCCTCTTAAGGCATATTTTTCATTAGTATTTACATTATTAAGGAATCTAATTCCAATTAGGATGAAATGATTTTCCTAAAAAAGGAATTCATTATTTTTACTTTTGATAGGAAAAATGATAGAGAAAAATAATTGATGAAAAAGGTGATGTCGGTGGAGTTGGGGAGCCATGAGCAAGACTATAAGGCTGGGGATATTGTATATGTTTTTTACCGCAATCCGCATACACAAAATGTTGCCAATATCCAGGAGGCAGCTGTGGTGAATAATCCTGAAAGACCAGGGGAGTTAGCGATATTCCTATATGAAACCTATTATCCGCTTTCAAGTGATATGGCTGTGTATGCAACATCTGAAGAGGCTGAGCAAGCCTATCACTATTACTTTGATGATGTTTCAGAAGGGACTTTTTTCGAATGAAGCCTTTTACTCCAAAGCTTGTTTATTTTGAGCCGGCCGCATTAGAATATCCCCTCGGAAAAGAATTAAAGGAAAAGTTCGAGAAAATGGATGTGGAGATTCGCTATACAACCTCACATAATCAGGTTAGAAATCTGCCTGGGGAAAATGATTTTCAAAGATACCGAGTGGCGAAGTCTACTCTTGTCGTCGGGGTGCGAAAAACTTTAAAGTTTGATACCTCAAAGCCTTCTGCCGAATATGCGATTCCCTTTGCGACAGGCTGTATGGGGCATTGTCATTATTGTTACTTACAGACGACAATGGGGAGTAAGCCGTATATTCGCACCTATGTAAATGTAGACGAAATCTTAGAAGCTGCTGACAAATATATGGCTGAACGGGCACCAGAAACCACAAGGTTTGAAGCCTCATGTACCTCCGATATTGTTGGTGTTGATCATTTAACCCATACGTTAAAGCGCGCAATTGAGCATTTTGGCCAGTCTGAGCATGGAAAGCTCCGCTTTGTGACTAAGTTCGAGCATGTTGATCACCTTTTGGATGCCAAGCATAACGGGAAAACAAGATTTCGGTTTAGCATTAACGCAGATTACGTCATTAAAAATTTTGAACCAGGTACATCGTCATTAGAAAAGCGTTTAGAAGCTGCAGGCAAAGTGGCAAGAGCAGATTATCCGCTGGGATTCATCGTTGCGCCCATTTATCTTCATGAAGGGTGGGAAGAGGGCTATCTGCATATGTTTGAACGCCTTGATGCCGAGCTGCCTCCGGAAGCAAAAAAGGACTTAACATTCGAATTTATTCAGCACCGATTTACAAAGCCGGCTAAAAGGGTTATTGAAAAAAACTACCCTATGACGAAACTGGAGCTTGATGAAGAAAAGCGCAGATACAAGTGGGGGAAATATGGCATTGGAAAATACATTTATCAAAAAGAACAGGAAGAGGATATAAAAAGCCATCTCCATACCTATATGAAGAAGTTTTTTCCTGATGCGAAGCTTGAGTATTTTACATAGGGTTGGCTCATAATAATTTTGATGTTCAAAGTAAAATGAAATGGAGCTGATGATATCTTGGAAATGCAAACTGGGAACTCAACTGAAACCGCTCTTTTAAAATATAAAGAAGGACTTGGCACGTTTACTAAAAAAATGCCTGAATTCACAAAGCAATATAATGCATTCACCGAAGAATGCTTTAAAGAAGGGGAATTATCAAAAAAACAGAAGCAATTAATTGCATTAGGCATTAGTATCCATGCCCAGGATGAGTATTGTATTATCTATCACACCAAAGGATGTCTAGACCAAGGATGCTCCGAACAGGAAATTCTAGAAGCAGTTGGGGTGAGCGCAGCGTTTGGCGGCGGGGCATCGATGAGTCAGGGAGTAACTCTTGTTCAGGAATGTATGCAAGAAATGAATCAAATGAAACAATAGGATGGTGTAAGGGTGAAATGAAGTGATTTCACCCTTTTTATTATTCCTCTGCCTACTTTAAGCGAAAAGACGAGCCATCTATGATTTCAGCGTCTTCTCTTGTTTTGATTTCTTCCATTAATTTAAAAAGTGCCTCATCTTTTCTCTTTGCCTCTATCATACAGTCAATTTGCGGAATACTGCCCTTAATTGTATTTAAGAACGAAAAAAACATATCAATGTCCACATAATCTGAGTGGTGGCGAAACGCTTTATCGCTTTTAGGGCTTGATATATGCATTTTTATTGGGAGCGGAGAATGTCTCCAAGTTTGAACCACTCTTTCCCAATGGATCTCCCAATTTGCGTTCTGATGATGGGCAAGATGATGATGATAATCAAAGACAAGAGGAATATCAAGCTTTTCACATATGTAAAGGGTATCCTCTAAGGTAAAGGAAGTATCATCATTTTCTAGCATGATCATTTTTTGGATAGATCTTGGGACAACCATCCAGTTATCAATGAAACGTTCAAGCGATTTTTCTGTTTCTTTATAATTTCCGCCAACATGCATGACACAGCGATGGGTTCTGTCAATTCCCATCGCTTTTAAAAGCAGATAATGCAGCTTTAAGGTGCTTAATGAATTTTTCAGGATGTGCTTCTGCGGAGAATTTATAAGCACAAAATGGTCGGGATGAAAGTCAACTCTCATCTGATGTTCTTTGACGAAATCCCCAATCTCACGAAGCGGGTCCTTTAAGGGCTTTAAATAATTCCAGTCAAGAAGCTCCTCGTGATTAGCTAAAGGAATCAGCCTGGAGGTTAATCGGTAAAAATGAATATCGGAAGCTGCATTATGTTTTAACAGCCTTAGTGTATTATGCAGATTTGACTGCGCTATACGCTCCAATTTCCGTATAGCAGCATCCCGGTCGGTTATTTTTTGAAATTGGGTAAAGGTCATCGTTTTAGATGGCGAAGCGTTTTTAAGTTCCATACTCATGGCCACATAACCAAGGCGTACAATCGTCATTAATTCCACCTCATCTAATTAAGAAATCTCCTTTATTTAAGGCAATTACCATTCAACAGATGAACTCGATATTCGCTTTACTCCCCGGATAGACGCTATGTCCTCTATAAGCTTGTGCATGGCAAGGTTCTTCTGTTTGGCTTCTATCATAATGTCAAAATCTTGATTGAACGTTTTTGCCATTTTTAAAAAAGGGAGAATGAAATCAATCGAGACATAATCGGCGTGGGAACGAAAGGCTTTATCTGATTTCGGTGAGGAAATATGGACCTTTGGCACAATGTTGCGTGTCTTCCAAGTGTTAAATATTCTTTGCAAGTAAAGAGAGAGATCAAGTTCACCCGTATTTGCCATATAGTGATGATAATCAAGGATCATGGGGATGTTTTCCTTCTCACAAGCAATAAGTGTTTCTTCCACGTTATACGTTTTATCATCATTTTCAAGCGTCATATGCTTTTTTATTTCATCGGGCAAACTTTTTAGATTTTGATGGAATCGCTCTAACGTTTTAGTCTTGTCCCCATAGGCTCCGCCAATATGGATATTAATGATCCCTTTTTCCAGAGCGTTCATGGCCTGAAGCATTCTATAATGATAGTCCATATCCTTAACTGAATTCATTGTTACTTCCTCTTTTGGACTTGTAAAAAGGGTAAATTGATTTGGGTGAAAGCTTACCCTAAGCTTGAACTTCTGTACTAATTGTCCAAGTTCTTCCCATTCGTTTTTGAATGGGGTGATGAAATCCCACATGACTTCCGGATGTGTGGCCAAGGGGACTAGGGAACTTGATAACCGATATAACTCTATCTCATGGGCGATATTGTAATACAAGATTCTTTTCGTATGGTGCAGGTTTTGCGCGGTAATAGATTTTAGTTTTTCCAATCGCTCATATTTGGGGAGAGCGGAATACCGTGTAAAAGTCAAAGTCTTTGAAGGGCTTGCATCCCATAAGCCTAATGCGTTTGCTACATAGCCAAACCGAATCTTCATTTTTTTATCCCCTTGATATAGTACATAGTATATAAGCAACATCAAATATTTTTATGTTTTACATCAACCGTTTTGATTATGCATGTATGGAAATTCGCCACAATTTTTAACATTAAATGTCACTGTATGTTGATAGACACTGCAAGATACCTTATATATATTTAGTTTATAGGAGTTGAAAAATATGATTGGTATGAATATTCGTATATTGCGAAAAAAGAATAAATTGAGCCAGGAAACCTTGGCGGAGAAGGTAAATGTCTCGAGGCAGACGATTGCAAAGTGGGAAAATGAGGAGGCGCTGCCTGATATTCATAAATGTAAGATGCTGGCAAGTATTTTCCAGGTGAGCCTAGATCAATTATCGGGTGATATGAATGAAGAGGAAGTTAACCAGCTAGGCCCAAAGGGAAAACACTTTTTTGGAGTTGTTAAGGTGGGGGAGCGAGGGCAGATTGTCATCCCAAAGCAAGCAAGAGAATTATTTGATATACATTCAGGTGATAAGCTTGTTGTTTTGGGGGAAGATGCCACAAGAGGGATAGCCATTTTAAAAAGTGAGAGTTTTCTAGAATTTGCCGATATAATCCGCAAAGCTGAAACATCGGCAGAGGAGGAGTTAAATGAGTAAAATTGTTTTCTTTTCCATCCCCGCCCATGGTCATACAAACCCGACCATTCCCGTAGTTTCTGAGTTAGTGAGCGGGGGTCATGAAGTATGGTATTACTCCTTTAATGAATTTAAAGAAAAAATAGAAGGGGCAGGCGCTAAATATATTTCTTGTGATGAATTTTTGCCGCCAATAACTGAACAGGAATTGAACCGAAAAGCTGGAAAAGATTTTGCTGCACTAATTGAAATGGCAGCAGATACAACAATTGCCTTGGAAGATAAGGTATGTTCAGAATTAAGGGAAATTCAGCCAGACAGTATAGTTTCCGATTCTATATGCTTTTGGGGGAAACTGTTTGCAAAAAAATTGGCCATTCCTTATATTTGTTCGACAACAACTTTCGCATTTAACCAGTATACGGCAAAGCTGATGAAGCGCGGGATAGGTGAAATGATAAAAATGGTCATGGCAATGCCCAGAATTAACAAAAAAATGCAGCTGCTGGCATCACATGGATACGAAGCAGATTTTGTATCTATTATTCAAAATGATAACGAAACTGACACCATTGTCTATACATCGAAGGAATTTCAGCCTATGTCTGAAACATTCTCAGATAAATACTCCTTTGTCGGACCCTCAATCAGGAGGGAGCAAGAGGCAGAGGAAAAAGGAAAAAGTAAAAAAGTCATCTATATTTCATTAGGAACGGTCCTCAATCAAAATAAGGATTTTTATCGAAATTGTATCAAAGCTTTTGCTGATAGCGAATATGAAGTAATGATGTCAGTTGGAAATAAAACTGATATTGCTGCTCTTGGTACTATACCGGATAACATTAAAGTAAGAAATTATGCAGACCAAATTGCCATCTTGAAGAATGCAGATGTTTTTATTACTCATTGCGGAATGAATAGTGTTAACGAAAGTTTGTATTTTGGGGTTCCGATGATTTTGTTTCCTCAGCACAGTGAGCAAAGGGCTGTAGCTGAAAGAGTGGCTGAGCTTGGAGCGGGAGTCAAGTTAAAAAGGACTAAGCCTGCACTTTTAGCAAAAACAGTGGAAGCTGTGATGACGGATCAAAGGTATCGTAACAGTGCGTGCAGGCTGTCAGAAAGCTTTAAGAACACTGGCGGGGCAGCAGAAGCAGCTCAGGTGATCTTAGAGAAAAGTAAGAAATAAATTTTCATGAAAAAACACTCATAAATATTGTTTTTTCAACATTTATGAGTGTTTTGCGTGCTATCTAATTATTTTATTGGCCCTTTATTTATTAACGTTAAGGGCTCATTCGCCTTAAAAATTTTCCCGCGGATATCTTTAATTCCGAAACTTGTTAACCGTTCAGTGTGCATCGCTAAATATTTTTCAGCCGCTTCATGTGTTTCAAATAGATAAATTCCTCCAGCTTCATTGGCGTCCGAATTCTCTGTCCAAATTTTCCAGATAAATCCCGTCTCTTCATTAATGCTTTTCGCCAGATCAGCGAATGCATTAGACATTTCCTCGCCAAACGGCCCCTCCATTTTAAAATCTACTTGCAAGAGATAGCTCATCTGATTTCCTCCATAAGGTTATTTTTTTATTAGGTATGTTTCGCCAAGCAGCTCTTTTTTATCATAAGTATCTAGGCTTAACTGCTCTTCAATAAAAGCAGCAAGCTCAGAAGGAGCTACATCATACATGACTTCAATTTCTTTTGCAAAAAGCAGCTTTTCCCTTTCAAGTAAGACTGATAGAGCTGGAAGCTGCTGTGGTTCTGGGTCTTCCCCGGATAGAATTTGAGATAATCCGGAAACATAGCTTTCCAATGAACGGCTGCCGACAATTTTAACCCCTTTGTTATCCTCATTTATCATGATAATGGTTGGAAAACCACGGGCACCAAGATTTCTTGTAAGGGTGAAATCTTCTGCTAGTAATTGATGTCCGATTGGTTCCTCTGCTTCTTTTACAATGGCTTCCCCATTAAGGCCAAGACTAGTTACCAAATCAGTCATGATTGTTTTTTCGGCTATATTTTGATTAAACGCAAAAAGGGATTCTCTGGTCCGCCGTAAATATTCATTTGCTTTTGCTTCCCCGTGATTTTTTTGAATCACTTTATATACGCGGGATGGCGGGAAAGAGGATTGGACCGGATTGTCAATCATGAGTGATCCGTCGATAGGCATGCGTGAATAATTCCCGACTTCTCTCCAATGTCCGGCAACGTCGGCTGGTCCGAAAATTCCGTTTGCAGGATCGACTGGTCCTCCATCCCACTTTTCAAGCAAGCCGCCCATTACTGTGTGGAAATTGAAATAGTGACCATATTGTTCAATAAAACGACGGAATACGGGTTCGAGAGCCCAGCAATGGGAACAGATTGGATCTGTCATATAATATAAATTTATTGTTTTGTTTGTAAGGCTGAAATCAATGATCCCCGTTTCTTCCTCTTTGCCGGGAATTCCGCATACCCCTGTCTCTAAATCACAAATGAGATTATTTTTGCTTGTCATATCATTCACTCTCTTTCTTTATAATTAGTTATATTGAGCATCGCATTTGCTGTACGGTTCAAATTTAATACATAATAAAAATAAACTATACCAATAGTTCATCGTTTTTGTCGGATATCCAACACTTTTGATAAATTGTTGAAAAAGAGAGGAGGGACATTCGATTATGACACAGGCAAAAATTGATCCAAGAATCCTGCGTACTCGTAAATTAATTATGAATGCTTTTATTGAGCTCTCTGGCAAAAAGGAGTTCAAGGATATAACTGTGAAAGATATTACAGCCGAAGCTATGATTAACCGTGCTACTTTTTATTATCATTTTGAAGATATTTATGATTTGCTTGAGAAGGTGTTATCAGAAGAGCTGCTCATTAATTTAGATCACGAGATATATCAGAATAGCGAGCTAAATGAGGAAGGACTTATTAACATTTTTCATTCTATAACCAATTTTCAAAAGTCCTTATCCAATCGCTGCCATCGAGGGTATGAAGATACGATAGCCCGAATTATCCGGGAACAGCTTGAAGTGATTTTTTTCCATATGCTTGCAAAAAGGCATTCAGGCGAGGATGAGGAGGCTCTAAAAGTTACAGCAGTTATATTAAGCTGGGGAATTTATGGTGCCTCTGTGGAATGGAGAAGAAAGAGTGATGTCATTTCTTCAGAAGAGTTTATTAAAGCAGCTATCCCGTTTATTAAAAATGGCATCGATTTGCGTTCTGTTAACGATAGAATCTAATAAAAAAAGGGGCTGTCCAGAAAGTAAGTTTCGATTAACTTTCTGGATCCCCCTTTTTTTATTTCTGGCTCTTTGAAATTTGG
>NZ_JBXAFB010000022.1:0-46329 GCF_058792595.1 Cytobacillus sp. MT66
CCAGTCCAATACCGAAGTCATCTGTTGGCATCATAAGTCCCTTTATTTAACTGTCCATTTTATGGGGTATAGTTCACTGTCCCCCTGTCCACGAACCGCTAACGAGCTTTATGGATCACACTTTTTGATATACCGGTTATTCTTGATAGCTGCCGTAAGGTCACCCCGTTAAGTTCTTTGATCATGACTAGTATTTCGTTCCTTTTTGCTCTCTCCATTTTCTGCAACGATCTAATGTTTGTGATCCCTAACCTGCTTAGATGCTCCAATACTTCGCTATCAGCCATTCTCACTTTTTCTTTATACTCGAGACATTGATCATTATTAACTTCTTGCATATATGTAACAAACTGATTTACTGCTTCTTTTCTGTCAATGGAAATTAAATTCAACCCAAAGTCGATATCCACCATATTCGCTTTTCGCACATACTCATTAATGCTTGTCCACTTACTATCAAACACGTTTTTGACCAGCCCTGCCTTTAATGGGTTTTGGTGTATATAACGGAGGACTGTAAAAAAGGACGCCCTGCTTTCTACATTTTCACTTTTATATCGATCTTGGAATAAATGTCCGCATCGTTCATACTTCATGTTATACCAAAACACATAGCTTGAACTAATCCTCTTTATCGCTTCTGAAATCGGTTCTTCTGACTCCTTCAACAATAAATGGATATGGTTATCCATCAAACAATAGCTATAGATCTGAAAATTACAGATAGGTTTATATTTTTTTAATGTTTCTAAAAACTTTATCTTGTCATCATCCTCCTCAAAAATTGTTTGCTTATTTATACCTCTCATGATTACGTGATAGATGCCGCTTCTGCTCTTTTTCCTTGCAGCCCTTGGCATGTATGGGTCACCTCCCGTGTATTTTACTTTCTTAAAAAATTGGGTGAAAAACAGCGTTTAGTTAGATTGAATAGGGAAAGAAAGTCTTTCACGTACAAAACTCGTGAACAACATTAGTTTGGGTAAATAAACATCGAAGTGTGGTAGCGGATTTGTAAAGAGATAAAAAAGAGGGATTTCTTTCTTTAACTAATCTTCGACAACAGCCTCCAAATTCCTGCAAGAATCAATTAAAATGGGGAATGTTCCAAGCATGAAAAATCAATACTTGTAAGAAAAAGGAAGGACACGGTGCCTGTCCCCCTGTCCTTCCTCCCCCCATTAATCACAGGAAAGGACTCTGCCATCGTCGATTATTGTATCGTTTGTTTGAAGGAACGTGTCTCCATCTTCATCAACTAGGTTGATACCCCTAATAAAAACGAGTGGAGTACCGTCTACACCTAATCCAAAGTTGCTTAGTGTGGCATCGCCATTAAATCTTTCTCCTTCAGCAGTACCTGTAGCAGAGGTTTGTAAAAACTCGGATTCCTCACCAAATCTGCACATTGGTTCATCCACAAATTTTGACGTAAAGGTAAAGTTATTTTCAGTCACTAAATCATCCCGGTAAGTGAAATTAATAAAGCTTCCAGGCAACTCACAGTCTCGACAAATGCTTGCGCTTACGGTGATTGTTCCTGTTCGTTCTTCTCCGTTAATCCTAACGTTGATAGGAGTATTCAACGTTGTAGCTACCCCATCACAATCGCACCGACGAATTCCCATACATTCACCTCTTTTCCTTACAAGATGCTGTATTGTATTCAAGATCACGTGTCGTGATTGGACAACTCCATTTTTTTGGGATGAGTGAATTCTCCAGTAATATTAGCCCCCTTCTTAAATTTGGCTGTTATTATTTTTCTTCGTATCTGTCATCTCTGTTAAATTCTTTGTTTTTCCTTGTTCCCTTTGTAAAATAATCGAAAACCACAGCCTGTTACCCTTCCTCTATTCCACTTGTAAGATAATGGATGGACTAGGTGCCTGTCCCTCCGTTTTCAAAATTCCCTGTTTTGAAAGTTTTTTCAGAAAAATTGTTTACAGACTCCTAAATCTATTGTAGAATAATTTTAATTTTACAAATATAACAAAAAAAGGAGGCGTGAAATGTGATCACATTTTTAGCATCAATTGTGTTACTTATTGTCGGATATGCAGTCTATTCAAAGGTGGTCGAGCGAATTTTTGGTATTGATGACGGTCGCAAAACGCCTTCCTACACAAAAAATGATGGATTAGATTTTATGCCGATGGGCTGGTTAAAGGGGAGCTTGATTCAGCTTCTTAATATCGCAGGACTTGGGCCGATTTTCGGAGCCATTATGGGAGCACTTTACGGACCTGTTGCCTTTATTTGGATCGTGATTGGATCGATTTTTGCGGGAGCAGTTCACGACTATTTTTCAGGAATGCTCTCTTTACGGCATGGCGGGGAGCAGTATCCAACACTCGTAGGACGTTACTTAGGAAAAGCAAGTAAAAATATTATCAATATTATTTCCATTGTGTTAATGATTCTTGTTGCAGCCGCATTTACAGCAGGCCCTGCTCAGCTGATTGCCAGTATAACACCATTAAGTCTTATGTCAGCAATTATTATTATATTTGTATACTTTCTTTTAGCATCTATTTTACCTATCAATCAGATTATCGGAAAAATTTATCCGATCTTTGGCGTTATTCTCGTGTTTATGGCGGTTTCAATTGGAATTGGTATGCTATTTCAAGACCAAACAATTCCAAACCTAACTTTTAAAAATCTACATCCAGGAGACTTACCGATTTGGCCGTTGCTAATGGTTACCATTTCTTGCGGGGCGATTTCAGGTTTCCATTGTACGCAAAGTCCAATCATTGCTAGAACAATGAAAAAAGAAAGCGATGGCCGAAAGATTTTCTACGGTGCCATGATTGCGGAAGGTGTTATTGCCATGATTTGGGCAGCCGCAGGCATGACGTTCTTTGGTGGAACCGAGGGTTTACAAGCTGCATTGGCAGATGGCGGGCCTGCTGGAGTGGTTGATGAAATTTCAAAGTCGCTGCTTGGGACACTAGGCGGGATTTTAGCTATCCTAGGGGTAATTATTTTACCAATAACAACAGGAGATACAGCCCTTCGTTCTTCCCGCATGATGCTTGTTGATTTACTTAGCGGATTCATGAACCTTGACTCAAAATGGAAACAATCACTTCTTGCGCTTCCAATTGTCATTCCAACTTTCGCTCTAACACAGATGGATTATTCCTTCTTATGGCGCTATGTCGGCTGGACCAATCAAGTAGTCGCAACCGTGATGTTATGGACCGCAGCCATCTATTTATTAAAATCAAATAAATTTCATTGGATTTGTTCCATCCCAGCCTTATTTATGACAGCAGTATGCGGAACCTATATTTTCTATGCACCAGAAGGCTTCCAGTTGTCATACAATATTTCACTTACATTGGGAGCCATCATAACAACGGCCGTAACGGTCTGGTTTGTGCTTCAAGTCAAGAACAACAACAAATCAGAAGGCATCGAAATCAAAAAAGCAGCCTAACTCGGACAGTGGGACAGACAGGCACCGTGTCCGCGAACTGGGCAACGCAATCGCCTTTTAGATAAGACTAGCAACCACAAGCCACGTGAAAACGCAGATGACAGAAAGAATATAAATATCTGATAAAGAAGTAATCTCCCAGGCGGTGGGTGATTACTTCTTTTTTTATCTTGTACCGGACAGAGTGCCTGTCCCCTTGTCCGGCCCTTCTCCCCTTTAAGATTTTGGTCTAAACCCATAGATCATCAAATATTTTATAGGTAGAAGCTTTTCTAAAAACACATTCCATATGAAATGGGTGGGGACAGATGTTTGTTGTTCGCTTTTTCGAAAACAAAAACCTTTTATTAACTCAGCTGCTTAAACGTATACCATCTGAAGGTGATTCTTTAACAATCAAAGGCCGCAAAGGGAAGGTTTCAAGTGTTAACAGCATTGACGAAAAGATTATTCATGTTCAATTGACCGTAGAAAATATTAATAAAAAGAAACAGCTTGCAGATCCTTCAAAAAAGAAAAAAAGGTAAGCAAGAAACTTTCTCGATACAGCCCCCAGCGTTATTCCCAGCAAAAAAGGACATGGTGTTCCCATGTCCTCATTTATTATCAAATTCTATTAAATCACTAATAATATATTCTTTTTCATAAGAATTGCCTTCTTCAGTGGTCCAAGCAACATTAATGATGGTTGAAACGAATGCTTTTCTCATTTCATCTTCACTCAATCCTTTTGAGTAAAAGACAAATTGGCCATTATAGCTTGCGGCGTTTTTCGTATCTCCAGCATGTTTACTGAATTCCCCGAACCAATACCTATCTATGTCATCTATTGAGTTTATGGCTTGTTTCCAGCTTGTATCTTCGGGGAAGTTTACTTTAGGAGATTTTCCATGTGAATGTTCCATTTTAAATTTGAAGGTCAATTTTCGAAAGTCATCTATGGTTTGATTTTCCAAACCATTCGTTCCAATATCATCATATTGTTCTTCGCTCAATTTTGATATGACAGCAACTGTATTAATATTTGGTTCCTCTGCATTTCCGCTACAAGCAACGTCCGAAACTAAAAGGACGGCAAAAAAACAAAATAACACACAGAATTTTTTCAAGTATTCCTCCCCCTCTCGATATATATTTTACCATATTAACCCAATACGCTTTTTGGGGTATTCCGAATAATGTTAGTTAGTTTCAGACCATCCGCATACTTCATCTATTGTAAAATAAAGGAAGGACATGGTGCCTGTCCCCATGTCCACTAAATTAACTCCCTTAACTCCTCAGTCATTTGTTCGACTAACTCGGGCCTTCCATGAAATTGAGCTGGGGTATTTTGGAAGAGTTCAATTTGCCAATCATTGTCTTTTTTAACTGCAACTAAAGTTTGATGGGCATTTACTGCAGGTTCAATATCTGTTTTTCCAGGTGGAATCATCCCTGCAATAGCATGTAAAATGGCGGCATCTGTTCCCAAAGGTCGGATATCTTTAACTTTAGTTACAAAAGGAGCCGTAGGGTGGTTTTCAAAAATCGGCTTCAAATGCGACAAAATCTCTTCTTTCCCAATTACCTTACTCCCATCAAATCCAATTTGAACTCCCTGCTCTGCAAACTGTTCAGCCATTTTTTCGGCATCGCGGTTATTCCAAGCATCTATTAGTTTTTGATAAATTTTATGCACTTCATCATGTAAAGAAGCACTCATACTTTATTCCTCCTTAGTTAGGCAAGAATCCTTTCTATACTAATTGTATCTATAAAAGGGAATGATTGCATAATTTCACGGTTTGTATTTTAAAGATAAATGGACGCTAAAGGGTCAATAACATTGCTCAGGGAAGGACATGGTGCCTGTCCCTCTGTCCACCATTCCATAAAAATAAAGAGCGCAATTCTTGCCAGAGAATTGTGCTCTTTACTTTTATCAGCTCTTGTTTTTTGTATTTTGACTGCTATTATTAATAAACTGAAAACCATAAAGCAGTAAGGCCCTTACAAAGTCGACTGCTAAGTACTTGAATTTATTTAATTTATTCAAAGTAAATATTTTATAACGGCCGACAAATGTAACACCTCCAAGAAAGATAAAACAGACGTGGAGGATAATATTAGAGATTAAATACAAAGGGAATTTACCGTAAGTCCATTTTAAGATCCAAAGACTTGTCACAAAATATGGACCAAAATTAAAAAAGTCCATACTCTCGAAAGGAGCTACTCCTTTATAAAATTTCCACCATTTTTTCTTTTCGCCATACAAGTCGATCGCTTTCGTGACTGTACTTATAAAAATGGCTGCTGGAAGATACTTTTTAAACGACTTTCGGCCCAAAAACGGAACTGTAAGCCACGGCAAAATTAGCATACCTATATAAAATAAATTAGATTTTTTCATTACACCACCTCTAGAGATTAGAATGTGTAATTTTTTAGCAATTAAACAGAAAACAACATAAATTATGGACAAAGGTATGGACAAAGGGACAGGCACTTTGTCCTTTTTAATGAAGTCAACTTCTATAAAAACATTGATGAATTTAATGTATTAATAAATCTTATACGACAGAGGTGATTATGCTTCATATAAATGATTTGCACAAACCACTATCCCCACGTCCTAAACAAATTTTCGACACTGACCTTACTACCTGCAATAAACTAATCCGAATTCTTTATTGTAAAATTAAGGAAGGACACGGTGCCTGTCCCCCTGTCCAGTTAAAATTAATAAAAGGAAAAAGAAAAGCAGCATAAAAGGTCAGAATAAAGAAGCTGGGACAAAAACCACCACTAAGTTGATAAAGAATTTACACACAAAAATAGAGGAAGGTGAATTGGAATACACTCCAATTCACCTTCCTCACTATTTATGACTAGTTTTGTCCCAACTTCTTTTTTCGTTACCTAAATATATTTATGTTTTCCTTAGATTTCTCTAACTTCGCCTTTTCTTCAATCACATGAACCATTTGATAGAGCTGCTCATTCAATGGGGTAGGAATACCATATTTCTGTCCTAATTCGCAAACAACCTTTCCAAAGTACTCAACTTCCGTTTTTCTTCCTGCTTCAACGTCTTGAAGCATTGAAGTTTTTGCAACTGGTGAAAGGGTTCGGATCGTATCTCCCACTTTTTTTACATCATCATCGTTTAGATGAACACCTACTTTTTCGGAAATAGCTACAACCTCATACATAGCCGATTCTACTAATCTAAGGGCCGCAGGAACCTCTTGGAAAACCCCATAAGGAGCTCTTAATATGGCCGATACTTGATTAGCACCTACATTGAACATAAACTTCCACCATAATGTCCGCCACATATTTTCCGGAATGTCATAATCAATATCTGTTCGTTCAAATAACTCCTTTACAGCAAGGACGTCTTCAGAAACCGTTTGGTCTTTTTCTCCGTAATAAATCTTTCCTAGACTAGAAAATGTAATCTGATTTGATTCTCTTACAGCATCAATCCCTACACTCATACTGTAAAGAATATGCTCATTTTGATAGGCACTGTATATTTCATCTTCACTTGAGATGCCATTTAACAAGGAAAGAATAATCGTATCAGGACCAACGTGGTGCCTCATGTCTTTTATAGCTTGTGGCAGCTCAGCATTTTTTACAGCTAATATAATAAGATCAGCAGGTTCAGTTTCTGTCTCAGGGGTAATGTAATTGAAGCGATACTCCTTTCCATTGATTTGAAATGGGTTATCTTGATATCTCTTAATACGCTCTGAGTTTGCAATCACTTGAAACGAATCTGGTATATGATCGTGCAACTTCGTCCCGTAAGCAGCACCAATTGCACCTAGTCCAATTAAAGATACGTTATTAATTTTTTTCATTTTTTAAGATTTCCCCTTCCTTCACTTTTAATTATCCTAGTCTGTTAAATTACTTTAAAAACTGCGGCAACCAAAGGCTTAATTGCGGAATAAAACTAATGATCATTAAATCAACTAGTAAAACAATAATGAACGGTAAAATTGCCTTTGTTATATCTTCCAATTTGATCTTTGCTATCTCACAGGATATGAATAGGTTTACACCTACAGGAGGTGTACACATCCCCATGGCCAAGTTCACAATCATAATGATTCCAAAATGCACCGGATCTATTCCAAATTCCATTGCAACAGGAGCCAAAATTGGCGCTAAAATAATTATGGCCGCGGATGCATCAAAAATCATTCCTACAATTAAGAGCAATAAGTTAATACATAGCAAGAAAACAATGGCGTTCCCGGAAATATCGGTAAAGAACGCAGCCACCATCTTTGGTACACCCTCGCGGCTCAGGATCCAGCCAAATAGTCCTGCATTCGCAATAATAAACATGATGACTGTTGTCGTAATCGTAGAGTTACTTAGGATTGTTAAGATATCTTTTATTTTAATTTCCTTATAAACAAATACACCGACAATAAAGGCATAGGCAACAGCAACAACCGCAGCCTCTGTAGGCGTAAATATCCCTCCATAAATCCCTCCTAAAATAATCACGGGCATCAATAAGGCTAAAATAGCTTCTTTAAATGCCTTAAATCTTTCGGGCCAGGTTGCTCTCTTTTCACTAGGGTAGCCCCTTCTTTTAGCAATGACATATACTGTAATAGCCAAGGTTAGAGAAATCATTAAACCTGGAATGATTCCGGCAATAAACATGTCACTAATCGAGGTTTCAGTCGATATCCCATATAAGATCATTGGAATACTCGGAGGAATAATAACCCCTAATTCCCCAGATACTGCTTGAACGGCACCCGCATAGTTACGATGATAACCACGATTGATCATGCCTGGAATAAGAATACTCCCTAGGGCTGCAACTGTTGCTGCTCCTGAACCAGAAATAGCGGCAAAAAGCATGGAAGATATAACTACAACCAGTCCTATTCCACCAGTAATATGGCCAGTCATTGCGTTAGCAAAATTGATTAAACGTTTTGATATCCCGCCGTGTTCCATTAATACTCCTGCCAATATAAAGAATGGAATCGCCATTAATGGAAAGGAATCAATTGAAGAAAATTCCCGTTGGACTAAGGTAATAAGAGGAATTCCTCCATCCCACCAGATGGCAATGGCTGAGGCTAATCCCAAAGAAAGGGCCACTGGCACTCCTAGAATAAGGAAGATAATTAAGCAGATAAATAGAACTGCTATCATTTATTCTCACCTTCCTTTTTCGTAAAAGTTTCTATCGTAACAGCAATTGAATTCATAATTAATAAAAAAGCGCCGATTGGGACACAAGCATAGAACACAGACATCGGTAACCGTAATGCAGCTGATTGCTGCAAATGTACCTTTTGAACCATTTCAACACCTTGTACCAAAAGAATAAAAAAGAAAATAATACCAATTAGCTGAATAAAAATAGTCAATATGGTTTTACTTCGCCCTCTAAGCCTGTCGGGTACTATCTCAACAGCAATAAGTTTTTGATAACGAAGAGCTACTGCTGCAGCAATAAAAATAATGTAAGCCATAAGCAATCTCGCCAATTCTTCGGACCACGTTATTGAAGATCCTAATACAAATCTTGAAAAAACTTGGGCCATTATCGTAATACTCATTACAGCGAGCAATACTCCTAGTATCGTCTTAATCCATTTATTCACCAAATCTATAACTCTTAATATAGCTGTCAATAGGGTCACTCCTTTCTAGCTACCTATGTAAGTACAATGCTTATGAAATTTTTAAAGGGCAGATTGATTTGTTCCCATCTTGATTGACTTCGCGGATAACAAATCGGCGGAAAAAAGAAGCGGTCAAGTGCGCTGCTTTTTTACCAAAGAATAAAAGGGGGAATAAAAGTTTTAAAATATTCAATATATAATTTCTATGGAGGGCAGAAGATCTTACTGCCCTCCCATCATTCAAACAGGGTTATTCTGTATCTTTAATTCTTTGAATAATGTCACCGTATTCTTTTTCATATTTTTTATAAATTTCCTCGGAGGCTTCTTCAAAGCCCTTGCGATCGAAATCTTCGCTTTGTACAATTTCCATACCTTGTGCTTCAATCTCCTTCAAGAACTCTGCATCCATATCTGCAATATATTGTCTTTGGTGATCTCTAGCTAGGTATGCTGCGTCTTGGATAACCTTTTGCAGTTCAGGAGATAAACCATCAAATAACTCTTTGTTCATTGTAAAAGGTGCTGCACCATACAAATGGTTTGAAATAGTTAGGTATTTTTGAACCTCATATAATTTTGAGGAAACCACAATACTTAATGGGTTTTCCTGGCCATCAACTACACCTTGCTGCAAAGCAGAGAATACCTCTGTAAAGGACATAGGCGTTGGACTTGCACCGTATTCAGTAAATGAGTCAACAATAACCTTGTTTTCCTGAGTTCTAATCTTAAGATCTTTAATATCTTCTAGGCTTTTGATAGGACGCTGACTATTAGTGATATTTCTGAAACCGTTTTCAGGCCAAGCGATAAGTTTCAATCCAGATCCTTCGATTGCTGCAGCAATTTCATCACCTATTTCACCGTCTAACACCTTATAAGCATGGTCTTGATCCCTAAATAAGAAAGGGAAATCTAAAACATTTACTAAAGAAGTAAAGTTACCTAAAACAGCCGAGCTCGAAATAACCCCATCTAAGCTGCCAATTTGAACAGCTTCGATCATTTCGCGGTCTCCGCCTAATTCACCATTGGGATGAAGGGATACTTCAATTTGTCCATTTGAATTCTTTTCAACTTCTTCTTTAAATTTAGTCAAAAACACATGGAAAGGTGAGGTTTCTGATGTAACGCTTCCAAGAGCAATTTTAATAGTTTCACCGCTGTTTTCTTTGCCCTCTTCGGAAGTATTGCTGCTGTTGGTATTATTAGAGCTTGCCTCATTATTGCTGCAACCTGATGCCACTATTAATAAAATAGCTACTAAAAAAACAGTGAGTCTTTTTTTCATCTAATTTTCCTCCTATTGGATAAAGTTTGTTATTCCAACAGATTCCAAACCCTTTAATCTTTCTAGTTGATAGGATCCCTTTTTTTCTTCGGTTGAATTTCTAGGAGGAATGAAGTGTTATGTAAGGGATGGGATCTAAATTTTAAAGGTATTTTTTTAGCCCAAGGGGATGAATATCCTACGGCATGGATTCTACCTCCTTTATATAGTTTTTGAGTGTCAAACCCTATAAATAAAAATAAAACTCTATTTATGTTATATAATAATTAAAATATTATTTATATTTATAATAATCTGATAATAACAAAAAGATAAATGGCCTGTCCATATGAATATTTGCAAAATGATATGCAATACTCTTGAATAGAATAAACTTTAAGTATTCAGTAAACTATAATCTGTTCCTAAATTATTTAATTTATCATTTTTCAGGAAAGGGGAACCGCCATGTTCTAGTTCCCCCAATATAAATAGCCCTATTAAGATTTACTATTAAATTTTAAGCTGGAAAGATAAGTACTTATACTCAAGATAATCTTCAATTCCGTACTTTCCACCCTCGCGACCAACACCTGATTCCTTAATTCCTCCAAACGGTGCCTGAGCAACAGTTGGGAGTGGGTCATTAATACCGACGATTCCATATTCTAATTTCTCTGGAACTCTGAACATGCGAGATCCGTCGTTAGTAAAAATATAGGAAGCAAGGCCGTACACAGTATTATTAGCATGTTCAATAGCCTCTTCCTCTGTTTTAAAGGTGAAGATTGGTGCGACTGGTCCAAATGTTTCTTCATAAGAAATTTTCATATCATGATTGGCATTTAAAAGAACAGTAGGTGCGAAGAAACTTCCCTTTGCGTACTCGCCTTCTGATAGTCTGTTGCCGCCGCATAGGATCTTTGCTCCCTTTTCTACGGCATCATCAATGTGTTCTTGCGCTTTTTCTGTTGCTTCGTCATTAATAAGCGGTCCAATCGTTACGCCCTCTTCAAGACCATTACCAACTTTTAATCTATTCATTTTTTCTGCCAAAATAGATGCAAATTTTTCAGCGACTGATTCCTGAACATAGATTCTATTTACACATACGCAAGTTTGGCCCGCGTTACGGAATTTACTGGCCATTACTCCTTCGGCAGCTAGTTCTAAGTCTGCATCTTCAAATACTAGAAATGGTGCGTGGCCGCCTAGCTCCATGGATACCTTTTTCATGGTATCAGCTGATTGGCGTACTAATTGCTTGCCAACTTCGGTAGAGCCGGTAAATGTTATTTTGCGAACAACAGGGCTATCCATCATGGCCCCCACAACTTCTGATGCAGAGCCATTTACTAAGTTAACAACTCCAGCAGGAACCCCAGCATCATGTAATGCCTTGAAAACCTCAATGGCAGTTAATGGTGTAGCCGAAGCTGCCTTGACGATGATTGTGCATCCGGCAGCAAGAGCCGGTGCCAATTTTCTCGTGATCATTGCAAACGGGAAGTTCCAAGGTGTGATGGCTCCTACCACACCTATTGGTTGACGAATCACAAGAAGACGTTTATTTGGTGCTGATGCTGGAATAGTATCACCATAAATACGCTTACCTTCTTCAGCATACCAATCTAGGTAGTCAATACCTAAAGTGATCTCTCCAATTGATTCAGCTTTTGGTTTACCCATCTCCAGAGTAAGAACCTCAGCAATTTCTTCCGTGCGTTCACGAAGGATATCAGCTGTTTTCTTAAGATAAATGAAACGTTCTTTTGCTGTTAAAGCCGCCCATGATTTGAACGCTTCCTTTGCCACTTTGATAGCCTCTTCAGTATCGTCTGCGCCGCCTTTTGCGACTTTTTGCACTAGCTCTCCAGTTGCTGGATTAGTAACATCAAATGTCTTTTTGGAAATTGCATCTCTGAATTCGCCATTAATATATAACATTGTTTTCCTCCTTGATTTAATTCTTTAAACCTATCAACATTACTGTCCTAAAAGGAATAAAGAAAGTTTTGGAATAAACGTAAACATGATCAGGTTTATAATTAAGATAAATAGTAAAGGCAGAACTTTAACGATTAAAGTATTCAATTTGATATCTCCAAGCGTTTTAGCAACAAAAAGGTTAACACCCAATGGCGGTGTTAAAAGACCGATTGCCATATTAACAACCATAATTAATCCGAAGTGAATCAAATTGATATCATATTGTCCAAGCAATGGCAGTAAAATTGGAACGACAATAATAATGGCTGCGTTAAGCTCCAAAAATGTACCCAAAATGAGTAACAATATATTGATTAAGATCAGGAGTACAATTTTATCGGATGCAAATGATCCTACCCACTCGGCAACTTTTAATGGAATCTGTTCCTTCGTTAAAATCCAGGTCATAATATTTGCTGCTGCCAAAATTAATAGAACCATAGCTGAAGTGACTCCAGCTTCAACAAAAAGTCCCTTTAATTCTGAGAATTTTAACTCTCTATAAATAAAAAGGGCCACAATTAATCCGTAAACACAAGCCACCGCACCAGATTCAGTTGGAGTGAAAATTCCTGTGTAAATTCCGCCAAGAATAATAATTGGCATTAACAAACCTAAAATGGATGCTTTAAACTGATTGAAAAAGTTGCTGAAAGTAGCCTTTTCTCCACCTGCATATCCTTTTTTCTTGGCGTATAGATAGCTATAAATCATTAAGGAAATACCTATTACAATACCAGGCATAATGCCTGCAATAAACAAATCTCCAATACTGACATTGGCAGTAACCCCATATGTAATAAATGGAATACTTGGAGGGATAATGACACCAATCGTTCCTGCTACAGCCATAAGGGCCATAGAAAATCCTTTATCATAACCCTCTTTTACCATTGCTGGAACCATAATACTTCCAATAGCTATAACGGTAGCTGGCGCTGAACCCGAAATGGCTGCGAAAAACATACTGGCAAGAACAGCAATAATTGCTAATCCTCCTGATGTCGAACCCACAATACTTGATGCGAATCGAATTAGTCGCTGCGAGATTCCGCCCTTCTCCATGATTTTCCCAGCAAGCATAAAAAACGGAATGGCCATTAACGTAAATGAATCAAGCCCCGTAAACATTCGCTGAGCCGGAATAAAGGAAGGCAAATCAGATGCTAATAATAAAGCAAGCACCGACGCAAAGGCAATGCCGATAGCTAAAGGTACACCTATTGCAAGTAAAGTTAACATTGATATAAATAATGTAGGACTCATCCTGCATGTACCTCCTTTGCTGATTCAACTTGTTTAGAAAGTTTATTAACAAACAATTCATTATAGGCTAAACAGAAATATCTTATGGCCATAAAGGCTGCACCAATCGGAACAGAACCATATGCTAGATAAATAGGAATCCTCAATGATGGAGATAGCTGATTTGTTTCAATTAAGGTCAGCATAAATGGAATTCCTATGGCCAGCAATGTAATACAAAAGGCAAATGACAGAACATAGTTTATGATAAGTAGCACTTTTTGACCGCGAGGGGCGAAAAGATTTGTAACAGCATCAATACCAATATGGATAGACGTTTTCACTCCCAAGCTTGCGCCAATCATAACAGACCAAATCATTAAATATCTTGAGAGTTCATCTGCCCATGGTAATGACTCTTTCAGAATAAAGCGGTTTACAATTGCTGCGAAAACGATAACAAGCATACCTAACATAAATAGGAAAACCAGGTTTTCTTCGATTTTTGTTAGAATGTCGTCAACTTTTTTAACTACCTTTCTCATATTCGCCCCCCTAGTCTAAGTAGTAGTTATTAAGACAGTTCCTTTTCAACCTTTTCAATTTCTTTCAATACTTTATCAATTAGATCCTCGCCCAATTCTTTGCGATATTTTTCATAAGTCGGTTCAGTTGCCTCTTGGAAAGCTTTTTTCTCTTCATTAGTTAATTCAATAACTTCCATCCCGTTTTCTTTCAAGACATTAACACCTTCTGCAACCTGTTTTTGGTTCAATTCGCGTTCTACCTTGCTCCAGTTTGCTGCTGCATCACTTACAACTTTCTGAAGGTCTTCTGGAAGTCCCTGATAAAATGAATCGTTGATCATCATGATATATGGGCTATAAACATGACCGCTTAATGTCGCATATTTATTTACCTCATAAATTCTAAAACTCTCAATGATAGAGACTGGGTTCTCCTGACCATCGATAACACCTTGCTGCAATCCGGAATAAATTTCTCCGGCACCCATTGGCGTTGGGCTAGCACCTAATGTGGTAACCATGTGCATATGAGCAGGGTTTTCCATCGTTCTTATCTTTAATCCTTTTAAATCCTCTGGCTTTTTAATAGGCTTAACACTATTTGTAAAATGTCTAAATCCATTTTCGCCCCATGCTAATCCGCGAACTCCTGTTTGATCAAGCATTCCCTGTAAAATTTCTTGCCCTACTGATCCATCCAGTACTTTCGCCGCGATTTCCTCATTCTTAAATAAGAATGGTAAATCGAAAACCATTGAATCTGCATAAATGCCTGGCAGAGGACCTGTTGTGATAACAGCCATTTCAATTGACCCTAACTGGACACCTTCAAGCTGTTCGCGCTCTGAACCAAGCTGACTTGCTGGGAATGTTTTTACGCTAATTTGGCCGTTGCTTTTTTCTTCAACTTCTTTTTTAAATTCTAAAATCGAAGCTTCAAGTCGGTCATTTTCCGCTGGTGATGAGTGTGCAACACTAATTTCATATACTTTATCTGAACTACCGCTAGAATTACTTTCTGAACCGGAACTACCTTCGCTAGAACTTGCACTATTTGATGAAGAGCATGCCACTAACAGGATGCCCATCAATACCAAAACCATGGATAACATTACTTTTTTCAAAATTATTCCTCCTAGAGATTCTTGAATAATAGAATACTAGATTACCGCTGTCTTATTTAAATCAACTTGAATACCGCAAACTTCCAATGCTTCAACCACAACACGAACCCCGGCGCGACTAAGAGCATCCTCAGTTAATCCAGCTACGTGTGGTGTTGCAATAAAATTCGGCAAGTCAAATAAAGGAGAGGCGAAGCAAGGCTCTTCCTCTTGCACATCTAACGCTGCTTGAGATATTGGCCCGTTAGCAAGGGTGTTAAACAGAGCTCTTTCCTCAATAATTCCGCCGCGGCCTAAGTTTAAAATCATTGAGCCCTTCTTCATTTGATTAAGTTCGTTTTCACCAATCATATGGTGGGTCTCATCAGTTAAAGGAGCATGTATCGTTACTATATCTGAGTTAATTAATAGTTCGTTCAATGTACTCTTCTTAGCCCTATTACTGATAAACTCCTCATCAGATATATATGGATCATAGGCCAATATCTCCATTGAAAACCCGCCCTTTGCGATTTCAGCTACTGTTTTTCCGATATTTCCAAAACCGATAATTCCTAATGTTTTATTCCGTAATTCTCTTGCTGAAGTATATCCATGTTTATTCCATTTACCGGCTTTCATCTCCTCATAGCCAACTGGTATTCTCCTCATAGAAGACAACATCATAGCACTAGCATGCTCAGCGACAGAGATCGAATTTACCCCTGGGAGATTTAACAGCCGAATTCCCCTTCCCTTGATATACTCTTGATCACATTGATCCAGACCAACGGAAGCGATTCCAATAATCTTAAGCTTTCCTGAATTTTCTAATACCGGATACTCTATTCTTGGAGTTGCCGGAGTGGCCCGTCCAAGTAAAATATCATAATCAGAAATGACTCTTGCTAATTCCTCTGGCGAAATATTGTAATTTATATCAACCGAGCAATATTGTTCTAATAGCTTGATTCCATCTTCATGAATTCGGTCAACTACTAATGCTTTCAAGAAATAACCCCCCTTTTGCTGTCGGAGTGCAATAATTTAATTTTTTTTGCACATTGCATAAATTCAGTGAATTAATCCGCTGCTAATACTGGTTCCTGATTATCCGTTCTTACTGGATATTGGATCATGCTCAAGTTTTACAAGTTTAATCTCCTACAACAATGGATGCCCTTGTTATTTCACGTTTTACGGATTTATCAAGTGCAACAGCAATTTCATCTAGTGAAAAATCAGCATCAAGAAGTTCGTCAAAAGGATACTTCTCAATATTTTTTGATAGAAACTTTAACGCTTTATTTAAGTACCAAGGGTCATATTGTATAACAGGTATGATCAATATAGACTTTCTCGTCAGTTCCCCAGGCGAAATAGAAGTTTGTGCAGTGGGTGATACATTTCCAATGCTGAGATATCTTCCGCCCCTGCGAATCAAGTGAATTCCCTCTGAAAAAGCCGCAGCGACACCGGTCATCTCAATTCCGATATCTGCACCTCGCCCTTCCGTTAATTCAAGTACTGCTTGAACGCGTTTTTCTGTGGTATCAAACTCATTCATATCAATAACATGGTCTGCGCCGAATTTTTTTGCCTTTTCAAGACGGCCTTTGACTCCGTCAATAATAATGACAGTGGCACCAAGTTCTTTGGCCATGACGGTTGCATTTAGGCCTAAGCCTCCTGCACCCTGGATAACAACCGTCTCCCCATACCGAAGGTTCGCCTTCTCTACTCCAAAATACACTTGAGATAAAGCACAGTTTGCACTTGCTGCAACAGAATCAGGCACATTATCAGGTACCTTATAAAAATATTGATTTGGATTAATATAATAATGCGAAGCAAAGGATCCGTGAAAATGTGGTGCCACATCGGGCATCTTTGACCATCCGTCATAGGCATGTTCACATAGATGGAACTGGCCTGCTTGGCAGGCTGCACATTTGTGGCAAGTTAAAAAGTAGGCGGAAGCGACTCGGTCTCCTACCTTAACTGGCTGCCCAGCATAATCCTTTTCGATACCTTCACTGAGTTTTTCAATCACACCAACCATTTCATGTCCTAGTACGCCAGTCTTTTTAAATGGATGGTGCCCTTGCCAAATATGAAGATCTGACCCACAAACATTGGTGCGGGTTACTTTAACTAAAACAGCTCCTGGCTCAACATCAGGCAGCTCATATTCTTGCATAACTAAACTGCCTGGTCCCGTCATCATTGCAATTTTCCCCTTCATTTTTTTCCTCCATTTTCCTATTATTTTTGATTTTCTATAGCCAAATTTTTATAAGCAAACCAAAGGTAAAACCAAGGATTAAATCAATAGATTACGCTCGTTTTTGAATAACATCGATCATCTTCACATCGAGAATTTTCATCGACTCCTAAATTTTACTGCTTATGTAATTTTTCATAACGATCGCGAGCCCCTTGGAGGTGCTTCCACATTTTTTGGCGGGCCTTTTCTCCATCACCAGAGGAAATAGCCTCACAAATTTGGCGGTGCTCTTCAAAGACTTCCTCGCGCTTGACCTCACTAATAAGTGTGTTCACAATGTTGTGCGTGACAACTTTTAATAGTTTGTCAGATAAAGTTGACATGACCTGTTCGGTTATGGAATTGCCTGCTATCGTTGCAATTGTCATGTGAAATTCGAAGTCTTTCTTAGCCGAAAGATGCTTTGAATGAACAGACGATTCGAGTGAATCAAAAATTGCTTGAAGTTTGGCCTTTTGTTCTTTGTCTGCACGGATTGCAGCATAATAAGCTGCATCAGCCTCAATTGTCTGACGGAATTCCATAAGCTCAAGGACATTGGTAACGCTATCATTTATGATGTCATCAATTTGAGATGGGATGTCATCCTCGGTTTCTTTCAAAAAGGTGCCAACGCCGGTGCGTATTTCAACAATTCCAGTAGATTCTAGGACGGTAATTGCCTCCTTGATAGAGGATCGGGATACCGAAAAAGATTTGGCAAGCTCCCGTTCTGCAGGCAGCCGGTCTCCAGGCTTAATATCGCCTTTCTTAATTGCTTCTTTAATCTGCTCGATGATTTCTTGATAGACCCTCTTTTTCCTAATTGGATTAACTTTCATTACTGAAAATATCACCTCTTTTCTGTGGTCATGCATCCGGGAGGTCAGTCCACTACATGCATAATATAACACTCTGAATCTAGTGAGTAAACTGAATTTTAAATAAATTTTAAAAATTGAATAAACATATAGACTAATCAAATAATTTTAGTGAAAATTTATTTTAAAAGGGAATCTTGAAACAGACAGTATTAATGTTATAGGGCGGCAAAATAGTTAAGATTCAATCTGCCGTGTGGAAAAGAATATGTCTTATGCGATTTTCGACCAAACTTTTACTTTGTCCCACGAATAAAATTAGATTATTGCCTGAACTGATACTATTAATAAATTTTAATAGGACCAATGTCATTAAAATCGATCTGCATAAGGTCACTATCCCTATGTCTTAAACATATTTGCCGGCAATAACCTTCACTACTCTTATTAAATTAATCCGTATTCTTTATTGTAAAATACAGGAAGGACACGGTGCCTGTCCCCCTGTCCTGCTTCCGCTTAAACACAAGCAATTGAATTTTTACTGGAATATGCTGAATTACTAAAAAGTTAAAAAGGATGTGCAGTAGGTGGGGATAAGGAATTTCTACGATTATATTGTTATCGGTGCTGGGACAGCTGGGGGAATCGTTGCAAAAAAATTAACAGATGATAATAAAACTTCCGTACTAGTACTGGAAGCAGGAACGAATATGACCGAAGAGTTAAGCAGTGCTTCCATAGAACGAGCTTTTATTTTATCTACCGATAATAAGTTTTCCTTTAATATTCTATCGAGATTTGAGCCTGAAATTGGTCGGCAGCTTCGTTTAACTGGAGGCAGAGCAATAGGTGGCAGCTCAGAACATAATGCTATGTATGCAGTTCGTGGGAGCCGTGATCTTTTTAACCAGTGGAAAGATCTCGTTGGTGATCAATGGAGTTACGATAACATTCGTTCTTTATTCATCTATAATGAATCCTATACCGGAATGACACAGGAACCAGAAGAACGGGGAATGAACGGTCCAATCTCTGTTAGACAGCAAAATGTTCCAGATAATGGACTTAACCAAGTTCTGGCTCAGGCAACATCAGATGTATTAAAAATACCTATAGTTGAAGATTATAATACTGGTATTAGTGATTGTACTTTTACCAAATCACAATTCACACAGAAAGAAGAAAACGGGGATTTTTTCCGTTCATCTACAGCAACTGGTTATTTAAATAACACCATTGTCTCTCAAGGAACTGAGGACTCCCTTGATGAATTTGGAGTTGGCAAAAGAAAGTTAACTATATTTGCTAAGTCAACAGTTAATAAAATTATATTTAAACAATTAAATGGTGTACAAGTTGCTGAAGGGGTAGAATTTTTCAAAGACGGGAAATCTGAAATTGCATTTGCCCGAAATGGAATTATTGTTTGCGCCGGGATTTTTTCATCAGTTATCTTGCAGCGTTCAGGAATTGGAAGAATAGACGAGTTAAGTAGTGCAGGGATTCCAACGTTAGTGGAGAGTCCTAATGTTGGCCACAATTTACAATCTCATTTTTCTATTGGAATGGGCGTAGAAGTAGAAACTGGGAGACTTCTCCAAGTTTTCGGAGCTGACCCAAATCAGCCGATTACATTCGGCGCTTTTCAGTCAGTTAATGGACCTAGCCGTCATCTTCAATTGTTAGGAATTATAGTACCTGTTTTTATTCCAGTTCAGGATGTGCTAATTAATAATTGGGTATTTTCCCCGGAAAAGCCGAGTAATATTATGAGTATTGGTATTATTAACCTAAACCCTAGCAGTAATGGAACAATAACAGTAGCACATAGTGATCCCGAAGCATATCCATCCATTTCATTTAATCCACTGGATAATCCAGACGACTTAAATTTTTTAGTAGATCAATACATTAAAACCCACAATATTATAACGAGAGCCCGAAAACTAGACCCAGGTGGAAAGTATAATGTAGTCTATCCTCCAGAAAAGATCTTCCACAATCCGAATGAAGAAGAAAAGCGAAATCAACTAGCTGCTTTTGCAAGAGCCTCCTATGCAAATTTTGATCACTTTGGAGGACAATGTAAAATGGGGCAGAGTATCCAAGAAGGAGTCGTAGACGGGTTTCTGAATGTATTTGGAACGAATAAACTTAAAGTTGCAGACCTCTCAATCTCTCCTATCCTACCTGACGGCAACACTTCTATACCTGCCCAGATGATTGGATTAAATGCAGTACGATTTATTCAAGAAGAAAAAGATCAAAATGGAGATATGGATTAATATGGATTAGTATAGTTTTAAAAAGCTACGGTATATAACTTTTTCACATTTTGTGTACCTAGCTTTTATTATTTTCCTATAAAACTGCCTGTATCCGGAATCCCAGGTAATTATCAGGGACATGTACCACCCTTTTCAAAAACACAGGGATATTTTGTTGTTCTCGGTGTTTCTTATGCATAACATAAACGTTTTTCAAGAACATTCCTTGAAAATTTCAAAGGTACCAGCCTGATTTAATAAAAAAGAAGCATATATACAATTTTTCATTAAATATTGTATATATGCTTCTATTAATTACTTTTGCTTTGCACTTATTTGGATTAATTTTGGAAACAACACAAATGTCAGGACAACTGCTGCTATTAACAAGGTTGAAACGGCAGCTAATGTAGGATCTAAATCAAGGTTGAAATTTTCCCACATTAAAATTGGTAAAGTTTTTGTTACAGGTCCTGTAAGGAAGATTGATAATACTACTTCATCTAGAGACAACACAAAAGCAAAAATAAAACCCGCCATTATTGAAGAGCGAATAATAGGTAAAGTGATTTTAAAAAAGACACCAATTGGCGTTGATCCCAAACTCTCGGCAGCTAATCTTATATTTTTATCTACACCTTGGATACTAGCAAGAACCGTAATAAATACAAAAGGGATTGCTATTATGGAATGACCTAGAACAAGACCTGCTATGGTATTAGTAAGGTCATAGGATGTAAATGAAAAATATAGAGCAATCGCTATGATAATAGTTGGGATTGCCATTGGGGCAACTATCAAATTTGCAAATATTTTCTTTCCGGGAAAGTCGATTTGATTTACCGCGATGGCAGCCATAACACCTAATATGACAGCAATTAAGGATGTTAAAGTTGCCACGATAAGGCTTCGTTGAAAAGCTTCGAGCCATTGAGGGTTTTCGACAAGGGCACTATACCACCTCAACGAAAAACCTTCAGGCGGGAAATTAAACGCAGTAGTTCCATTAAAGGATACAGGAATAAGCAGCAGGATAGGTGCAACAATAATTAGCAAAAATATTGTCACCATTATTCTGAGCCACATTACTATTTCCCTCCTTTCAATACTGCTGAGCTTCTTGAGAAAAGAAAGGCAATGAAAAGCAGTAGAAATGTTGCAACCAATAACAGAAAAGAAAGAGCCGCTGCCAAATGCCAATTAAATGTGGTATTAATATTTATCTCAATGAATTCCGCTAGCATTGTATTTCCTGATCCGCCTAACAAAGCTGGAGTAATAAAATATCCTAAACTATTAATAAAAACAATCAAAGAACCAGCTATAACACCTGGTAAGGATAATGGAAGAAATATTTGTTTAAAAGCTTTCCATGGACGAGAGCCCAGGCTTTGTGCCGCTTGCATTAGTTGGAGATCAATTCCCTCCATTACTGGATATAAATTTAATATCATAAAGGGTAATAAAATATGACTCATGCCTATTACCACTGCTGGAAAACTGTAAAGTAAATCTAAAGGTTGATTAATTACTCCTATATTCATTAAAAAATTATTGATAACGCCATGCTTTTGCAATACAATGACCCAAGAAAATGTACGTGCAAGAAGACTAATCCATAGTGTTATAATAACTAGCCCCAATATCAACCTCTTCCACTTATGAGATCGTAAAATTGTCAGTAAATAAGCAATCGGATAGCCGATTAATAACGTAGTAACTGTAACAAACAATGCTGTTTTCACTGTTGTCCATAGCACTCGCAGATATATTGGATCGGTGAAAGCACCATGTAAATATTTTAGCGTAAACCCGGTATCATCAAAGAAACTCAGCTTTAAGATACCAATTATTGAATAATATAACAAAATGATTAAATAAAATAGTGGAACAATTACAAGAATCCATCTTAAACCTGGAATCGCTGTAAAGCGATGTGCCAGAGGTATCCGACTGGATACCTCTGGGATACTTTTTTCTAATTGAGCCATCGAACAACCTCCGGAACATTTTACTTTAGAAAATCGACTTGACTATTCACCCTGAACATTTAAAATATCGTAATTTTTGTAAGTAAGGTTTATTTCAGTAACCAATCATTAAATTGTTTGTTCAATTCTTCAAAGTTTTTGGCCCAATACTCCTGATCGGTATGCACTATAGTGTCGTTTTGCTCCAAACTATTAAATAAAGTTTTCTTTTCTTCCGGTAAAAGATTAATAACTTTTTTATTTGCTGGTGCATAATCAAGCAATGTAAAAAGATCTGCTAAAACCTCTGGAGAGTTTGAAAAATTAATAAATTCCATTGCCAATTCTTTATCTCTTGTTCCCTTAGGCACAGAAAATCCAACATACCATTCCGATGCTCCGTCAAATTCATTTTCAAGCGGCAATCCTTCTCTTGCAGCTATAGCAATACGACTGCTCCAAGCATGGGAAAGAGAGACTTCTTTAGAACCTAGCAATTGTGGGGGTATAGCACCTGTATCCCACCAGATGATGTCATCCTTAATCGTTTCCAATTTCTTTAATGCCCGTTCTACATCAAGCGGATACAATTCCTCTTTAGGAACCCCATCAGCTAAGAGTGCTTGCTCAAAGGTCCCTATCGGACCTTTATAAACTCCGCGAGGACCCGGAAACTTGTTTGTGTCATACAGGTCTGCCCAAGTTTTTGGGTGGTTGTCATCGGGATAAACCTCAGAATTATATGCTAAGTTGTGTAACACAACTGTATTGACAACATTGTAGTCATTAAGCAAATATTCAGGAATACCATCGGTGTTAATCTTGTTATAATCTAATTTTTCAAGAATGCCTTCTTCTGCTAATAAGTATGAAACATATAGATCGTTATAGATTACGTCCCAAGTTACCTTTCCAGTTTGGGCCATCCCTTTCATTTTTGCAGGGTTAAAAGGGCCGTCTACAGTAATTTTTACATTAAACTTCTCCTCAAAAGGTTTATATACTGCTTTTTGGAGAGCTTCAGAGGTTGAACCTCCAAAGTCTGCTACTACAAGTTCCCGGGGTGCAGAGTCTGATGAAGTGTCACTCTTACCGGTTTGTTCACTTGCAGATTCTTCACTTGAACTACAAGCTGACAATAAAAGTCCTAACGCAAGTATGATAGAGATCTTAACCCTGTTCCAATATTTGTTCATCAAATTCACTCCTCAATATTTTTATTATGTGATGATTCAGCGGGAATCAAAGTTGCCTCGTTGGTATTCCACCCAATATGAATTTCTTTTCCTGGTTGCATATGATTTAGCATTTGGCTGTTTAAATTAAACATTATTTCTTCCCCAAATGAAGTTATTGATCTTACCTTCAAAGTGTCCCCCAGAAAAATCACCTCTTGAATGGTTACTTTCAGTGTATTTTCAAAATAATTGGTATCATCAACTAGCTGAATGTTTTCAGGCCTAATAGCAATAAAGACCTCATTGTCCAATGAACTTTTTAACTCATTCGATTTTAAAATTATATTAGAATCCTTGTTTAACTTAATCATTGTTTGTTTGTTTTTAGTGGAAACGATCTTTCCTCTTAGTAGATTTATTTCTCCTATAAATTTGGCAACAAATTCGTTAGAAGGCTCCTGATATATTTTAGTCGGGCTTGAAATTTGTTCAATTTTCCCTGCATTCATTACACATACTCTGTCAGACATCGTTAGTGCTTCTTCTTGATCATGAGTGACAGTAATGGTAGTTATGCCTGTTCTTTTTTGAAGATGTTTTATTTCCAATTGCATGGTTTTTCGTAAATTTTTATCCAAAGCACCTAACGGTTCATCCAACAAGAGTAAAGGCGGATTGAACACAATTGCCCTAGCAAGGGCTACTCGTTGTTGCTGTCCCCCGCTTAATTGGTTGGGATAACGGTCAGCAAACTCCTCCAGTTGGACAAGCGATAACACTTTTTTAACATCATTAGCTATTTCCTCCTTCCCATACTTACGAACTTGAAGTGGATACGATATATTTTGCCTCACCGTCATATGGGGAAAAAGCGCATAGTTCTGAAATAGCATACCTATATTTCGTTGATAAGCTTTTTTCTTTGAAATTTCTTCACCATTTAAATAGATGAATCCGTCGCTTAATTCTTCAAAACCTGCAATGAGTTTAAGCAAGGATGTTTTCCCGGAGCCCGAGGGGCCCAATATGGTTAAAAATTCCCCTTTCTTAACCTCTAAATTAACTGAGTCAACAGCTTTAAACTTTTTATAATATTTTGTTGTATCTTTTAAGGCAAGGTGAGAATCACTCATTTTTCAACCTCCTCTAAACACTAGATATTAGAAGCCTATACAATTGATTTTTTTAAAAATTTCACCCAAATCCGAAACCGTTTGTTCATTTCCTCGTTTTAGTAAATTTTGAGTTTTTCCGTTTAATTATTTTTTGACCGTATAAGGTCGATCACTTCTTCAAACTCTTCTTTAATAGTCATATATGCATCATCAGTTAAGGCTAAACGCGGTGGCCTTGTTGGTCCGATGGGCTGTCCTGTTAATTCCATCATATATTTCATTGCTTGAAACATTTGTGGTACCGTATCGTAGTGATATAACCGAACTAGGCTGCGATAAAGTCTTCTTGCTTCATCACGTTTTCCTTCTTTTGCTAACTGAAAAAGTTTGATACCTTCTTCAGGGAGTGCATTTGAAACAGCTGATGCCCATCCGGTTGCTCCGCACAATGCACCCTCCATTGCTAAGTTATCGGCACCTACAAAATATTCTATATTCGTCTTTTCTAAAATTTCATGCACTCGTCGAATGTCTTGGCTAAAGTCCATGATTCCTACAATATTGCTGGATTTCGAAATTTTAATAACTAAATCAGGAGTTAGATCAATTCTTCTTGGATTATTTAGAGCAATGATAGGTAAACCAACCTTTGACACAGCCTCATAATGAGCGATAATCTCGTTTTCTAAAGGAATATAGTCAGCAGGAGTGTATACTAAAATCCCGTCAGCCCCACTGTTTTTCGCATGCTCAGCACAATAAATAGCATCCTTTGTAGCTGTGACCCCTCCGGTTCCAGCAATAATAGGAACACGACCATTGCTTACTTCAATTACAGTTTCAACAATCTTTTTACGTTCCTCATTTGATAAGGTTGTATCTTCTCCCATTGGACCCGCAGCCATTAACCCATCAACACCCTTGCCTATGAGCCACTCACATATTTCACCCAAACGGTTATAATCGACTTTATAGTCATTCGTCATTGGGGTTAACAATGAGATAAAAACACCTTTAAATTTTGTCACTTATAAGTTCTCCTCCTCAATTGTTCATAATCTCTTTAAATTTGATAAAAGTGCAGACTGCAATTGAATCAGGAAGTTTTGTCAATAATTTTGTGTAAAATGCAGGTTTCCCCATCGGATATTGATGCAGTCTTTTTGGGAAGTCTTTCGCCTTCTCCAATGGACTGAATTTTCCGTCTATTATATATAGAATTCTTTTAGAGTTCCTGTAAATATTCCCTCTTTTTAACGATGGATCATTCGAAAGTATCCTCTTGTTGCGCAAGATTTAATACTGTATTCAGCAACACATTTGCCCCTTTTTCAATATCTTTTTCCGAGGCAAATTCCTCCTCACTATGGCTTATACCGTCTTTACAAGGTATAAAAATCATCCCGGTCGGCGCTATAGTTGCTATATTATTTGCATCATGGCCACCTCCACTCAGCATGCGCAGGGTTGAATAACCAAAATCTTGGGTGACTTTTTCAATTTCATTCATTATTCTTTTCGAAAAATTAGCTTTTGGAAGAGAGGGAGGTAAATTTATTAGTATTTCCATGTTTTCTTTTTCAACAAGGGCCGTTGACCTTTCTTTGATTGTTTCAATTAATTGGTCTAGAACGTCTTTATCTTTATGCGTAATATGCATAGGAAACTTAACTTCGCTAGGTATATGTGATCTCGCCCCAGGTTCTATATCTAATTTCCCTATATTTATTATTGTTCCATCTTGTTCTTTGGCGATCTCATGAACCGCTACAATGATTTCAGCTGCCCTTAATAGGGCATCCTTTCTCCCTTCCATTGGAGTACCAGTTGAGTGACCAGTTCTTCCCTTCACAGTAAACTCAACCGATTGGATCCCCTTATCTCCTTCCACAATTCCAATAGATATTTTTTCTTGTGCCATAATAGGACCTTGTTCTATATGAAGCTCTACAAAACTATGAATCTCTTTTGGCCGATTTATCTCTTCCCCGAGGTATCCTATTTTCTCCAATTCCTCTTTAAACTTGAACCCCTCTTCATCTGTAGCTTTATATACGTTTTCTTTTGTAAAAACGTTGCTCATTCCTCCAGATCCTCCGGTCCCTGGTCTAAATCTGAAGCCTTCCTCATTTGTGAAATTGGCAATTTCAATTGGTCGTAATGTTTGTATATTATTTTCGTTTAAGACTTTAATCATTTCTAGGGCACTTAAGACTCCAAGGATACCATCATATCTGCCTCCGCGTGGTTGAGTATCTAGATGTGATCCTGTCATTACGGGTGCAAGATCATTCCTTAATCCCTCTCTACGCCCGTAAATGTTTCCAAAGTCATCCACTCTAACCTCAAGCCCCTCTTCTGCTAACCAACTAGTAAATATATCCCGCATAATTTTATCTTCTTTTGTTAGAGTTATTCTTCGTACACCTGTTTCGTGTACTTGGCCTATATTGTTGCTAATCTTAAGTGTATCCATGAGACGTTTTAAATTAATAACTAGTTTTTTCAATTTATTTCATCTCTCTTTTCACTTATATATTTTTTCATTCATTAGATTTGCATTTGCAGCTAATTCTGCTAATTTAAGTCCTATTAATGGCGTTAAATGGAAAGCACCTCCTGCTCTTCAAGAAAAATTATGAATAAATGCACTCTTCACACTGTTACAAATATTTTCTTTGTAATATGATAGATTTATAACGATATTCATGTACCTCATCTCTTAAAAAGGAGGAAAATAGTCTATATGGAAATTCGCCATCTTAAATCTTTCAAAACGATTGTTGATTTAGGAGGATTTGGACGGGCTGCTGACCATCTTGGTTATGCCCAATCATCTATTACTGCACATATACAGGCCATCGAAAAAACGCTAGGCTCCCCTTTGTTTAATAGATTAGGGAAAAAGCTTGTTTTAACTGAAACTGGTGAGAGGTTTTTACCGCACGCGACTGAGATATTAAGAATTTATGAATTATCTACTGAAGAGCCAAGTAAAAGTAATATTCTTACTGGCAGTTTGACTATAGGTGCACCGGAATCATTAACAGTGTATCAACTTCTCCCTTTTATAAAAGAATATAATCGTCTATACCCTGAAGTTGATATATCTTTAAAGGCAGCTAATGGTGATGTTTTATGTGATTACTTAAGAAGTGGAGAGATTGATGCTGCCGTTCTTTTGGAGAATCCAAGCAGTAATCATTCTGATCTAATTATTAATACTTTAAGCTATGAGCCTATGACTTTAATTCAGCCAACAGTATCTAAGGACAAAGTGGATACAATTTTATTTACCCAACAAGGATGCAGTTACCGAACTACCTTTGAAAACTATTTAGCTGAAAATAAAATTCAGAAAAAATCCGTTCTAGAATTCAGCAGCATTGAAGCTATCAAACAATTAGTAATTAATGGTATTGGCATTTCTTTATTACCGTCATTTGCGGTTAAATCTGAAGTTAATGAAGGCAAACTAAATGCTACACTTTTAGAGAATAAAACTATTACTACATTATTGGCCTACCATAAAAATAAATGGATATCCCCAGCATTGAAAGTATTCATTAAATTAATAACAGAGCACAATAATGAAAACAAATTGGTAGAGTTATAATATAAATCCATTCCTTTTTAAAATGTAAAAAGGAATGGTCTTTTATTAGTTTGTTTTTATTTTGCTAAAGAAATTACTGTTTGAAGTAAAACATTCGTTACTTTTTCTATATCCTCATAAGATGTAAATTCTTCCTCACAGTGGCTTAACCCATTCTTGCTAGGTGCAAAGATCATTGCTGTTTTGGTAATATCATGCATAAACTTAGCATCATGCAATGCAGGGCTAGTAATATATTGATAAGAGTAACCATAATTTATAGCTGCATCTTCAATTAACTGCAGAATCTCATTCGAAAAATATGTTCCACTAGCCTCCCATGTCTGCCTAAAATCAATTTCTACCTTTCTTTTTAAAGCAACCTCATTGATTTTTTCCTTAATCAGCTCAATTGCTTGATCTTTAATATTATCGTCAATATGGCGTACATCAAATGTAAACTCTACATATCTAGCAGTAATACTTTCGACAGAAGGTTTAACATTAAAAACTCCTAAGGAGGTCGATAAATCCTCATACTGTTTCGCAACTCCATCAATTGCTAATGCAATTTCAGAAGCAGCTATTAAAGCATCGTTCCTATGACTATTTGGATAAGCCCCGTGACTCGATTTTCCTCTGATTTTAACCCGATGTCTTTTCGATCCTTTAACCCCTTGAACAATTCCTATATTTTTCTGATTTTCTTCTAAGAATGGACCTTGTTCAATATGGACCTCAATAAAATAGTCAACATTAGATGGGCGATTTTCGATTTCTCCCATATAACCAATTTCTTTTAAACTTTGCTGAAACGTAATACCGTCTTTGTCCTTTAAATTATAGATTGTATCTTTCTCATAGTTACCAGTAATTACTCCAGACCCTTGCATTGGAGGTGTAAATCGTTCCCCTTCTTCATTAGTGAAATTTACTATCTCAATAGGTCTTTCCGTTTCAATTTTCAGATCATTTAATGTGCGGATAACTTCTAAAGAAGACAGAACTCCCATAATTCCATCATAGCGTCCCCCTTTAGGTAAAGTATCTAAATGCGAACCTATCATTATAGCACCCGCATCTTTATTTTTACCCTCACGTCGACCATATATATTTCCAAGGTCATCAATCTTAATGGACAATCCCGCCTCTTTTAGCCAGCGGATAAAGATATCTCGGATTTTTTTATCTTCCGCTGTTAAAGCCAATCTTGATAATCCACCGTTTTCTGTAGTACCAATGCTAGAGCTTACATCAAAAGTTGATATTAATCTTGAAAGATTTATTTTCATACTTAAGTTAGTTTCACTCATCGTTTCCCATCCCTTTCATTATCCAAATATTTTTGACTAAACAGTTATTAATGTAAAAGCAAAAACAAGTATTAATGCCGCTACCGTCGCTACAATACCAAAAATAATCATACTCTTTAAATCTCTGGAACGTGCGATACCCATTGCACCTAAAGTATCACCAACAGGATATAGATATTCAGTCATTTGGGAACCAACTAGCAGTACCATAATCCATACTGTCATTGGAATACCTGCACCACTGATAATTTCAAGAAACATTTCATTTAAAATAGTCATCTGAGCAACTGAAGCACCTGGTATTCCAGCCACTCCTAATATAGTTATCATGTTTAATAGAGCTGTTTTTCCGCCGCTTTCTACTAAGGGCATTAATAAATTTGCTAAAGCCTCAAACCCACCAAGCTTTTCGATGTAATAAATAAAAGGAGTAAATAATACAAACTGGAAGAACAGCCATACTAGGGGTTTCGCCCCTTCAAAAAAGGTTTCAACCATTTCATTTAATGATAATCTTCCTGCCAATGCTGTGGTGATTGAAGTAAGTAAAATGATCATAATTGCAAAAGTAGACCCACCCTCGATGATCACTCCATATACGATAAGACCTAAAAGAGTTATCAAAAAGGTGAGAGTTGCTTGTTTAGATATTTTTTCTTTCCTTTTCTTATCCTCTTCTGAGAAACCACCATTATCTTTATTAATGTCAATAATATCCTCTGCTGTATAAGCCTGCTCAAGCAATGTTTTCGACAAAACCCTTTTTGAAAAAAAGAAGGTAGCAGCCCAAACAACTACCGCAAGTGGAATACTAGCGGAGATTAAAATTTGTGTATACGAAAGCCCAGTAAGCTCCATTAACGTAACCATTGGAGGAGTAAAAGGACCTAAGAAAAGACCTGTAGTTCCAGCACCTTGAAATATAATGGCTAAAACACTTGGAGATAATCCTGCCGCCGCAACAATGGGAATGATTACTGGTGCTAACACTGCATTTGCTCCTGCTAAAGTTCCTAGAAGCCCACTAAGTAATGCAGAACAAAACATTGTTCCTATAATAGCCTTGGATGGTGTATTAAGCTTAATCTTCACCATAATAAAACGTACAATGTTCTCTGCTGCACCGGTTTTTTCCGCTATTTTTCCTAAACCAGCTCCTGCCATAATAATTAATCCAATGTAGCCTAAAAAGGAACTCAGACCCTCTCGAATAGAAGACCCTATACTAACTAGCCCTTCTCCACTCATAATTGCTCCAACAATAATGGCAATAGAAATGGCTACTACTGGATGTCGATTTCTAAATGCTAAAATAACAAAAATAAAGAGTGGGAGCAGTCCCCATAATGTTGGTGCTTGAAACATAAATTCCCTCCTTCTCACGTATAGGCATAGAATTAATTAGGTACATTTTTTAATTTCTGCTAATTTAAGAACTGTATTTAATAATAAGTTTGTACCTTTTTCAATATCCTCCCATTCTGTCCTTTCATTTGGCAGATGACTTATCCCGTTAATACTTGGGACAAAAATCATTGCTGTTGGGCAGAAATTATTCATATAGGTTGAAATATGCCCCGCTCCACTTACCATCCTTTTTGATGGGTAACCTAACTCATTTGCCGACTTAACTAAAGCATCAACAAGTCTAGGGGAAAAACTAACAGGTTCAAATGTCTTTTTTTCCTCTATTTTAAAATGGACCATGTCTCTTTCAGCAATTGTTCTTATACAATCCTTTATTAATTGAACACCGGCTTTTTGCTTTATAGGATCTTCGTCCCTTATATCGACTGTAAATTCCACTTCCCCTGGAATAGAATTCACATGCCCCGGTTTAACTTCTACTAGCCCTACCGTGGTAATAGACCTTTCGCCAATTTTTGAAGCTAGTTTTTCAATTTCTACTATCATTTTTGATGCACTGGTTAATGCATCCTTTCTTAAATACATAGGAGTAGGTCCTGATGTATTTGTTTCGCCAGTAATAGTGACCGATAACCATGTAAAACCTAAAATACCCTCGACAATTCCTATCGGTATTTTCTCCCTATCCAAAATAGGACCTTGTTCAATATGCAGCTCTATAAAGGCATCCGCAGCTTTCAGGCGGTTTTCTTTGCTTCCTAAATATCCAATTCTCTTTAGCTCATGCACGAAGGTTTTCCCATCTTGATCCTTTTCGGAATAAATAGCAGTCAGATCATAATCATTTGAAAGGACACCACTTCCTCCCATTAATGATTCAAACCTGACACCCTCTTCATTTGTAAAGTTTCCAATTTCAATAGGTCTTCTTGTAGAAATAGATAAATCCGAAAGGGTATGAATTACCTCTAGCCCGGAAATAATCCCCAAAACTCCATCGAATGTCCCTCCATCTTTAATTGTGTCAAGATGGGAGCCAATTACAATAGGATCAGCATTAGGGTCGGTTCCCTCTTTACGTCCATAGATATTACCAACGTCATCAAAACGAACCTTTAAACCAGCATCGTTTAACCACTTTACTAGAAGATCTCTAGCCTCTTTATCAGCAGATGTCAGGGTAAGTCTCGAAACGCCTCCATTTTTAGTAGCCCCTACTTGGGACATTTCATAGAAAAATCCCTGCAATCTGTTTAAATTTATTTTCATAGTGTCCTCCTTTCATTGGGTTACCTTATTATAAATGTATTTTGACAATTCTGTAAAATTGAAATTTCCGAACTGTAGTTTCAGTAATACTGATTGATGAATTAGAAAGGCTTAACATCATAAATCGGCATAATAAAACCCCCAAGAAAATAATTCTTGAGGGTTACAGAAGTTAAACATTAAAATTATTATTTAATCATTAGCTCTTTTTCAAGCGCCTTCTCAACAGGGATATATTCATACCCAAGGTCTCTAACTACACTAGCTGGTGTTATACTCCTTTTCACTTTTCGTATTGTCTTTTTGCCTCTAAAATTGAAGAACGAAGGATCGACAACAACTCATCTATTTCCTCTTTATTAATGATAAGTGGAGGACAAAATACGATCGTATCCATATCACCAAACACGACATTTCGTAAAATTAATCCCCTGCTTCGAGCCTCTTCAATGATTCTTTGAGACATCTTAACCTCAAAACGTTCTTTTGTTTGCTTATTCCTTACAATCTCTATACCTGCTATCAGTCCTAATCCCCTTACATCACTAACTATATCAATCTCTTGTTCGAGATTCTTTAGCCCTTCTAGAAGGTAGGTTCCCATTTTACGAGAATTTTCAACAAGTTCCTCTTTCTGTATGATCTCAATATTCTTCAGTGCAACTGCACATGCTGTTGCATGGCCACTGTAAGTAAATCCATGTAAGAGCACGCCTTCGGTTAAGTCGATTAATTCTTGGTGAATTTTTTCTCTAAATACTACAGCTCCTAAAGGCTGATAGCCACTAGTAATTCCTTTGGCAATAAGCATCACATCAGGAACCACTCCCCAATGTTCACATGCAAACATCTTACCTGTACGACCAAATCCTGTAATAACCTCATCAGCAATGAAAAGAATGTCATGTTCATCACAAATACGGCGTACCTCTTCAAAATAACCTTCAGGTGGAGTAATAACTCCCCCAGCCCCTTGAATCGGTTCAGCAATAAACGCTGCTATAGTATCTGCACCTTCTTTCGCAATCGCTTCCTTCAATGCATCCGTTGATAAGGGCTCTATATGAATAAATCCAGGTGCCTTGACTGTAGTAAAGTTTTGAAATACCTCAATTCCTGTAGCACTTGTTGAACCTAAGGCCACTCCATGATAAGCAGCATTTCTTGAAATAATTTTATTCTTTTGGGGCTGACCTTTTAATTTCCAGTAGTTTCGGACAAGTTTATATGCGGTATCATTAGATTCAGATCCACCGGATGTGAAAAATACTCCGCTTAAGTCTCCCGGTGTTAGCTCGGCTACTTTTTCAGCCAGTCGAATGGCAGGTTCATTGCTAAATGTGGCAAAGCAAGAGGAATAAGCTAGTTGTTCCATTTGCTGTTTTGCTGCTTCTGCAAGTTCCTTTCGGCCATAGCCAATATTTACGTTCCATAAAGAAGACATTCCCTCGAGATACTTTTTTCCATTTACATCTGTTAGAAATACCCCTTCCCCTTTTTGAAATATAATTGCCGGTCCTTTTTCCTGTTGTTCTTTTAATGAGGACGTTGGGTGAATAAAATGCTTTTTATCTAGTCTATTTAACTCGTCAATACTATTTTGTGTTTGGATCACAATAAATCATCCCTTCTTAACTTATTATTGAAAGACTATTAACCTAGGAAACTTGCGCATTTTCTATAATATTTAGGAAACTCTTTTCAGATTGCGCTGTAATAACTCAATCAGCATAATTCTAGGTATCTTTTTTTGATGGCATTATCTGTGTCATATAACTGGTTTTTACATTTTCCAAGTGATTCCAAACCAATTCTCTGGCTACTAGTGAATCTTTCTCTACTATTGCCTCATATATGTTCAAGTGTTCAATATCAAGGCTAATTTTTTCCTCAGGAGGAATCTTCATTTCTTCCTTTCGAAACTGTTCAATACCATCGTAGAACTTTTCATAACAGATTTTGAAGATTTGCGCTAACATATCATTATGACTAGCATTCACGATTGCCAGATGAAAATCGAGATCTTCTTCCGCTCCCACTAGCTGTCTATTTGCAGCCGCGTCTAACTTTTCATAGGCTTGTTTAAGTGCTTTTAAATCTCCTCGATGACGTCTTTGAGCTGCTAAATATGCTGCCTGAACTTCAATTCCCTGTCTTACTTCAATAAGTTTTATAATATTAATGTGATTTGTTTCCTTCTCCATAAGGGTATTGGTTATTTTTTCAATAATCTCTTCGGTCAAATCCTTTTTTAGAAATATTCCAATACCTGGCAATATATCTATTAAATTGAGTGAATCTAATACACTAAAGGCCTCCCGAACAGCAGTTCGGGAAACCTCTAAACGTTGGGCAAATTCTCTTTCTGATGGCAGTTTATCTCCTGGCTTTAATGTTCCTATACGAATAGACTCTTTTATTTGCTCGATAATAATTTTGTAGACACGTGTCTTTCGAATCGGTGAAAGCTTCAATGTAATCCCTCTTTCATTAAAAGGCTTATAATTTCAATGGCTCCCTCCCTTACCGGTAACCTTTTGTTCTAAATGTATTTTTTGTTTACCAATAGTTAACTGTCCTTTTGTTTAACATTTCTCGATATTGCTGCGTGGATTGTTGTAAGATCTTTTTATTTCCCATATCAATAATTACTCCATACCGACGGATCAAATCCAGTTCATCAATCTCGCCTTTATCATATAACTCTTGAACTTTATTCAAGTCTTCTGACATCCACTTATTTCTATTCTCTCGGATGTATTCTCTTTCTAACTTCGTTGCATTAACATCAATCCTAAACAAATCAAGCTCACGATCAATCTCTTCCACAATTACCCCATAATCCTTTTTCGCTCTCTCAATAGAAACATAGCCATCGATAACATCCTCTAGAACCAATTGCTCATCACGATCTAGCGGATCTCCCAATCCTCCGCCTCCTGCAGAAGGTCTGGTGAAAGTATCCCCATCAGTTAGTGAAATATTTGAAGCAATCGTCCCAATATATTTTTCATTTTCCTTTCCTTTGTTCAACCAAGCACCATGTGGAGATGAAGGTAATCCGCCAATAATGCCCCATGGAATCGATCTTGATCGGTCGCAGCAATAGGACATAACTGTTCGATGGATATTGGTAAGGCTTCCACCTTTTTCTACCCCACATCCTCCACGATATTTCCCTGGTCCTCCTGAATCTGTTATAATACTGTGGTTTTTAGTTATAACTGGTGATAGTCGTTCCTGGCCTTCACAAGGCTGAACACTTAATCCCAAACCAAAAATTGGGGCAAGTGCGTTGACACCATCCTTACCGTTCCTGCCCCCGTGACCACCAGCCATCCAGTCATACCACATGAAGTAATTTCCATATCCTTCTCTCTTGTCATGGCCACCAATCAATAAATATTCAAGATTAAAAGAACAAGCAATAGCTCTTTCTGGCATAACCATTGACCATAATTCAAAGATAGCATTCATAATTTTCTCGTAGGCTCCAGAACAGAAACCAGTTACAGAAACTGGCCATGGTGCATTAACGACTGAATTTTCTGGCAATAAAGTGTTCACTACTCTATAAAATCCAGAATTCAACGGTATCTCTGGGAAAAATGTTTTGGTACCCGCCACAGTTGCGGAAAACGCAGCCCCGAACCCAGCATTTAATACACATCCAATGTAAGAATGAGAACCGTTTAAATCATAATGGACCTCGTCATCCTTTATAGTCATTTTTACCTTAATTGGAATTAGGGCGTCTCCCCCGTCTGGGTCCATATCAATAAAATCAGTAGTTTCCCAGGTTCCATTTGGTAGTTTGGCAATTTGATTCTTTGCCATTCTCTCAACATAATCTTGGACCTCATCAAAAGCGGTCAAGACGGTCTCCTTACCGTACTTTTCAATTAATTGGATAAGCTGATTCCCAGCAACCTTAGTTGCCTCTGCCTGTGCTCTAAGATCTCCTAATCTTTCTTCTGAAATTCGCATATTGCTTACTAATAAATTGGCTACATCCGCTAGGTACTTTCCTTTGTGCCAAATCCTAAGAGGAGGTATTCTAACACCTTCGCTATAGTGCTCTTTTGCTAGTACATCAAAGGACCCAGGAACCGCACCCCCTACATCTGCCCAATGCCCACATGATTGCATAAGCGAGATTAATTCCCCTTCATAAAAAATCGGACGAATAATCCGAACATCACAAAAATGCGTTCCGCCACGGTAAGGATCATTGATGATAAATACATCTCCTGGATGAATATCATCCTTATAATCTTCAAGAACTGCTTTTGCAGTTAAATGCAGTGTTCCAACGTGAACAGAAATATCTTGTGTTCCTTGCATAATGGTGTCGCCCTTCGAATCACACATGGCGGAACTAAAGTCGCGATTGTAAATAACAAAGGAGTAGCATGTTCTCAGTATTTGTTCTGACATTTGATCTACAATATTGACAAATGAATTTTTTAAAACCTCAAATGTTACTGGATCCAGTTTACTTTGGAATGTTTGTTGGGTAAGAAGCTCTTTATTCATCTATTTCACCTCATTTTTCTATTGTTAAAATAATATTTTTATATTCATCTACCTTCGCAGTAAAATCAGGAGGAATCACAACTGTCGAATCCAATTGCTCTAAGATTGCTGGTCCATTAATGATAGAGGAAACTGGAACTAAACTGCGGTTATAAATGGGAACGTTTACCCGGCCATTACATTCTTCAAAATACACTTCACGGTGTTCCTTTAAAGCTTGATCTAAACTTCCGGAAGCCTCTTCTTTCTGAATGTTAGGTTTTGGTACCCGTCCAATACCAGCAACCTGCAAACCATAAATTTCTACTCCTTGGTTCGGGTTGGAAAATGAGAACTCTCTCTCATGTTCTTGGTGAAATTCTTTAATAGCTTCTTCAAGTGAGCTAATTGTGCTTGGTATCTGGATAGATAACGTTCTCCATTGACCGACATAACGCATGTCAATGGACCGGGTTACATTCATATTCTCTTTTGCTACCCCTTCTTTTTCCAGAAGCTTCAAAGCTGCTTTTTCTAGATCCAAAAATTGTTCCTCAAGCTCCGTTAATTGGACATCTTCAACATTCTTCACATAAGTTTTTGTAACATCATGACGTACATCCACTAAAAGGCACCCCATGGCAGAGGCAACACCAGGATGTGGCGGGATGATGACACTTTGAAATTCCATTTCTTTTGCTAGATAGGCTCCATGAAGTGCCCCAGCTCCACCAAAGGCAACTAAGGCAAAGTCTCTAGGATCATAGCCTCGACGTACTGAAATCAACTGAAGTGCATCACACATATTTGCATTGGCAATTTTTAAGATTGAATTAGCTGCCTCGTCTATAGAAAGCTCAAATGGCTTCGCAATTTTCCTCTCTATCACTTGTTTTGAAAGCTCTTTATTTAAGGTTAAGCTTCCATCAATTAACTTTGTATTTAATCTTCCAAGCACAAGGTTAGCATCCGTATTCGTTGGCTCATCTCCGCCAAGGTTATAGCATGCTGGTCCAGGGTCTGCTCCTGCACTTTGTGGCCCATTCCGCAACGAACCACCTTCATCTATCCACGCTAGACTTCCCCCGCCAGCTCCAATTGTTAAGATTTCGATGCTTGGAAAACGAATAGGGTGACCGTACTCTATGGACCAATCCTTCGTTATTCTTAGATCTCCTTCGTACATTAAAGAAATATCCGTGCTTGTTCCACCCATATCAAGGCCAATTGCATTCTGGTAGCCACATAAGTTAGCAATATACTTACTTGCAATTGCCCCAGCAGCAATACCAGAACTCGCCAATCTGCCAGAATAACGAGGAACCGTTTCAGATGTCATGACTCCCCCGCCAGAATGAAGGATTAGGATATCACCTTCATATTCTTTTTCTCTCATTTCTGTATCTAACTTTTGAATATAGCTGCTGACGATTGGTCCTAATACAGCATTTACAATGGTTGTGCTCATTCTTTCATGCTCAAAAATTTCTGGAAGGGTTTCATTGGATGTACAAATATAGACGTCTGGCAACAGGCTTTGTAAAATATCCTTAACCTTTCGTTCGTTTTCACCATTTACATACGCATTCATCAAACATATAGCGATTGACTCTATTCCTTTTTTCTTGAAAATTCTTGCTAGATTTCGAACTTCATATTCGTCTATCTCCTTGAGTACTTTCCCGCTATAGTCGATTCGCTCGTCTATCTCATAGCGATTTCTCCGCTTAATATAGGAAGGTGCCACATCATTATATGCATCCCATAAATCCAATTTTGTTCCACGGCGAATCTCAGGTACATCCTTAAAACCCAATGTCGTGATTAAGGCTGTGTTTGGAAGTTTCCGTTGAATTAAGGCATTGGTCCCAACCGTTGTGCCATGGGCAAAGAAAGAAATATCCTTACCAGCAATTTTTGCCTGTTCGATTCCCTCTATAATTGCTTTTTCTGGCTGATTTGGTGTTGATGGTGTCTTGAATACACGACTCTTTCCGCTTATTTCATCGAATACAAATATATCTGTAAATGTACCTCCAACATCAACTGCTACTCTAACTGAACTCATAAAACTTTCACCTCGTTAATTTAATAGATTCTATATTTGAATTATTTGTATGTTCATTTGTTTAATGACCCTGCAGTTGCTTCACTGTTATTTTCAATGAAAACATTCCCTACAGCGTTATTATTGGGAAGCGCTTCCATATACCCGAATTTCTTTCCTTTGGTCATATATACCCAAGTAATTAGAGAGTAGGTAATAACGGATACAATGATCCCCATAATACCTCCTGGCAGCCAACTTGGTGTATACAATAACGGGACAATGACACCAACAATATAAGAAATAATTGCCGGAACATTTACTGCTGGCAACCTATCCAATAGGGTGACATCATATTTCCGCTTATGAATCAAGTAAAAATCTACAACAACAGGACCTATGATAGGAGGGATCAGCCCAGCAAGTACATTGATAAAAACACCGATATAATTTAACATACCTAATGCCGCTGCTAGGGATCCGATGGTTCCTAAAATTAGAACAGAAATCTTTCTTGGAATCTTCAACATATTGGACAATGGAGTTTGTGTAAAATAAAGATTATTATCGCCAGTTGTCCAGATAGCTAATACAAAACTGATAAGAATAAAAAACCAAAGCATTGAACCAGCAGTGGCCATGTAGACAGCTGGATTATAGCTTCCATGTGCAGCTCCTCCTAGAACACCCATTATATGCAGCAATGGTTGTACGAAAAGGAAATTAATTGCTACAAATCCTAATACAGTTTTCTTACTCTTAGCAAAACGTGTAAAGTCTCCTACAAATAAAGCCCCTACAATCCATGACCCAATTATAAGGTTAATCTTGGTAGCAAGATTAGAAGGAGTTGAGAGAAAAAGTTTTTGAGCAGCTGAATCTACACCTGCCATACCTCCAATAGCATTGAAACTGGTTACAATGGCTATAAAGGCAAGAGTCAGCAAACAGATTAACGCCGGCCAACTTATGATTTCCAAACCTTTAATCCCCTTATAACATGTAAGAGTGACGAGGATTCCTCCAATAAAAGCAATAGCAAAATAGGTTGGCGTAACTTCAGGACCCACCCAAATCTCCGCAAACATGCCCACAATCGATGCTTGCCAGCCAACACCCACAATCATGACAAGAATACATGGCAGGATCATCCCTTTATTGCCAAATACTAAACGATAAATGAGGGCTGTATTACAACCAGTTTTATATGCGATATACCCCGCAAGAAAACACAGTATAAACAGTAATCCATTTCCAATAACAATAGCCGAGATAATTTCATTGACACTTTGTGCAGGAACAATTGATTCCCCAACAATCATTCCTAACATTAGAAAGGCCCAACCAAAAGATACGGCTATAAGTGGCAGCGCAGGTCTTCTTTGTTTCATTGTAAGTGGTGTAAGAATCGCATCCTCGGAGCTTTTTTCCTCTTCCTGAAGTGATGCATACCAATTCTTCAGTTTGCTCATATAAAAACTCCCCTCTTTTATAAATTCAAATTACTTTGGTGTAATGGTGGTCTGGACAGCAATAAAAATTTAATTTAAATTGTTCTTTAGACTGCAGGTTTTAGTATTATGTGAGGTTATAACTGCGGTTAAATGAAATAGTTTGTGCGGTTGTAGTTATAGGATTAGTTGAACCTATAAAAGCGCTCTAAAAGTTTGAGATAGAATGAAGTGTAATGGTGGTCAGTACAGTTGTTTCGATAAATTAGTAAATACTTAATTTATGGCATGATTAAACACCCCTTACTAAAAAATTCTTACTGTAAATAATAGTATAAGGTTAGTAAAAAAATGCCTATAATTTTTTAAATATTTTTAATTTTAAACTTTTATAAATTATCCTTGAGTCTTTTTTATTTCATTGCCTTAGTGATAACTCGTATAGAAAAAGAAATATCTTCAATATATATCGGAGCTTTCTGGCAGATAACACCACAGACGGCAGTGGCCCCCTATTCAGGGAGGTGTTCAACTAAATTGATGCGTGATGATAGGCATGAAACTCTTAGGAAGAGTGCTAGAGTATGAAGTTCCAGGTTATGGGAAGTGGTTTGAATCATCTATTACATAAACTTTTAGATACAAAATTTCTAAATTAATGATTAAAATTAAAACGGTATAACATCAAAAATCACCATAATAAAACCCCCAAGAAAATAATTCTTGAGGGTTACAGGAGTTAAACATTCATTGTTATTTAATCATTAGCTCTTTTTCAAGCGCCTTCTCAGCAGGGATATATTGATACCCAAGGTCCCTAGCTACAGCTTCATAAATAATTTCCCCATTCGCCGTGTTAACGCCAAGTTTTAATGCATTGTTATCAATCTGGTTTCCAAAGATATCATCCAATTGACGTAAGCGGTCTGCATTTAAATCTGTAAGTCACATCAGTTTTTATGGTTTGAATCTATTTACTATACTAGGCACCATTTAAAGTATTTCATCCCAAATCCAAATTGGCTCCTGCAGCATTATTGAAGTAAGGTTTCGATTGATTGTTTTTGAATTAATGTTCATTTCATTGCTTAACACAATAACCGTAATTTCTTCATCAAGTAAACGTGCAACATAGTGGCGGAAACCGCTCGGATATCCACCTGAGTGTCCCACAGCATCATGGCCTATTACATTCTGCGTATACCATCCATATCCATATTGATATGGGAACTTCTTCGCATGAGTTGTGCCCATCAATTCATCTGATTCAACTGAAATAAGTACATGATTACGGATAGCCTGATCAAAAAGCGCTAGATCTTCGACAGTAGAGATAATATCTCCTGCAGCAAACGCAGCTGTATTATTCATTAATGGTCCTTGTTCGCCCTTGACATGACCAACCGCTGCCGGGATTCCTTCTTTTAATGAAAACATCGAATTCTCCATTCCACTTGGTCTGAAGATATGCTCTACAATGTACTCTGCATAGGATTGACCAGTAACTTTCTCGATAATCATTCCTAACATCACATAACCAGTATTACTATATTGAAAACTTTCTCCTGGAGGAAACAGCAATTCAGCACCTCGTGTAACATTTACAATTTCCTCTGGTTTCCATTCTTTACTATAGTCAAATTTAAACTCCGGCTTAAGGTAATCCGGAATTCCTGAACTGTGACTTAGTAAATGACCAACTGTGATTGTATCTGCATTGGGATAATCCGGGAAATATTTACTAATTGGCTCATCAATGGTCAATAATTGCTTCTCAACTAACTGCATAACGGCAATGGCCGTAAATGTTTTTGATAAAGAGGCAATCTGATATAAAGTACTTGGGGTATTTGGTATGTCTGACCTAGCCATTCCGTACCCCTTTTTAAAAACCACCTCATTATCTTTCGACACTAAAACGTTCCCCTGAAAACCTTCTTTTATAAGATATTGGTCCAACTGTTCAGGTATACTTCCTTTAAGGTCTTTATGACTGTCTCGTCCCATTAATAAAAGAAGGACAATTAAGGTTAGTACGATAGCAATCAAGCCAACGATAATTATTTTTAAAATTTTTTTCACCGGACCTCTCCCATTCTTTATAAAATTTTTATCCTAATATTTGTATTTTAAAGATTAATTGGAGAAGTGTAAATACAGAACCTTCAAAAATATCATACTTTTTACCTAATTCATTTTACACTCTAAATGCTATGAGTCTATCATTAGGATTCACTCAGTAACGGGACACAGGGACAGGCACTTTGTCCTCGCAGGTACATCAACCTTTTAATACCTGTAGTAAAATTTAAGAAAACCTCAAAAACAATCAATACTTTATATTGTAAAATAAAGGAAGGACAAGGTGCCTGTCCCCCTGTCCTACTACTTTTAATCATAATCATAGATTCCCTCCATATATTAATAGAAAAGATGCTAGCTGGAGGAACAATAGAATGGCCATGATAATTCTTTTTAGAAAAAGACGAACAGAGAACCTTTTTAGAGAGGCATTATTAGAAATGATAGAAGAATCTCCTGGGGATACTCTAGTACTTTCCTCTGGTTATTTGACAGAAGGTGCCCTGTATCCAAAAAATGACTTAACAACAAGGATCGCTGCCATGATGCCTGACCAGAGTGCGGTGAAGATACTTGGGGGAAATTTTCGTCAGTGCAATTCATGCAAGAATAATCATCATTCCAACTGCAATAAGTGCAAAAAAAATTCTATTAATATAAATGGGACTTTTAAGACATGCGGCTATTGTGATTATTTAGAGTTCGTTGATGTGTTCGGTAAGCAACTAAACAGCTCCTCCTCTTTCTTTAATAAAACAATGAATATCCAAGCCTATTATTCACCGTTTTACCATGCGAAGGTGGCCTTCAAAGTGCAGCATGTGAATGGGATTCCCGAGGTAACAGCTGGCATTATCGGAAGCAGCAATCTATCAAAAAGCGGGTTTGAGTTTGGGCAATATTGGAGCAATGAATGTGATATTTATATGTTCCTAGATCAATATTATGAAAAAAGTAAATTCTGGGCGAAAGAGTATCAGGAAGAGGTGGAAGAGTTCGCAGAAGCCTCACTCAATGAAGCCAAAGAAATTTTCTTCACTAGAATGTATAACTTTGACATTATTCCAGTGGATAGCAGAATACCAAATCGACGTATCCTGGAAAGGCTTTATGATGAACTTAAAGGATTCTTTGATGATCAGTATTTGTTGTCATAAGTGGATGGTGATATCCATTAGGTACATATTTGTCCCGTTTTTTTAAGGTGCCATTGCCGGAATGATCCCTTAATCTATTTACTATCAGGTTGCCTCTTCTTTAGAAGAACCAAAAATGATTCCCAGGTTTATATCTTCCACTAAATGGAAGGATAAAGTGCCTGTCCCTACGTCCCTGGGACAGACACTTTGTCCTTTACGTTTACAATCTATTAAAAAGTGAGACATCCTCTTAATAGTTTTCATATCTATCAAATATTTGTAATGAAGATTTGGCCGTAGTTATTTTAAAATAATACGGTTATAAAAAATGCTTGAAAGGTTGTTTAGAGTGGGTGTTGGGAATGTATTCCACTTCTAGAAAAAAAGACCCTATTACACCTATCAACCGATTTCAATTATTGCAAATTTCCACAAATACGTAAGTAAACCGTCATTTTTTTTAATCTGAGTAACACACAACCATAACAAACGTTCTGTAGAGTAAGTGGGGAAGGTAATGGTATTGCAGGGATATCGACGCAATATCTTTACCCAACTTATAGCTGGTGACACTATTTTAAAAGTCCACCTATAAGTAAAAATTCAAGTTAGGAGAGATGTAGCAATGAACAAAAAACAAAACGATCCTAAAAAGACGAACAAAAGCCTAGCAAAGAAGGTAGCTCCACTGGTGATGTCAACATCCATGATGGCCGCAACGGTTTTGGCAGCCGGTGCTCCTATTTCAGCAGCAGAGCTTGATCAAAAAAACGTAGATCCGGCCGTTATGGACCAAGTGAAAAATCACGGTCAGGCAGTATCTTCATTAGCAAAAAGTCTAGAAGGTTCTCCTGAAAAAGGAAAACTAGTTAGTGCACTTGCGAAAAGTAATGCCGGTAAAACAAATGCCGTTGCCGATGACGACAATACAGATGATACAAATGGTGATGATCAGCCAGACGGCGACATCAATGATAATCCAACTGATGACGAAGAACTAGGAACTGAGGAAGGCACTGATACACCTTCTGAAGATGATCCAGTAGTTGATGATAATGCGGATGCTGATGATGAAGCAGCTGTAGAGGATAATGAAGCTTCAACTGATAATGAGCAAGCTGTTGAGGACGATGCAGAAGCTGATAATGAAGTAAGCGACGATGTTACTCAGGATCCTGCTGATGACGAGCAAGCTACTGATGATGTAGCTGAAACTGATGATGTGGCAGGCGACGACGTAGCTCAAACTCCTGCTGAGGACGAGCAAGCTACTGATGATGTAGCTGAAACTGATGATGTGGCAGGCGACGACGCAGCTCAAACTCCTGCTGAGGACGAGCAAGCTGCTGATGATGCAGCTGAAACTGATGATATGGCAGGCGATGATGTAGCTCAAACTCCGGCTGGTGACGAGCAAGCTACTGACGATGCTACTGATACTGAGGATGTGGCAAGCGATGATGTAGCTCAAACTCCTGCTGAGGACGAGCAAGCTGCTGACGATGCTGCTGATACTGAGGATGCGGCAAGCGATGATGTAGCTCAAACTCCTACTGATGACGAGCAAGCTGCTGACGATGCTGCTGATACTGAGGATGCGGCAAGCGATGATGTAGCTCAAACTCCTGCTGATGATGAGTTAACTGATGAAAGCAGTGATACGCCAGTTGCTGAAGATGATTCTACTTCATGGGTAGACGAATCTTATGATTTCATAGAAGACAGCTATCAAAGTATCATTGGATACTATCAATCTGTTATTGAAAAACTTCTAGATCAATCAAGTTCTGAACAAACAGTTGAGGAAACAGAAAACACAGCAGAAGCTGATGTAGTATCCGATGAAACAGCAAATGCTGAAGAAACAGATACAGCAACTGCAGATTCTGACACAACTCCTGAAACCACTGTTGATCTTTCAACTACGGAATTAACAAATGATGAGGACGTTCAGGCAGAAACTCCAGAGGCTGTTGAAAATGAAGATCAATCTTCAGATACAGCGACACTAGAAAACGAAGCGGCAGAAAATGATGAGCAAGAGGCTACTGCTCCTGAACAAGCTGAAAATACAGATCAAGAAGCTGCTGCTCCTGAACAAACTGAAAATACAGACCAAGAGGCTGCTGCTCCTGAACAATCTGAAAATGTAGACCAAGAGGCTGCTGCTCCTGAACAAACTGAAAATGAAGAAGTAACTCCAGCTCCTGAAACAGAGCAACCTGCTCAAGATGACGTAGTTACAGAAAATGACACAATCACTTTAAAGGATAAATTGATTGGCTACTATCAAGACCTAGTTACTTCATTCTCTAACATTATGAACTTCTTAAAGTAAGGACAATAATTTAGCGAATGCGAGTGTTTAATAGAAAAGGCTGGCTTTGGTTCACCCCCCATTGCCAGCCTTTGTCTATTTGGAAGGACAAAGGGACAGGCACTTTGTCCTTCTCAAAAATAATGGATAGCAAAATTGCGTCAAAAATCGCTACAAGTGCCCCATTCCCTATTCCCTACTTCTAAAAAATTACCTTTTACTCCTTGTAAAAACCAACGAAACTTCAAACCTAGTAAAAAATCCCGAATTAAATATTGGTAAATGAAGGGAGGACACGGTGCCTGTGAACTATACCCCATAAAATGGACAGTTAAATAAAGGGACTTATGATGCCAACAGATGACTTCGGTATT
>NZ_JBXAFB010000023.1:0-45872 GCF_058792595.1 Cytobacillus sp. MT66
ATAGACAAAGGAGAATTTGAGTGAACTCAAATTCTCCTTTGTCACTATTTGAAGCTAATTATGTCCCAGCCTCTTTTTGTGTATTATCATTAGTACCTTTAGCCTGCAATCTTTGATTGTAGGCTTTTTTGCTATAAGTGAATGGAAGACTTTAGATTACTTACAAGAAATACTGCAGATTAAATTTATGAAAATCTCAAAAAGGGCATCCGTTATTTTTGTCGAATGTTTGGTTGAGAGCTAATGGCGAAAGGAGAGGGAAATATGTTTTTATTAAAGCCAAAATACAGAAGTCGGCTTAGAATCTATTTTGGAAAAAAGTATTATCGGACCAAGAGATATGCTGAGTGGTTTTTTGGCAAAAAGAAATATGCTTTAAAAAAGAGTGAAACCCTGCTTCCGCATGTTACTTTTACCCATCAAACGATTTTGCTTCGGCAGTTGAAGGATGTTGATATGTGGCTGCAGCATAATAAGGTGAAAAATCTTAAAATCGCCACAGAGCGGCTCCATAAAATCATTATAAAACCTGGGGAGACGTTCTCCTACTGGCGGCTGCTTGGGAATATGACTAGAAGCAAGGGCTATGTCGAGGGAATGGTCCTTCATTATGGAAAGGTGACGGTTGGGGTTGGCGGAGGGTTATGCCAATTGTCAAATCTGATTTATTGGATGACGCTTCATTCACCGTTAACTGTAACCGAAAGATACCGTCATAGCTATGATGTTTTTCCAGATTCCAATCGAAGCCAGCCTTTTGGGAGCGGTGCGACTTGTGCATTTAATTATCTGGATCTGCAAATAAAAAATGAAACCAATCACACTTATCAATTGATTGTGTATTTAAATGACACCCATCTAGTTGGAGAATGGCGGTCTGATGCTCCTGCTACCCGAAGCTATAAAGTATACGAACACGATCATTGGATCACACAGGAGTTTTGGGGAGGATACGTAAGGCACAATACCATTCACCGCAAGGTATTTAATCTTAATAAAGAACAAATCGATGATGAGTTTATCACAGAAAACCATGCGATTATGATGTATGAGCCATTGCTTGAACAGAAAAATTTAACAAAAACATAAAATAATTTTCCTGGATCTGCAACTTTTTCACAGGATGTTTCGTGGTTAGATTGGAGGGGGAAAAGCGGTGGATTTAGACGAGGCGTTTGAAGCATATGTGGATGATCTATATCGATACTTGTTTTCCCTTTCAAAAAACCACCATACCGCGGAGGATTTAGTCCAGGAGACATTTTACCGGGCGTACTTGCAGCTTTCGGAAGATACTATTGATCATATTAAAGCTTGGCTTTTTAAAGTTGCCTATTATGTTTTCATTGATTTTACCAGGAAACATAAGCGGCTTGTGATTAGTGATGAAGTACATAATCGAATCAATATGAAAACACCGGAAAGTGATTTTTTAGAAAAAGAAGGATTTACTGCACTGATGGACGACATCCATTCTTTGAAGGAAAAAGAAATGCATGCACTGCTGTTATGTGACCTGCATGGGCTAAGTTTGAGGGAATCGGCGGACATTCTTCAACTAAACTTGAATACGTTAAAAAGCCATTTATCAAGGGGCAGGAAAAAGGTGGTTGAAAGGGTCAAAGAAAGGAGGAGGCAGGATGGATAAAGAGCAAAACCAAAATGATGATGAACTTTATCAATCGTACTTAAAAGAATCGATGCAAGACTATGAAAAAAGCCATAAAGGAACAGAAAAAAGTCAAAAAAAGTTAGTTAAAGCCGGCAGAAATCATGCACTGCAAACCAATATTATGATCAGTCTGGCTGTTTTACTACTAATAGTCCCTGTACTGACACTAAGCAGCTATTTGTATTATGCGATTGGCGGTAAAGCGAATCATTTAATTGATCTTGCCACAAAAACCATCTATGTAACAGAGCCAAATATGAGCTTAGAAGAGATGGAACTGGAAGAGGATATCGGATTTTTTACAATGAATATTTATTTTGACGTATTTAAGCGGATTGGAAGAGAGGATTATAAAGCTGGGGAATACTCGGTCCGGTTTGCGCTGGATAAGCCGAATTTTCCTGAGCGGGACATGAAGCTTGAAAAGCTCTCTCCTGATATAACAGGGATGGAATCGAGTATGCTGTATCATCCGGATGGGCCACACGGGAAAATGGTCTATTCCGATTGGGATATTCTTGAGCACCTGCCAGATGGAACGGTCGCGGAAATATATCTTTCTTTAAATCAATTACTGAAACCAGATGAGCTTGAAAAACAGCTCGGGAATCATGTTCAGGTAAGATGGGCAGCTGTTGATACTGGGCTTGAAAATAAGAACTTATATGAAGCGGGTTATTCAGTATCACCAATCGGCTATCCGCTGCAGGTCGACACCACCACATGGTCGCCATTTAACGGAAGAGAAAAGACGAATGAAGAGGTTTTTTTAGATATTCTTAAATTCCTTTCCAATGATGAAAAAAAGGCAGCAAAAATCTCACACGCAAAAACGCTAGCGCTAAAGGAACGAATTCCATACATTGAGGAACATGGAATCCAAGTGTATGGCGCAGTCGTCACTGGACCAACTCCCGAATTAAGAAAACTTAAGGATAATCAACTAATCAAAATCATGAAGGTGGGGGAAGTGAAGCTATGGAATTGGAAATGAACAATAAGAACAAGGGAAAACAGCGAAAACTTCCGACGATTTCAGGCTTCCTGTCTTTCCTGATAGCTCTGATTGCGCTTGCGGGGGTTAATGTTGCATTAATCATTGATATTGATGATTTTCCGAAAATGTTTCTTGTCAATCTGCCGATAGCTGGTTTTTTCCTTGGTCTGTTCGGATTGCTTACAGTTAGAAGATCGAGATTATATGCCTTTTGGGGGATTGGCATTAGTTTGTTTATTTTGGTATTTACGTTTTTGATGATTGGGCTATCATGGGCAGCGATCAATCCCAAGCCTTGATTGTTAGTTCTGGAAAAAATAGGCCGGCTGGTAATTGGAAACTTTCAACTTACCTTAACGCAAATATTTGCTATATAATCATTAGTAGACTAAAAACAGCTAGGGGTAGTTATGACGATGAATAAAAAAGATATAGCTAATATTCGCAAGCAGTTCAAACTTGATAATGACTTATTAAAGATTCAGGATATTTTTAATGTGTATATTCGCAAGGAAAGCAGCGAAATATTTTATGAGGCATGCCTTCCTTTTCAAATGCTGGAGCATGAACAGCAGGAATTGTTTTTAAGCAATTTTAAAAAGGTGCTGACCGGTCAGCCTGATGTGAAGCTGTTTGAACTGAAATTTCGGACTCAGGCAGAAAGTCAGGAGATACTTGTTGAGGGACTTCAATCCAGTGAGGTGGAAGACTGGAAAGATCAAATGCTCTTAATGGTTGAAAAAATGTTCAAAGACGTACAATACGATACAGATATGGTCGTCACTTTTATCCGAGGAACGTATTTTAAACCGACAAAGAAATCAAATGAGGAGACAGAAGTCAGCGACCGCGATGAGGTGCTCAACCATCCGTTTATTCTTTGCAGCATCAATAAGACCGTGCAGCCAAAGAAAACGTTATTGTTCGATTATATTGAAAGAGAATTTAAGTCCAATATTGTGGTAGATGCAATTATTAATCTTAGTGCACCAATGGCTGGCTTTTTGTTCCCATGCTTTACGGAACATTTCACGGATGTGAACCATGTTCTTTATTCTGCAGGAAAAGCGAATCAGCCCGATTATCATTTTGTAGAAGAGGTTCTAAATGCTGAAGAACTTATGACGGCCCAGGAGGATAAAATCGTTTTTGAAGAGATTGTCAAAGATGTCGTCGGGGACCAAATGGATGCTTCAACACTTGCTAATGTCTATGAAGAAATTAACCGGATTATGGATGAAGAAGAGCAGGAAGACACACCAACCCTGGATTATAAAGATGTAGAGCGGGTCTTAAAGGTTAGCGGAGTAGAAGATGTGAACCTAGAAAAGGTTGAGCGGGCCTTTGAAAAAGTTATAGATGACAAGCAACATGAGCTAAAGGCTACAAGCATTGTTCCAAAATATAACGCAAAATCTATTAAAATTAACACAAAGGTCGCTAATATCTCTATCAGTCCACAGGACTTAAAATATGTAAAACAAGTCAATTACAACGGCAAGCGCTGTATATTAATCGAAGTGGATGAGGATACTGTCATTGAAGGCTTTAAAATCATTCCAGAAAATCTATTAAGCTAGTCCAAAACGGGACAAGGTGCCGAAGAAACCATGTCCCGTTTTTCTATTATTTTTCAAACATACATTTAAGTTTTTCGTAGGTGTTTGGATACTTGGCTTCGTATTGCAGGTAGGTCGGTACAGGATAGCGGACGCCGCCTTTATGGGTCATCTTAAGTCCTTCAATAAATTCGCTGACATCCTTATATGGGATGGTAAATGCCATTTCATGATCATGTGTCTGACCGAATACGCGATCGCCATAACACGGCAGAATTACCTGTGGCTTATATGATTTCATGGTTTTAATAACGATATCGGCGCAGTCAGCTCTTGCGGTAAAAGAAGAAGTCACTTCGCCGCCAGTCGTGTAAAGTGCTGCCGCGACCATTCTCATGACTTGTGCAGAGTTTCCGTATATGACAATAACTTCCGGCTCGAAGGAGGTGCGTGTTAATGGTGCCATCAGCACAGTGCCTGCTTCATCTTTTGAAAATTTAGGAACAGCTGCTTCGGTAATTGCTCCTAAATCACATGTCTTCGTATACATTCCGTCAGTTAAATTACCTTCCAGATAATATTCCAATTGATCTTCGAAACCAAACGCAATTTTTGCAATCGGACAAGAAAGATCCTCACGATCCATTGCGATGGCCCAGCCATATCTTCTTGCCATCGTGACGCCCTGACAGATGCTAAAGGTTTTTCCAAAATCCCTATAAGGACGCTTCACTCGTTCGGGGACTTCTTCACCCTTTTTCATCACTCGGATCGCAAGCGGCAATGTATCAGGTCTTACGTAGGTTTGAATCGCATTTTCTAGTAATTCTAGTATCTCATCATTTTTCTGCATTCGATCATCCCCCTTTTATATTATTTAAATATTCTATAAATTATATGATCACTTCTGGTGAGTTATATACTTTTAAAAAAATATTCCATTTCGACTATTCCAATCATCTTAATAGAATTTTAATTAATATTGCACTATAATTAAATATATGGATATGAAAACCAATTTTATGGAATCCTTAAGAAAGAAGTGTGATTAAAAAAATTCACCACTACAAATAACTCATAGTAAATAGAAATTCATCATTAAAGGAGTCGTACAAGTGGATATTTTTTATCAATTAATGAACACATATGCTCAATTTTTTGATTGGGATATGTGGGGGAAGGTTTTAACCGATCCCGTTTCTTGGGGATTCATTGGTACACTGGTTATTCTAGAAGGGTTATTGTCAGCAGATAATGCGCTTGTGCTGGCTGTCATGGTTAAGCACCTTCCAAAAAAACAGCAGAAAAAAGCATTGACGTATGGACTGTTTGGCGCTTATTTCTTCCGGTTCATCTTTATCGGGCTAGGCACGATGCTCATCAAATTCTGGTGGATAAAAGTGTTAGGGGCCGCTTACCTTGCATGGCTGGTTGTTAAGCATTTCTGGAAGGGTGAGGAAGACGAAGAGGCGTCCGGAATAAAAAAAGATTCCTGGCTTGTTCGTACACTTGGTGTTTTCTGGGCAACAGTCATTTCCGTTGAATTAATGGACTTAGCCTTTTCTGTCGATAGTATTTTAGCAGCATTTGCCGTATCTGAGGAAGTCTGGATCCTTTTAATCGGAGGCATGCTTGGTATCTTGATGATGCGGACAGTGGCAAGAGTATTCCTAACACTAATTGAAAAAGTACCTGAGCTTGAGAATACAGCTTTTGTACTCATAGGTATTATTGCTGCAAAAATGTTTGCCAGTGTATTTGGTTACGAATTAGGACACATGACTTTCTTTGGCATAATTGTCACTGCATTCGTCATCACATTTATCATTCACTTTATTAACAAGAAAAAACATGGGGAAGACCAGTTAGAAACAGCTGAAGAAAAGTAAAGGAAAAGGTGTCTGCTAGAAGCAGACACCTTTTTTTACGCGTTCATCTTTAATTTTTCAATGCCGACTTTTCCAGAGAAGAAAGTTGCTCCGCCGCCCATGTCTGAAAGCCGATCAGGGGTTAGGGCGTTTACAAGCTGTTTCGTCCCAGGTGCATCAGCCCAAATCCCTTGAGAAACCACAACACCAGGCAAAACATTCTCTCCAACAGCGGCTTTTAGTTCACATTCACCCCTGTGATTCCACACACGGACTTTATCACCGTCTTCAATTCCTAATTCTTTGGCATCCTGTTCATTGATATGAAGCTTTGGTTCTTTTTCTAGTGAAACATGCTTTTCATTATTAGAAAAAGTAGAATTTAAGAAATTATGATTTGGTGCCGGAATGAAATGAAATGGCAAGTTTCCGTCTTCCTGAAGAGGAGCATAGACTGGGAGCGGAAATAAGCCATCTTGTTTCATCTGCTCAGAATAAAGCTCAATTTTCCCGCTAGGTGTCGGGAGTTTCCCCGGAAACAGCGGCTTCACATGAGCTTTTAGAAAATGATTTTCCGCTAGCTTTTCGAATGTAAATCCTTCAATATATGGATTATTTGCTTTAGCAAGAGAATCAGCAATCATTTCTTCTTCCGTTTCATACAGCTCAGGTTCTTCAAAGCCCATTCCGCGGGCTAATAAGCGGAAAACCTCTACATTTGCCTTTGATTCACCATATGGAGGAATCACTGGCTGCTGAAGCTGCATGTAATTATGCCAATAGGATGTATACAAATCAGTATTTTCATAGGACGCAGTAGCTGGCAGTACGATGTCGGCATATTTAGCCGTTTCCGTTAAAAATAAATCATGAACAACTAAAAATAAATCGTCCCTTTTCAGACCTTTGTTCACTTTATTGCTGTCTGGTGCGACAATCGCTGGATTGCTGCTGTAGACATATAAAGCTTTTACTGGAGGATCCAATTCGGTTAAGGCATGGCCAATTTGGTTCATATTGATTAGCCGTGTATTCTTATTTTCAAGCAGCTCAGGTCTTTGCAGACGTGCTGTATTTGGAAGCAGGTAGCCTGAATTTGATTTAATCGCCCCGCCGCCTTTTTCCAGCCATTGCCCAGTTAAGGCTGGAAGGCAGGCAATGGCTCTTGTAGCCATACCGCCGTTATCATGGTGCTGAAACCCGTTGCCAATCCTGATATAGGAAGGGGAAGTTTCGCCATACATTCTCGCAAGCTTATATATATCATCAACTGGCACACCAGTAATATTTGAAACTGTTTCAGGGTCGTACTGGACTACATGTTCTCTTAACTCTTCATGTCCAACCGTATATTCTTTTAAGAATTCTTCATTCACAAGGTTTTCTGCAAATAATATATGCATAATTCCAAGAGCAAGTGCTCCATCTGTACCAGGTAAGATAGGTATGAACCAATCGGCCATTTTACCTGTTTGATTCTTGTGAACATCTATAACAACAAGCTTAGCACCATTTTTTCGAGCTTTTTGGGTCAGGGTTATTTGATGCATATTGGTACTGACAGCATTAACTCCCCAGAAAATCATTAATTTAGAATGAACAGTATCCTCTGGGTCTATACCTAAATTTCCGCCCATCGTGTAACGATAACCAGTGATTCCTGCTGCCTGACAGATTGTGCGGTCAAGAAGTGAAGCGCCCATGCGATGGAAGAATCTTCGGTCCATACCTTCTGCTGTCAGTTTTCCCATGTTTCCATAATAGCTGTACGGGAGAATACTCTCTGGGCCATCAGAGGCGATTAATTCCTTCCAGCGATCGGTGATCGTTTTGATAGCCTCATCCCAGGAGATTGGCTCAAACTTGCCTTCACCTTTTGCTCCCACACGCTTTAAAGGCGTTGTTAGGCGTTTTTCATCATATATCCGTGCAGTCACATTTCTAATTTTATTGCAAATATTCCCTTGGGTAACTGGATGGTCTGGATCACCCTGTACTTTAACAATTTTTCCATCCTTTTTATGCAGAAGCAATCCGCATTGATCGGGGCAGTCAAGTGAACATACAGCCTTGAATACTCCATTTTGCTGGTCGATAACAGAGGTCATATTCCGCTTACCCTCCTATTTAATGATAGATTTTTTTATAATGTTATAATTCTATGACAGTTTGAATGGTGAAGCAAGGATGTTTGCTCTAATTGCCATAATAATATAAATACCATTATATTATTCTAGTTTATTTGCTATGATTGATATTGTTTGAAAATGAGGTAAGGAGTTAACTTGGATGTACCAGACATTTACAGTCAAAGAGAAAGTAAAACAAATCTTTTTTCTTTTGTTTCCTATATTAATTACACAGCTTGGCATGTATTCAATGGTGTTTTTCAATACGATTATGTCCGGAAGGTATGGGTCATCAGATCTTGCTGGGGTGGCTATTGGTTCCTCGATTTGGAGCCCCATTTTTTTAGGGTTAAGCGGTATTCTGCTGGCTGTATCACCAATCTCAGCGCAACTATTCGGTGAAAAAAACCATAAGGAGATTACGCTTACGGTTAAGAACGGGATCTATATCGGGCTTGTTATCGGGCTGCTCGTTATTGTAAGCGGATTTTTCCTATTAGATCCTATATTACATTTAATGAATCTTCCTGAGCGCGTGCAGGAGGTTGCCTTTCAGTACTTAACTGGTTTAAGTCTGGGCATTATCCCGTTATTCGTTTTTAATGTGTTGAGATCGTTTATCTATGCCCTTGGGAAAACGCGGGTTGTCATGGTCATATTAATTTTAGCTTTACCTGTTAGCCTGCTATTTAATTTCGTACTGGTTTTTGGTTATTTCGGTTTTCCAGAGCTCGGCGGTGCAGGGGGAGGTTATGCAACCTCAGTTACCTATTGGGTGATCCTGGCTGTCACAGCCATCATCATTAAGAAGCAGGATCCATTTTCGTCATATGATATTTTTAAAAATTTTATTGATTTTTCTTTCAGTAAATGCAAAGAAATATTGAAAATTGGCGTACCTATGGGTCTATCTAGTTTCTTTGAAACGAGTATGTTTGCCGTTGTCACGCTCTTAATCAGCAGGTATAATGTGACAACCATTGCTGCCTACCAATCTGCTTTAAATATTGTATCTTTTTTATATAATATTCCGATTGCGATTTCTTTGGCGCAAACTGTTCTGGTAGGATTTGAGGCGGGAGCAAAACGATATCAGGACGCAAAAACCTATAGCTGGCTCGGCATTTTTTTAGCGATGATGTTTGCGCTTGTGAGCGGAATCCTAGTAGTGTTCTTCCGTTATGAGGTCGCAGGGCTTTATTCAACGGAAGAAGCGGTGATAAGCTTAACCGCACATTTTCTCATATTTGCTTTGTTTTTCCAGGTAGCGGATTCCATTCAGGTAACAGCGCAGGCTGCTCTAAGGGGTTACAAGGATGTCAATATCTCATTTATTGCAACCCTGATTGCATACTGGCTGATTTGTTTGCCTGCAGGCTATGGTTTGGCTAATTATACAAGCTTAGCTGCAAGAGGATATTGGCTGGGACTGACTTTCGGCCTTCTTGCAGCCGGTGTTTTCTTATCTATGAGACTAATTTTTATCCAGCGGAAATTTAGGGAGCTTTCAACGATTGTGGATTGATAGCTCCCTATTGGGAAGTTTTTGAAATTCACAGAGCTGTCAAAATAATTAGGATTGACGATAGGAACAAAGGACTATATGATAGAAGATATAGGTGTGGAATTATTTGACTTTTTTGAAAAATAGCTTCGTTTTAAAAGAAAACTTTTCAGTGGAAGTGTAGCATATGACGACTCCAAACTTGCAAAATATCCTAAGAATTATTATTGATTTGGTAAAGAAATTAGGTACTGAAAAAGACCTGGTCTCCAAAGAAATTCTTATGGCATTAGAACAAAACTATGTAAATGATCGGGACCGGATGGCTGTACTTCCGTTATTGGAGCAGCTGGAAATCGCTAATGAAAAAATGGAAAATATCAGCTGGCTTAATAAACATTATAAAATTTTAAATGAGTTTGCACAGGTCTGCAGTAAAACTCTAAATGAAGAGATCTTGCTAAAAGAGGCGTACGAAATGGTTTCTCAAGTTATGCCGACGGATTCTTTTTATATTGCTTTATATAATGAAGAAACAGAAAGAATTCATTTTATTATCATGATGGAAGAAGGGAAAGTATATCCTAATCATGATGTTAGCATGGGGGATAACTACACATCAGAGGTGATTAAGAAGAGAAAAATTATTCACCTGCAAAAAGAGGCCCAAGCTTATGAATCAAAGGCACAGTTTGGTGTGAAGGATTCAAGATCCTGTATTTTTGTGCCTATCATTACCGATGATCATGTCAAAGGGGTTATTTCCGCACAAAGCTTTTCAGATTTTGCTTATCGGAAGGAACATGAGGAACTATTGCAGATCATTGGTGCACAGGTAATTAACTCTATCGATACAGCAAGATTGTATAGGCAAATTTATGTGATGGCGAGAATGGATGAACTGACAGGATTGAAGAATCACCGTGCCTTTCATGAGGACTTAAATCAAATGGTAAGAGATAAAGAGTCGAAGGAGTTTTCGCTTCTAATGATTGATTCCGATCAATTAAAGAAGTTAAATGACCGGTTTGGCCATGACATTGGTGATTTGTATTTAAAGGTGCTTGCAGATGGGATAAAAAGTATTTGCCAGAACGGTGCTTTAGGGTATCGATACGCAGGGGATGAGTTTATGATTATTCTTCAGAATGGCTCGTGCTTTGATACTAGTTTTGCAAAGCTGTTAGATTATTACCAGCAGCATCCATTAAGATTCGGTAACCAAAGGGTAACGATATCTATTAGTGCAGGCGCAGCAGCATTTCCAAAACATGGAACAACCGTAGACGAATTGAAAAAATCAGCAGACCGTGCGCTTTATCAGGCAAAGGAACAGGGTGGAAACCAGCTGGTTGTTTTTGAAATCTAGTGTGTCAGCTTGTCTGGAAGGATAAAAATCCTTTTAGACGACTGGCATTTTTTTAATCCTGGTCATGATTTACGCTTAATCTATTTGGGAACTGCCACCAGAATAATGTAATTGGCGAAGAATTTTTTAGAAAATTCCTAATTGACAGATCGACGATTGTTTTGTAAAATTTTATTTATTCTTACTAATTAAATATGTATTTCCTTATCAAGAGTCGGGGGAGGAACCTGGTCCGTAGATCCCGCAGCAACCTTTTACTAATGTAAAAAGGTGCTAAGTCCAGCAAGCGTATGCTTGAACGATGAGGGAGGCTAATATTATGACCTCTTCTTATCAGAAAGAGGTTTTTTGTTTGCTGTTTTATATAAGAGCCAAAAAAATGAGGGGTTCTTTTGTAATATTTCTGATTAAGTGCATAGGAATAATATGTATTGTAGTGAGAATAAAAATATTTAGCGAGGGGGCATTACAGGAACACAAAAACTTTTGAAGTCACGAAAATTCAGATACTATATATTTACTTTTTTTGAAAGGGGAAAATAATGAATAATGTAGCTTTGTATACATGGGTTGGATTTATATTATTTCTATTGATTATGCTTGCCTTGGGGTATGTTGGGACAAAGCAAACGAAAAATATTCGTGACTTTGCAATAGGTGGGGAGAGACTCGGCCCGGTAGTGCTGGGCCTATCCTTTGCAGCTACTTATTTAAGTGCAGCTACATTTCTTGGATATCCGGGCTGGTCCTATGAATGGGGACTGACTAATCTTTGGCTTATTATCGCCATGATCGGTGGTGGTGCTATTGGGGTCCTTATGGTTGCTAAAAAAATAAAGCAATTGAATGCAGAACAAAAATCACTTTCCTTACCTGATTGGCTAGGTGATTATTATCAAAGTGATTTTTTACGTGTCGGTACAGGCTTGATCTTACTATTTAATATTTTTTATATTGCTGCACAGTTTGTAGCGGGGGCAAGGATTTTTGAATATTTACTGGGAATGGATTATACAGCTGGCCTGATTCTTATTACCGCTATTGTCGTATTGTACGTCTTTGGTGGAGGAGCATTTGCTGATATTTACACAGATGCGATTCAAGTGATTTTAATGGCTATTGCAGGTATTGTCGTGTTTGTTTCAGGAATCGTAATTTTTTGGAATGGCGGGGTTACTGAGACATTTTCAGATATCGCCAATAATTTGGCTGCCCAGGATGGAAATCTAGTAAAGGTATTTAATCCTGATTCAGCACATTTTTATTCCATTGGTGCTGTAATTGGCGCAATTACGATTCAATGGGCATTTGCTTCTGCCCCACATCTATTTAATAAAGTGTTAGGTTTAAAGAACGAAAAGGATTTAGGAAAGATGATCCTTACTTATGTTATAACAGCTTCCCTTTGTGTTTTCGTCTTGTTTGGCGGAATTTTTAGCAGGGTGGCGTTGGGACCTTCAGACATAGTTGCAGATTTGGCTTTAATGGAATACATTGCGTGGGCTTTTCCAGCCATTTTTGTGGCATTCTTTGGAGTTGTTATTCTTGCTGCAGCTATGTCAACGACTGATGGGTTGTTTGTATCTATCTCTACCGTATTTGCAAATGATATTTTTCTTAAATTTTTAGTGAAACGTGGCTATGTTCGGGTAGAAGGGGAGAAAGCGGAAAAAATAGCATTGCAGATTAGCAGATTATCGGTGCCAATTGTAGGGCTTGTTGCCTTTTTAATTGTCCTAAAACCACCGATGTATATGGGGGACGTTATGTGGATTGGCATTTCTGGTGTTGCAGCTGGAACACTAGGGCCTATTCTCTATGCAGTTTACGGAAAACATAAAGCATCACCTAGAGCAGCAGAAGCTTCTATGATCATTGGTTTATTTTCTTATTTAATTTTATATTTTGCAGGAATCGTTCCAAGTACGATGACCGCAGGGGCAATATCGACATTCATTGGGATTGTGGCCATGGTCATACTGGCTAATGTCATAAAAGATGGGAAGATAAAGGCAGATGATTTGGCAAAAGCAGAATAATATCTTTTGAGGGGGAATGATTCATGTTTGTGAATGAAATGCTTTCCGTTTGGCTTTACGGATTAATCGCAATTTATGCCATTATTGGTTTCTCACTGTGGAAATGGTATTTTGGTAAAAAGTAGTTATTAAAATAACAAGGATACTTTCACATGAGTATAAATGTCTGATGTACCTTATTGAAAAAAAGGACCGGGCTTTGCCCGGTTTTCCTATTGAAGTTCGTTCCAGTCTGTGTAAAGTCCGCTTCCGTTGCAGCCAGGGCAGTCTAAAGCATTGGATACATAAGCAAATTCGCTTGCGGGATAGGGAATGAAGCCCCGTCCATAGCAGTCTGGGCATTTTCCCATTTCTTGCATTTTAGAAACATGTTTTTCATGCCTGGACGTTCGCCAATCATTAAAGGCATTAAGCAGTCCCAATTGTTTCACCTCGATCGTTTTTTCCTTATTTTTCTTCAAATGATCCTTTTTTATACTAAAAAGAAATATTATTTACTTTCTGAAGTTAGATGCTGCTGTTTTGAGGGTAAATTTATGTTATGTAGTATGAAAAAGGTAAAATAGACAAATAAGTTGTATAATGAATGTAACTGACAAAATACAACTGGCAAGCTTTGCCTCAAAGTGTAACGAAAGGGGATTCATTTCATGAAGATTTTAGGGATTTCAGGGACGATTTTAGGAGGAAAGACAGCAGTGCTTGTCGATACTGTCCTCCAGGAAATTAAGAAAAATCACCCTGAAATTGAAATAGAACTGCTTGATTTAAGAAATTACAATATAGAATTTATGGATGGCAGGCAAACTGAATTATATAATCAGGACACACAGAAAATGATAAAAGCGGTTTCCGAAGCGGATTTTTATTTAGTTGGATTCCCAATATTCAATGGCTCATTTCCTGCTCCATTAAAAAATATTTTCGATATGGTGCCTCCTGCTGCTTTTCGTCATAAGGTAATGGGATTTGTCGCAAACGGAGGGACTTACCAGCATTATCTAGTTGTTGAGAACCAAATGAAACCAATTGCTGGATACCTGCGCTGTTACGTAGCACCAAGCTTTGTCTACGTGAATGGAAGCCATTTTAACGAACATAACGAAATCGCTGATGAAGATGTTCTAAAGCGAATTAAGGAATTGGCAGAAGAGCTTGTCATCATGCATAAAGGGATAACTGTCAAAGAAGAAGTTAAGGGGAAAAACTAAATATATACACCTAAGTCTCTATCGAAAAGGTAGAGACTTTTTTTATTGTTATACAAATAATAGAACAGTTTTGTTATAATAAGGATAGAACAGAAGGGGAGGGGAAAAGATGATTATTCAGGTTGAACCCCAGTCTGAAATCCCGATTTATACGCAGCTGACACACCAAATTATTAAGGGAATTGCCAGAGGGATGCTAAAGCCCGGGGATACCCTACCATCGGTTCGAGCATTTGCGGCCGATTTAGGTGTGAATATGCACACAGTTAATAAAAGCTATCATGAACTGGAGAAAAAAGGCATTATTCAAATTGTACCAAAATCAGGGGCAGTTATTCTCCCTCCGCAAAAAATCATGGTGGGAGATGCCATTCACGCAAGGATCCAAGCAGAATGGACACCTCTTGTTTCAGAAGCACTTGTGATAGGCATGGAAAAAGAACAAATTCTTCAGCTCGTAACAGACATGATCCATGACCTGTATATTAATGAATGAGTGCATAGAAAATAGAAGGGAGGAATTATCGTGACCTTTGCGATATTTCTTATCATCATTATTTTTATGGTGGGAGTTCAAGCATCAATTCCTTTTTTAATGAAGAAAACCGTCGTATTTGGCGTTTCTGTACCGGAAGCACATAGATATGACAATACGCTGATAGGCTATAAAAAAACGTACTCATTTCTGACATTAATGATCTCAATAACATCAGCTGCAGCGTATGTCATATGGTATCTTAATGGGAATCCCGGTGAAGCTCAGCTTGTTCTTTTCGGTTCGCTAATCGAATTTGGCATTATATTTATCAGTATGGCGCTATATTTTTATTTTCACGCAAAAACAACGCAGTTTAAGAGAAACCAAAATTGGGATGAGGATGTAAAGCAAGTAAAGATTATCGATTTAAATGTTCGTACACAAGATGAAATGCTGCCATGGTATGTATATATTTTGCCTATAGCCGTTACTCTTGGGGTGATTGGCTACACACTTGCTAACTATGCTAATCTTCCAGAGCAAATACCGACACATTGGGGCCCTGACGGAAAAGCTGATTCATTTGCGGAGAAAAATCCCTTTTCAGTAATTTCTCTGCCGCTGATTATCCTAATCATTCAGTTCATGTTCTTAGGAATGGTGGAAGCAACTAAACGTTCTGGCATTAAATTAAGTGCAGCAAATACAGAAGGTTCTAAGGTTCGTCAGCTTGCATCCAGAAAATATACAAGCTGGTTCATGTTTATGATGGCGGTTGCCATTACCATGCTGTTTTCGTTTTTGCAATTGAATACTATTCATCCGAATATGTTTAGCCATTCATTGCTGATTGCTGCTCCGCTGATTTTTTTAGGTGTTACATTAATAGGTACCATTATATATGCCGTTAAGGTTGGCAATGCTGGGGAAAAAATAACTGGGCAACCCCTCGGTGGGATGTCTGATTATAATGATGATCAATATTGGAAAGGCGGGCTTTTCTATTTTAATAAAAATGATCCATCCATTTTTGTGGAGAAACGGTTTGGCATAGGCTGGACAATTAATTTTGCTAATCCAAGGGGTTATTTGCTAGTCTTTGTCCCGCTGATTATCATCATACTACTTTCCTTCTTGTAGTAATTTTATTCATCCTAGGTATGTGAACAAGCCCTTATCCCACCCTTCCATATTTTATTAATAGGAGATTAGGAAGGGGGGAATAGGGTGTATTCAAAGAGAAGCAATGATAATTTCTGTGTTTTTCCCGGATATCGCTGGTGCGGTCCGGGCTGCAGGGGACCGGGCTGGCCAACGAATGATGTGGATGCATGCTGCATGAAACATGACCGCTGCTTAAGATCTTGTAAATCAAGATGCCATTGTGATAAACAATTGCTCCGGTGCCTGCGGCCAAAAATAAATGCCAAAACCCGAAAAGGAAAAGAAGCAGCCCTAATGTACGGCTACATGAAACTTCAGACCCGCTTCACATGCAGCTGCAAAAACGGCAAATAACATAGCAATTATAAAGCGAGGCGTCGGGAATTCCCGGCGCTTTATCACGTTAATAAGCTGGGGGACAGGCCCCCATTGCGTTAAAGTGATGAAGAGAATGCCCGTTGCCTTTAAGTTTTAAAACTTGCTGAATAGAAAAGACTTTTGGAAAACACTGTTACATATTTATGAATTTAGTCCCGTTCAATCTTATTTTCTCCCGCAACGCCTATTCATACAGCAGGAAGAATACATTAGAGTAAAGAATACATTGATAAAAGAATGCTGAGCTTCAGCAGATTATTTTCACAGCAGCCAATTCAACTTGGAGGTGCGGCTGATGCAGGGATTAGATTTTAAAGAATATGATGGGTTGGGATTAGCTGAGCTTGTGAAGAAGAAGGAAGTTCATTTAAAGGAACTTATCGAAGAAGCCATTAAACTAATCGAAAAACATAATCCAGCACTGAATGCAGTCATCCATAAAATGTATAAAAAAGGAAGGAAAGAGGCTGAGGCACCTGTGAACGGGACCTTTGCCGGTGTGCCGATGCTCTTAAAAGACATCGCCCAAGAAATAGAAGGCGAACCGCTAGCCATGGGATCAAAAGCGCTAAAGAGCTATCGGTCAAAAAGAGATTCCTGTTATGTCGAAAAATTACGGAAGGCTGGGGCAATTTTTCTCGGACAGACAAATGTTCCCGAATTTGGCTTAGTTGCTGTTACAGAGCCACAGATCTATGGTGCTGCGAAAAATCCGTGGAATACTGATTACACCCCTGGGGGTTCGAGCGGAGGTTCTGCAGCAGCTGTGGCTTGTGGAATGGTTCCGATTGCCGGTGCCAATGACGGAGGAGGATCGATCCGAATTCCCGCAGCCTATTGTGGAATATTTGGTCTAAAGCCAACAAGAGGAAGAACACCGGTTGGGCCGAAAAACGGCCGAAGCTGGCAAGGGGCATCAGTTGACCATGTTCTTACGAGATCGGTCAGAGATAGTGCTGCAATGCTTGATGAGCTGGCGGGTTATGAAAAATCTGCAGCCTTTCAGGCACCTAATTTCCATGGCAGCTATTTAAAAGCATCCCAAACGCCGATCGAAAAGAGCCTGAAAATTGCATTCTCAACAGCTTCACCAATAGGTACTGAAGTGCACGAAGAGTGTAAAGCAGCCGTAATAAAGACCGCTAGAGTACTAGAGTCAATGGGGCATCATCTGGTAGAAGCGAATGCGCCTGTTGATGGGAATAAATTAGCCAAAGCCTATTTAATCATGTATTTTGGTGAGACAGCAGCAGCCATTGCATCCTTAGAGGAGATACTTGGAAGAAAAGCAGCCTTTCATGATGTTGAACCAACTACGTGGCTTCTTGGACTGCTCGGAAAGGCAACATCTGCAGAAGAGTTTGTTCTCAGCATAAAGGAATGGGACCTTGCAGCCTATCAAATGGAAGCCTTCCATGAAACCTATGATTTCTATATTACACCAACAACGGCTTTTCCCCCGCCAAAAATTGGGGAGCTTGCACCCACCTCATCGGAAAAATTCTTAATTAGTACAGTTGGGAAATTGGGTTTAGGAGGACTTCTAAAAAGGGCAGGAGTTGTTGATGAAATTGCTCAGAAAAATTTAATGAGGACGCCATTTACTCAGCTAGCCAACTTGACAGGGCAGCCCGCCATGTCCATTCCGATTCACCAAACCGCAGATGGATTGCCAATTGGCGTCCAAATTATGGCGGCAAGAGGACGTGAGGACCTCTTATTCCAGCTGGCTGGAGAGCTTGAACACATGGAAGAATGGATCGATGTGCAGAAAAATCCAATGTTTTAAAAGACCAACAATGTTTCAAATATCTCGCTCAGTAAAAAAAACAGGGCCCCGTGGCGGGCCCGAAGCTTAAATTTTATCTGCCTTTATACGTGTGAAGAACATTCTCAACGGACCCGCGGGCGAATACATCAATTCGATTTGGTCCCCAGGACACCGCTGCTGGAGCTGAGTAAATATTGCCGTCGAGATTCTGCCAATCAGACCAGCGGGAGCCATTCCATGTTTTCATATAAAGATTACGTCTTGGACTGGCCATAAAGACTTCCAGCCGATTTGGACGTGTCGAAGAAACAGCAGGTGCAGAGCCTAATTGCCCGCCAAGGTTTTCCCACTCATTCCAGCGACGGCCATCCCACCATTTATGATATAAGTTATTGTTGGCTCCCCTAGCAAAAACATCAATCCGATTAGGCCCCCATGACACCGCTGCAGGTTCCGAAGTCAGCTGTCCGCCAAGGTTTTCCCAATCGCTCCAGCGACTGCCGTCCCACCATTTATGGTACAGGCTATTATCTGTTCCTCTTACAAACACATCTAACCGGTTCGATTGCCAAGAAGCAGCAGCAGGACCACTGGTCAGCTGCCCGCCGAGGTTTTCCCAATCGCTCCAGCGGCTGCCGTCCCACCACTTATGATACAGACTATTGTCAGTTCCTCTCCCAAAAACGTCAATCCGGTTAGGTCCCCAGGACACCGCTGCTGGTGCGGAAGTCAGCTGCCCGCCGAGGTTTTCCCAATTGCTCCAGCGGCTGCCGTCCCACCACTTATGATACAAACTATTATCTTGACCTCTAACAAATACATCTAATCGATTAGGCTGCCACGACGCAGCTGCTGGAGCAGAAGGGGTATCACCGCCAAGGTTTTCCCAGCCTGACCAGCCCTGACCTGGCTGTTGTCCTTGACCGCCTTTTTTTATTTCATCAAGTACGACTTCAATCACCTTTGTCAAAACATTGTCAGCCGTATCTAATGGAATCTTCATTTGTCTGAATAATGTCTTAAGCCATGGGACTTGTCTTTGAAATTGTCTGTAAATCTGGCCGGATGATTGGTTCGGATTGGCTTGGTTAAGCGTATAATTGACTGCCAAGGTAAATACGTAATCAACAATTCCCTGATTCATCCCGGCTTTTTCCAATGTTTCATAAAGATTGCTGTGCTGGCCGCGAAGCACCTGCATAATCTCCTGCTGAGTTGGCTTTTGCCGCATGTACATATAAGACTGCGGATATGGATAAACCGGAACATACATTGGTACTTGATATTGCTGATATTGATATGGATATCGATACATATACATACCTCCTCTATTTTACAGGGTCAGTATATGCAAGGATTGCTAAAGAAGGGATTGAAGTGTTTTTTCTTGTAGAAAAAATATATAATGATAGTTACACAGTATTTAAAAAAATCTGCAAAAAGCGTGAGGAGAACCATGAACCATGAATCATATAACATTTGATCATATTCATCATTATGGAAAAACAGTATTTCAAAATGACCAATTTGAACATATACATAATCCGGACTTATTGACAATGTACGACAGCAATTATATCCGCTTCAAAAATGAGGATCTATCACTTGCTGAATTTAAACAGGCTGCGGAATATTTACGTTCTTTTCATTTGAAAAATGGCCAAAAGCATGTAAAATTTCATTTCTCGGACAATAGTAAAATACCAGATGATATACAAATATTTTTAAAAGAATCAGAGTTTATGGTTGGTTTTATAGAACTATACGCAATACAGCCAAAACAATTCCCTCCGGTCAAGGAGGATGCAAAAACTGAGGTAGTTCCTGTTACAGAAGAAATCTTGGAAACTTATCTGCAGATCCAGTTTGAATTTGACCTTAAATACGGAGCGGAATTTGCTGCGCAAAAAAGCGATCAGTATAAAAGGAATTTTCACAGTGATCAAATCCTTCAAGTTATGGCACTTTATGAAGGTAAACCGGCAGGCTCGGTGGATTTAATCATTTCGGAAAATACAGTGGAAATCGATGGTCTGCAAGTGCATGAAAGGTTTCAGAAAAAGGGAATTGGCTCGCGCTTGCAAAAATACGCAATGGACAACTTCCATGATAAAACTGTTATTCTAGTTGCTGACGGGGAAGACACGCCTAGGGAGATGTACCGAAAGCAAAATTATCAATATCTTGGATACAGGTATGAGGCGTTAAAAGTTTATATTTAAAGAATAATCGTGTTATAAGAGAACCAAACAGAAAAAATCTCTCCAATCAAATAGCAAAAATTGGGCAAGCTATTAAAAGGAGGGATGAGTATGTCAACTGACTACTATTCAAAGGAAAACTTAAAGCATTTCTCTAAAATAAAGAATTTAGCGCCAGAACAGCTAAAAGCCATGCTTGTGTTTGATAAGGCTGTTATGAAAGAGGGGGCCTTATCAAAAAAGGAAAAAGAAATTATAGCCCTTGCGATTACCCATGTAACCGAATGTCCCTATTGTATTGACACCCACACAAAAGGGGCAAAAAAAGCAGGGGCCACACTAGAGGAGTTGGCTGAAGCAGTATTTGTTACTGCTGCTGTCGAAGCCGGAGGAGCGATTACTCATAGCACACATGTCATTAATGCGCTAAGCGAGGACGCCTCTGACGTATTGTACGAACGGTCCAATTTAAAAAATGTTAGCCAAATAGGAAAATATGCAGAAGAGGCGTTCAATGGATATAAAGCATTCAGTGATACTGCAGTTAAAGAAGGAAAATTAAGTGCAAAGTTTAAAGAAATCATTGCGGTAGCCGTTGCACACGCTTCACAATGTCCTTACTGCATAGATGTTCATGCTAAAAATGCAAAGCGTCTTGGGGTGACAAATGAGGAGATGGCTGAAGCCATCATGGTTACTGCTCTGCTCCGTACAGGCGGTGCCTATGCACATCTGGCTAATACGATTCAAAGTTACGAGGAATAATGCTGAATACGAGTACTTCTTAAATGGGCCCCCTCCTAAGCGGGGCCTTATTTCATGAATTAGAATCAAATAAACTCATTAGTGGGAATATTTGTTATAATAATAGAAAATGATCATGGAGGACTGTAAGGCATGAAAAAAATTGTTCCAATCCTTATAATCGGGCTTTTTCTAATATCTTCATGCTCTACAGCCACAGATTCCTCAGAACATATTTCAGAAGAAAACACAAAATTAGTCGAGAAACTTAAAGTAAAAGAAAAAAAGATTAAGGAATTAACACAGAGAGTTTCAGAGTGTGAGCACGAAAAAGACCTATTCCCACTTATTAGCAATTTATCAAGGGAATTTGTATATGCACATACAACAGGAGATAAGAAAAGCATACAGCCCTTATTGCATGAGAATATCAGTCTAGAAAAAAGAAATAATGGAATATATGCCATCGTGGATGGAGAGATTGAATGGCTATTATTTTCCGAAGGACGCCATGAACGCTATGTTGACTGGGTTTTACAGGGTTTTGGCTATGATGAAAGTGAACAAACCTATATTGTACATATAAGAGAGTTTTATAAAGACGAAGCACCGCCAACGTTTTTAAATCTAACCTTTAAGAAAATCAATGATAAGTGGAAAATTATTAACCTGAGTTTTGACGTTTAATAGGGGAGGAGATCCTAATGGGTTTGTTTTTCTGGCCGTTTATGATTGCTTCTGTGTTCATATCAATAATAGCCATTGCAGGAAAAAAGCCGAAGATTCTTTACATTTGTGCAGTTCTGCTTTTGCCAATATCTCTGTATTTGGCCGCAACACCCCGGTTTCATGTATGGGGCCTTATTTTTCCGATCTTTTATATAGGGGCGGCAATTTGCCTTACAAAAAATAAAAGAGCAATGTCTGTTTTGCTGGTGATTCCAAATTATCTGCTTATTGGATGGCTTGGTTTAACGGTGTTAACTCAATAGGTAGAAGAGGCTGTGAAGGAATTCACAGTCTTTTTTTATATTTTTTAAATGATTTTATTGAATTATCTAAAAATTACTGTTAAAATAGAAAAAAGGTCAAGGAGTTGATTCACAATGGAAAAACATTTGCTTAATTCACCCCAACAGCCTGGAGAAGAGATGGATTCTATACTTGCGGAGCAATTTTTAAACAACGCCTTGCTTGAGTTTCGGAAAAAGACATTGAAAATGCAAATCGATCAGTCGTTAAGTGAGAGAAATAAAGATGAATTTATGCGCTTAACAGAGGAATTAAACAACCTTTCTTAAATTGTCAAATGTCTAGGATTTGGAAAATATACAAAGTCAGGCAGCGTCCCTCCAGATGGGATAAGCACTGCCTGATTTTTTTGGTTCAGGAAAGCTTTTTTTCGTTTTCCTGCAAAGGAATAAGGGAGCCTTTTTTCAGCCAGTACTGAAAACTATCTGATGGAAAGACACCTCGGCAATCCGGGTTATACATTTCAATCACAACACTGTTTGCAGTGACATCAACAACCTTTAATTTTTGGGACTTGCTAATATTAGGTGTAAAGCAATTTTTCATAGAAAATTCTTTATTAATATAAGAATCCAATGTATTCACAGCCTTTTTATCATATTTTTAATTAATATTTCCATAAAAAGGTACATTATCCATAAAAGAGAAAAAATCAAATTCATGCAAATATTATGCTAATCACAAGAAAAATGTTATCCTATAATAGTGTGATAAATTTAGTCAGATATGAACGATAATAAGTGTAGATATGGTAACGGGAGGGCTTTAAGGGTGACTGAAATGAACAATTCACAGAAAAGCGCGATAGATATACTAAAAGAAACAAGCCGGACTTTTTTTATTCCAATTAGTCTGTTATCCCCTGGATTAAAGGAGGCTGTTGCCTCTGCATACCTTTGCATGAGAGCCATTGACGAGATTGAAGATCACCCAAACCTGCAGCCATCGGTAAAAAATGAGCTTTTACTATCAATCAGTCAAATGCTGAAAAAACCCTTTGATGAAAAAAAATGGAACGACCTTTTCGAGCCATACAAGGGAGAGCTTCCGGAAGTCACATTGCGGTTAAACGACTGGATTGCGTATTGCCCAGAAGGGGTATTAGACCAAATCCTTGATGCGACTGCTGAAATGGCAGAAGGAATGGCAAAGTGGGCTTTAAAGGAATGGAAAATTCAGAGTGAAAATGATTTAGATGAATACACATACTATGTTGCCGGATTAGTAGGTGTTATGCTGACCGATATTTGGAAATGGTATGACAACACGGAGGCCGATAGAGACTTAGCTATTGCCTTTGGACGTGGCTTGCAGTCTGTCAATATTCTTCGCAATATTTCCGAGGACAAGACTCGTGGAGTAAACTTTTTCCCGGAAAATTGGAAGTTTGACGATATGCTGCAGTACGCAATACGTAATCTTGAGCAAGCGAATCGATATGTGAAGGGAATCGACACGAAAACGATTCTTCATTTCTGTCAAATTCCTCTTACTCTTGCATTTGGAACACTGGAAGCGCTGACTACTGGAAAAGAGAAATTAAGCAGAGCTGATGTAACTAAAATGGTCAGTCAAATAGTTGGATAAAAAGCCAAAGCCTGTCTTGTACATATATGTACTATGGACAGGCGTTTTTTTTTTGATGGTAATAGGAAATTTTTAAGTTAAGGTGAATATTTGTGTATAAAAGGAGGCGTGGATATGAAAGAGGTACCAGTTAAACTTACAGCAGATGCGGCATCAAAAATTAAACAAATGCTGCAGGAAACAGATGTCCGCCATAAAAAGATTCGTTTAAAGGCACATCCGAATGGAGGCTGCTGAGGGGGCGTGGATTTCAAATTGTCCCTGGATGGGGCAAACGAAGAAGATATACTGTTTTCTATAGAGGGAATTCCTTTTATCATCGACAAACACTCAAACGTGTTTATTTTTAAAAACTTACATATTTCGTATGATCGAGAAAATGGCTTTGTTATTGAGGACCGCTAAGATTAGAGGATTTTGTACAAATTTACATTTCTTTAAATTACTCCCATGTAAATTATGTTAAAGTATTATTTATATAGACAACATTAGAATAGGGAGAAGATTTAATGAAAGCATTTTGGGGATATGTACTAGTTTTTCTGTTGGCAGCTGCTCCATTTTTCGAAGGATATGGTGTCATACCGATTGCCTCCATTGCCGGTTTATCAGTGTTTCCAGTTATGATCCTTGGCTTAGCCGGGAATATATTAACGGTTTTCCTATTGATCCTTTTTATCAACCAAATTCAGAATTGGCGAAAGAAACGCAAAGAAGGCAAAGAACCTAAAGAGAGCAAACGGTCTGCTAGAGCACACACGCTTTGGAAAAAATACGGATTGCCCGGCCTAGCAATGCTCGGACCATTGCTTGTCGGCAGTCATTTAACAGCCTTGGCCAGTATGACCTTTGGCGGTACAAAAAAAGCTACATTTGCATGGGTATCCGCGAGCATTACAGTTTGGAGTATTGTTTTTACCGTGCTTCTTTTCTTGGGTGTCGACTTTTTAGGCTTAGAGAATCGCGGGATTGTTAGTTATTTTAAATAACAGGTTACTAGAAAAAGGACAGGACGTGGGATTTATCCCGGTTTTGTCCTTTTTGTTGTGGGGTTGTTTTTTATAAGCAGATTGTTTCTTATAAAAGCCCGCTCATGGACAACTTTCTCATTTGCAAGCAGGAACTTGTCCGTAAGAAGCATGTTCATGGACAACTTTGACTCTTGTAAGCAGGAACTTGTCCGTAAGAAGCCCGCTCATGGACAACATTGCCATTTGCAAGCCGGAACTTGTCCATTAGAAGCCCGCTCATGGACAACATTGCCATTTGTTAAGCAGGAAGTTGTCCATTAGAAACCCGCTCATGGACAACATTGCCATTTGCAAGCCGGAACTTGTCCAATAGATCCTTTCTCACATTGACAGTTAAGCAATTTTTATTAAATATTACATACCAACTTCCACATATATCAATAAGGTTTATACTTTATTGATATAGCAACTATAATACTCCGACTAAATACCTATATCCTTTTTCCCGCGAATGTCCTATTTACTTATTTTTCCTATCGATATAATATTAGTTTGAAAATTTGAAAAATAAAGAAAATGGAGGTGTGTGCATGAATAGAAAGAAAAAATTTCTTTCTATGCTGCTGACTGTTCTTTTAGTCACATCATTATTTAGCAGTGTGGCTTTTGGGCAGTCAGAGCAGGAAAAGGCAGAAGAACTTTATCAGTATGAACTTAAGACTGACGTTATGGTAGAAATGCGCGATGGTGTAAAACTGGCTACAGATATTTACCTGCCGGTTGCCAAAACGGAGCAAGAAAAGAAAGATGGTTTTCCTACGCTTGTGTTTCGAACTCCTTACAACAAGGATACATATGGGAAAACTGAAGGTCCTTTCTTTGCAAAAAGAGGCTATGCAGTGGTTGTTCAGGACACACGTGGCCGCTACAAGTCAGAAGGAGAATGGAACTTTGTATTTGATGATGCCAAGGATGGCTATGATTTAATTGAATGGGCTGCAGTTCAGGATTTTAGTACTGGGAAGGTTGGCACAATGGGCCTATCTTACATGGCCTATACCCAGTATGTGTTGGCTGAATCAAAACCGCCTCATCTTGTTACAATGATTCCGCTTGAAGGGATGAGCAATCCTGCTGAAGAAGTCTTTTTTACAGGCGGAGCTATGCAGCTAGACCGCTATTTATCATGGACTTTAGGCCAGGCGGTAGATACAGCAAGACGACTTGACGAAAAGAATGGAAATACTGTTAACCAGGATAAGATTAAAAAAGCGTTAGATGATTATGAGAAGTGGCTTAATCATATGCCAAGATCTAAGGTGGCACCATTAAACCAAATGATTGATTGGTGGAAAGAAGCGATGGATCATCCTGAGTATGACGAGTATTGGAAGAGCATCTCTCCTCAGGAACAACATGATACATGGCCAGTACCAACCTATCATGTTGGGGGATGGTACGATATTTTACTAAACGGAACATCTAAAAACTATATTGGAATTACAGAAAATGGTCCGACAGAAAGATATTTGCCTGCTTTAGAGAAAACCGTAAACATTCAAGACACGCAAAAATTATTAATTGGACCATGGACTCACGGATATCCGCAAACAGCGGTGGGGACGTTTAATTTTCCAAAAGCTGATTTGAGCGATGTGCACAATGCTGGCAATGGGGCAGATAATTGGCGGCTTGAGCAATTACGCTGGTTTGATTACTGGCTAAAAGGAATAGATAACGGAATTATGGATGAAAATCCGGTCAAGCTTTATATTATGAAGGGTGAAAATGATGGCTTCTGGCGCACGGAAAAGGAGTGGCCGATAGCTCGCACCGAATATACAAACTACTATCTTCATGATGGTAAATCTGGAACGATTGATTCATTGAATGATGGCATTCTGAGCACCGAAAAGCCAAAATCTGGTGAAAAAGCTGATTCTTATCTTTATGATCCGAAAAACCCAACGCCGACTGTGGGCGGAAATATTAGCGGAACGACACCAAATGATGAGCGAGGTCCACAAGATCAGCAGGGTATTGAAAAAGATGTGCTTACCTACACAACAGAGGTGCTGAATGAGGATACAGAAGTAACTGGCCCGATTAAGGTGAAGCTTTGGGCATCAACTAACGCTAAGGACACTGACTTTGCTGTTAAATTAACGGATGTCTATCCTGACGGACGTTCCATCATCATTCAAGACAGCATTATCCGCGGCCGATACCATGAATCCCGTGAAAAAGAAACCTTATTAGAGCCACGGAAAATCTATGAATTTACGATTGACCTAGGCTCAACGGCTAATATATTTAAAAAGGGACATAGCATCCGTGTAGATGTTTCCAGCAGTAACTATCCTAGATTCGATAATAACCCGAATACAGGACATAAGTTTGGCAATGATGCCGCTATGAAGACAGCGAAAAATACGATTTATCATGATTCAGAGCATCCGTCACATATTATATTGCCAATTATTCCAAATGAATAATTTCAAGGGGCTGGCTCACGTGCCAGCCCTGTTTTTTTTCAAAAGCTTTTGCAAAATAGGGAAAATTGCTCAATAATAGAATTGTACATAAAGGGGGAATCAGCAATGAGAGGAATTATTCACAACGCAGCACGTGAAATGTCAAAGGAAGATGTGGAAACATTTTTACAACAAGCCGAGGTGGTCCATGTGGCTACAACCGGAAAAGACGGCTACCCATATGTCATTCCTTTGGTGTATGTCTATGAAGGCGGTCCTAAGTTTTATATTCATACAGGCAATCTGAGAGAAAGCCATTTTGAACAGAATATTAAAGAAAATCCTCGAGTGTGTATTGAGGTAGAGCAAATGGGTGATGTGCATCCTGGCAAGCGCTATGCCTGCAACTCTGCACTTGTATATACAAGTGTTGTAGCATTTGGGAAGATTCATCAAGTCAATGAAGAGGACAAAAAAGTGTGGTTCTTCGACCGGCTATGGGGAAAATACGGTGATCCTAATTGGAAATTTGAAAATGAAGGTTATCCAGCAATCGGAAAAATAAATCTTTACGAAATTGACCTTGAAACGGTTACTGGTAAACATAGTGAAGGGAAAAAACACTAAAACACAGCAAGGCAGCCTGAACGGATAGAAGGGCTGCCTTTTTTACTTTTTGGCTCTGTTAAATTTGGACGTTGATTTCCGCTCCAGGCGCTTCGCTTTCCGGGGGGCATTTTGCGAGCCTCCTCGTCACATACGTTCCTGCGGGGTCTCGCTTCAATGCTGATCCCCCAGGAGTCTACGCGCCTTCCGCTGCAATCAACTAAGCGGTTAAACCAACATTAAGCTTTAAGTCACTTTACTTTATTAATATAAAGATTTTGATATTTTTTCAGCTGTTTCTAATAAAAATGGAATGTGTTCTTCCATTGTCTCTTTATTCCAGCGAAAGAAAGGGCCGGATATAGCAATCGCACCGATGACCTTGCCTTTTTGGCCAAATACTGGTGCAGATAATGCAGAGACATTTCTTGTCAATTCCTCTTCGCTTATCGAAAATTTCGTTTTTGATACTAGTTTCAGCTGTTCTGTTAGTTCAATTCTTTCATTCTCCGGAAGAAGGGATAAAACTTTATTTTTTAATTCATCCTCTAAAAAGGCTAGAATCGTTCTTCCGCTGGCTCCGAGCTGAAGCGGGATCCGATTGCCGACTCCTGCTCTTCTGCTAATCTCCTGCTGGCTTGGGTGCTCGATCACACATACCCTTGTTAAGCCGCTCAGCATATAAAATCCAACAGTTTCTTGCGTTCCATCTCTTAACTTAATTAAATCAGAATCTATCATGGCTGGAATGTCTGTAATCAGTTTATTAGCATATTCAATAAAAACGGTGCCAAGCGAATACTTTTTGGAGCCAATATCCTGGAAAACCATTCCGTCCATTTTAAGTGTGGATAGTATGCGATGAGTAACCGTTGTAGAAATGTCCAGGGCTTCGCTGATTTCCTTTATTCCCTTTGGTCCAGCTGAATCTCTCAAAAAGTTTAAAATTTTAATCGCACGAAGTACGGTTGTTGAGATACTAGTATTCATAAAATGATTCCTCCGATAAATAGTGGAAAGCAAGAGTTTTTTATTATTATAGTACATTAAAACAGTTGTTTATGGTTTTCACAAGAGGATATTTGGAACCTTTTAAAATTAATTTAAATATTCTAAATTTTATTGACAAATAAATCGATAATTTCTAAAATTAACAATATAGGAATCTGAATTCCGAAAAGTGAGGGAGGGGCTATGATGAGTGTTGCAGCGAAAACGGCGCAAGCTAATTTGGGTGCCATGCCAGATACAAAAGGGTTAAACTTTTTCGAAGAAGATCAGAATTTGTCTTTCATTCTTAAACGTTATTTATCTCCTGATGAATATGAACGTGCATTGCCTTATTTAACCCAGTTAGGAGAACTAGCAGGGGACCGGTTAGACGAACTTTCCCGCCAAGCGGACAAGAATCCGCCGGTGTTAGTTAACTTCAATAACAAAGGGGAAAGGATAGACGAGGTAGAATATCACCCATCCTATACGGAAATGCGGAGAATCGGTTTCAGTCAATTTGCTCTTGCAGCGATGTCACATAAGCCTGTATTTGGTTTTTCTGAAAAGCTGCCACATGTTCTTAAATATTCGTTTTGGTATCTATTTTCCCAATCAGAGTTTGGTTTATGCTGTCCGATGAGTATGACTGATTCTGCTGCGCGTGTATTAACTAAATATGCAGATCAACAAATGAAGGACAAATATTTACCACATATGACTTCGACCAATCTTAACGACCTATGGATGTGCGCCCAATTTATGACCGAAAAGCAAGGTGGATCAGATGTTGGAGCCAATACATTAACAGCAAAAAAAGCTGGTGATCATTGGGAGCTATATGGCGATAAGTGGTTCTGCTCCAATGTTTCAGCAGAACTAGCCTTAGTTTTGGCCCGGCCAGAAGGAGCTGTCGAGGGAACAAGAGGACTTGGCTTGTTCCTAATGCCAAGAAGGCTGTCCGATGGCTCGCTTAATCGATATAAAATCAATCGGCTGAAGGATAAGATGGGTACGAAGGATTTTGCTTCAGGGGAAATAACCTTTGAAGGGGCCGTAGCCTATGTTGTCGGCGATATTTCAAAGGGCTTTAAGCAAATGATGTCCATGGTCAATTCTTCACGTTTGTCCAATGCTATTCGTGCAAGTGCGATGATGAGAAGAACTTATTTAGAAGCACTAGTTTCAGCGCGAGGCAGAAAGGCATTTGGCAGCTCGATTGCCGAAAAGCCCCTTATGAAAGAAACATTATTTGAATTACTGCTCGATGCAGAAGCAGCACAAGCTAGCTGTTTCTACACAGCTTCCGTTTATGATAAGGCCGATCAGGGCAGTATTTCTAATGATAAGCTCTTACGAATTCTAACGCCTATATTAAAAGGATATATTTGCAAACGCGCAAGATATGCAACCGGCGAAGGGATGGAAGCACGGGGCGGTAATGGATATATTGAGGATTGGGTGGATCCAAAGCTTGTTCGCGATGCTCATTTAGGATCAATTTGGGAAGGAACAACAAATATTATTTCATTAGATATTCTAAGAGCGCTGCAAAAGGATCAGGCTGGCGAGGTGTTTTTTGGTGATATCAAACAGCGAATTAATGAGGTCACAGCCCCGTTAGCAAAGGAAGCAGCGGAAGTGCTTTTACAAATTACCAATAAAATTGAAGCTCAAACGAAAAGAATCATTAGCCTAAATGGCCCGGAAAAAGAATTGCCTTCCAAACAATTACTAAATCGCATGTACCATGTTTTTGCGGCAAGCCTGCTATTAGAGGAAGCAAATGAGCAAATTATTGCTGGTGGTAATTATCGAAAGCTGTACATGACATTGGAATATATCAATCGCTTTATGCTGGCAAATGGGTTAGATGATACTCTTTTATCAAATCCTTCTTTATTAGAATGGTTCGATGCCATTGCAGAGGGAGAGAAACTTCCTGCTTCCGCACTGGAAGGATTGTTAGCAAGGGTCCAAAATACAATATAAATGATAAAGACCGTGACACATGCTCACGGTCTTTATTATTTATCTTCTAGACTCCCAATATAAATCTTCTTCAATTGAACGGAAAGGAATCTCATCATTAACAATTTCAAAAAAACCACTTTTATACTTGGTTTTAATCCAAACATAATTTCCTTCAATAAGTTCAATTCCAAAAACATCTGACGGATACGGTCTTACAGCGTATAAACCATTGCCGCCAACCGTATGGTCAACCTTTTTAAGCTTCATTTTGGAAAAATCTCCGATAATCTTTCTGATCACATCCTTATCAGTTATCGATACCCGAACATCATCCGAATAGCGGTCAATAATCATTCTATCAATTTTAGATAACTCTTTTTCCGGAACAAGGTCTGTAAAAGATGTATATTGAGCCTGATTAAGAATAAATCCGATACTAAAAACAACAATTACGACAGCGACAAAGAATCTAATGATCCTTTTCAAAAGAAACCTCCTTTCGTTAAACTATATGTCCCATTAATTAGGAAAATGATTTGCCCAATTTTGAACAGCTGCAAAAAGAGATTCCTTATTCTGTTCGAATTGTTTTTTTCGATGACCGTTGGCTCCTGATGGATGGGGAAATCCAAAAATGTAAGTGTGATTTGGGATTTTCCCTTCATCCTGTAATTGCTTAATCACATGTTCTACTGTTTTTCCGAGCGGAACCACTAGGGCAGGGGATTGAATTAGATTAAGCTCCTCAGGAAAAATTTTAAAGGCGGAATAATAGAGCATGGCAGATTGATGAATGCGAGGCTGGTGCCCGGTGTAGTTTTTCCCTTGATAAAAAACAGGGTATTTTATGATAGATGTGGTGTGCAACAGTGATCTTTGTTCCCCAAATAAGAAGGAGGCACTTTCAATCCCTAATGCATCAGGAACTCCGCATTGATCCAGCATGTCAACTAGATTGGTGCGAATGGACCCGGCAAGTCCGCCGGCCTTTTTTGCCTCTATTAAAATCTGCTCGGTTTCCTGAGAATTCTCAAGGCTTTTTCGAACCTGCTCAAACGCTGATTTCATCTGCTTCCAACCAGGAGTAATACCTGCAATCACAACCGCAGCTTTACGATTCACATACTCGTTGTGCGGGGCGTAATACATTTCAATCGGGCCTTCCTTGTCCATTAAGAATTTTGCCGTTAGGAGATCTTTTTTAGAATATGGCCCATTGGATTTTAGGTTTTGGATGGCGGGTAGAAACTTATGGAAATGATTATTCATTAGATTGAAGGCCTCACTTTGATTCATATTGATGAAAAATTGTTTTTTCTGGAGCTCCCCTTTTTATAGAAGCGATTTCTTCCTCTGTTACATTGATAATATAGAATTCCGTCCCCCGGTGACTGGTATGAAAAGTTGCTTCAGTCACCCCGTTTGCAAAAAAATAACAGTAAACCATTTAAATGACCGGTTTTGTTAAACTAGTTATTCAATAGAAAGTTATTGAGGCATAGTTTTTACTTCCTTTAAAAAGGGAAATAGTTTCTTGTTTTAACTGATTATTACATCAAAGAGGGATTTAGTCCTGATTAAATGTAATAATTTGATATAATTGGTAAAGATAATTATATATATTTTGGGTGATTTATACTAATAACATAACGAATAATAAGTAATTACCTAAAGCGGAATATGAATGTTAGGAGTAATCTTATGCTCAAACAGGGTATTTATGAGGAAATTATCAATCAAAAACTCAAGAATGAATTAAACCAGCTTTCAGACGAATCCTTCGATGTTGGAAAGGAACAGATTGATGTTGAAGAGGCTAGAAAACTATTATCTTCTTACATTTCATTTGTTACTAGGAAGGCATTGAAATTTGTACGTGAGAATGAAAACGACGACCGCCAAGCATTGATAAATCAAATTCGAACCTGTAATGAAATTATTAACATTTTAAGTGAACATTTGGATGAAGAAGAATTCTCAGAACTTCAGATTGAAGAAGAAGGAGAGGTTCTTACTTCCGTTTATTCACGAATCAATTCTGTTCAAAGTATAAAAAAGGGAGAGGTTCTTCGTCCCATAACACCAATTTCACAAAGTTCATTATTTACAGGTTCTAGCTTTGAGCCAAATATGCTTGGTGAATTAAAAAAAGAGATTTTAACTGCCGACTCCATTGATATGCTTGTTTCTTTTATTAAATGGAGTGGTTTAAGATGCATTATTGAAGAATTAAGGACCTTTACATCAAAACCGAATAATAAACTAAGGGTAATTACAACCTCCTATATGGAGGCCACGGACTATAAGGCAATTCAAGAGCTAAGTCAGTTACCTAATACAGAGATTAAGATCTCTTTTGATGTTGAACGGACAAGGTTGCATGCAAAAGCTTATCTTTTTAAAAGAGAAACAGGCTTTAGCACAGCTTATATCGGCTCGTCAAATCTTTCAAATCCTGCCTTGACTTCTGGTTTGGAATGGAATATTAAAGTGACTGAAAAGGACTCATTTGATATATTAAAAAAATTTGAAGCCACCTTTGAAAGTTATTGGAACGATTATGAATTCAAAGTCTTCCATCAAGAAAATGAGGAAGATCATAAGCTCTTACAACAAGCATTGTCAAAAAATAAAATTCGAGAAAAACCTGAGTCTTATTACATATTTGACGTTCAACCGTATTTTTACCAAAAGGAAATATTAGAAAAGTTACAGGTGGAGCGGGAAGTATTTGGACGTATGAAAAATTTACTTGTGGCCGCAACTGGTGTGGGAAAAACGGTGATATCAGCGTTTGATTACAAACGATTTAAAAATAAAAATCAATCGTCAAAACTATTATTTGTTGCGCACCGTGAGGAAATTTTAAAACAAAGTTTGGAAACCTTCCGAGCCATATTAAAGGACCCTAATTTTGGAGATATGCTTGTAGGAAATATGCAACCACTGTCATTAGAACATCTGTTTGTTAGCATTCAGAGTTTTAACAGTAAAAAGCTTCATGAAATCACTTCAAGTGATTATTATGATTTTATTATTGTTGATGAATTTCACCATGCAGCGGCCGATTCATATCAGAAATTATTAGATCACTATCTTCCTACAATCCTCCTCGGACTAACGGCAACACCAGAGCGGATGGATGGAAAAGATATATTATCTTACTTTGATGATAAAATCTCTGCTGAAATGAGATTAACAGAAGCAATCAATCGGAAATTACTAAGCCCATTCCAATATTTTTGTGTAACTGATACAGTTGATCTTTCTAAATTGAAGTGGAGTAGAAAAGGATATGAAATTAAGGAATTAGAGAAAGTTTATACCTTAAATGACCATAGAAGCAGTTTAATTGTGAAAAGTTTAAATAAATACGTAACTGATATGGAGCAGGTTAGAGGAATTGGATTCTGCGTTTCAATTGAACATGCGAAATATATGGAAGCATTTTTTAATAAGGTCGGGATCCCGTCAGTTGCATTATACGGAAATGTTGATCGCAAAACTAGGAATGAAGCACAACATAAGCTAATTAATGGAGACATGAAATTTATTTTTGTTGTAGACCTTTATAATGAAGGTGTAGATATCCCAGAGGTAAATACTATTTTATTTTTACGTCCAACAGAAAGTTTGACCGTATTTTTGCAGCAGCTGGGTCGAGGATTGCGATTAGCAGAAGGTAAGGAATGTTTGACAGTACTTGATTTTGTGGGTCAAGCTCATAAAAATTATAATTATGAAGAAAAACTTCGTGCTCTTATTGGAAAAACGAAGCACTCTGTACAGCACTATGTAGAAAACGGGTTCTTTAACCTGCCAAAGGGTTGCTTTCTTCAGTTAGAAAAGCAAGCAAAAGAATATATTCTAAGAAATTTAAAGTCAAGTACTAATACCCGTGTAAACCTAGTGGCAAAAATAAAATATTTCGCGGAAGATACTGGTTTGGAGTTAACGTTAGCAAATTTCTTAAGACAAAATCAGTTGACATTATATGATTTATATGGGAAAAATGGGGACCGCAGCTTTTCTCGTCTAAAAGTTGAGGCCGGAGTGACACCTGATTTTATATACAAAAATGAAAAAATGATAATGAAACGATTACCGAGTGTTTTTCATTTGAATTCAAAAAAGCTACTTCTATTTTTACTCCAATATATTGAAAAACGGGATGTAAACTCAGAAGAAGAAAAATCTATGCTGGCAATTTTCTATTATTCCTTTTATCAGTCACATCCAGAAAAAGAGGGGTTTTCAAGTTTGGAGGAGGGAATTCTTCAAATACTCTCGCAATCACAATATAGAGATGAATTAAAGGAAATTCTTCTATACCTTTATGAATCAATCGAAACAATGGAAATTGAAAACGACTTTAATTTTATAAGCCCGTTGGGCGTTCATTGTAACTATACAACTTCTCAGGTTCTTGCGGGGCTAGGTTATTATAATGAATCCAGTAGCCCAGCTTTCCGAGAAGGCGTTAAATATCTTGAAGATAAAAATCTCGATATTTTCTTTATAACTCTAAATAAATCTGAGAAAGATTTTTCTCCATCCACTTTGTATGATGACTATGCAATAAATGAACGTCTTTTTCATTGGCAAACGCAAAGTCGTATAGCTGAAGGAAGTAAAACAGCAGAACGCTATATCAATCATAAGAAGAACAACCATCAAATCGCACTATTTGTTAGGGAATATAAAAAAGAAAATGGCTATACATCGCCGTTTGTTTTCCTTGGAACAGCAGATTATGTGCGCCATTATGGCAGCAGGCCAATGAGCTTTATATGGGGTTTAAAAGAGGAAATGCCTGCTTATCTAGTTCCGAGGGCGAATAAGAATATTCTTTAGTTTATGAAAAGGGTTCTACAGGCATATTTTGCAAATCAGTTTGCCAATGCAGTAATAAGCCATTTAATAAAAAGGGAGACTAGATAACCTAGCCTCCCTTTTTACTGAGCCATCTTTATGTTAGTCAGTTTTGTAGCTTGCTTGTTTAATTTTCTAATATATAAATTGTTTCCGATTAAGCTTGCAATGGTGATTAGGGCTCCGATTAGTTCGAATGCAGATAAATGGTACCCTTGAATAACGGAGATGGCAAAGGTTGTGACAGGAAGCAGGTTCATAAAGAGGATCCCATTTAAAGGGGTGAGTATCTTATTGCCATAATTCCATGTGAAAAGGGCTAATACTCCCGCAATCAAGGAAGTATATATAAGGGCTCCGGAAACATCCTCTATCATAGATACTGTTGGGATTTGCAGCCATCCTGCTAATGTTGCTGCTCCTACAATAATAATAACTGAAAAGATCCCATATAAATTCGTTATGGCGGAATACCTTAATGCTGACCAGGCAGGGAAAGAACTTCCGCCAGAAGTATAAATGACCCAGCATAAAGCACCAATCAGGATTAAAAGATTGGCAAACATATTTCCATCTTCTGAAACGAAGATACGTAAATCGCCTTTTGATATGACCATGACCACACCGATAAATCCCGTAATTATAAACAGAATGGTTCCTAATTTAGGAGCAGTCTTTTTAGTCACCCAATTAACAATGACGCCAAGAAGTGGCTGAATGGCCATCATGACTGCTGCAATAATTGCTCCTGAGGGGCCTGCTAATTTTTGTCCTAAAAATACAAAGAAACTGAAACCTGCAAAACCCATCGCCCCAAAAAACAATATTTTTCCTGTCTGGCGGTCTGTTGATAATTTTCCCTTTCCCTCTATGGCAATGAGTAAAAGCATTAAAATAATAGCCGCAGAACCATATCTTAATAGAGTGAAATAAAAGGGGTCCATGATCATTAGGGCATCACCCATAATCGGAAACATTCCACCCCAAGATATTACGGCAATTAAACACATGATTATACCGGTTAAAAATTTGTCATTCATCCCTGTTTGCTCCTTTTGATGTTTGTTTATGGAGTGCCAAAAAGATTTCCCTTTATGTATCTCTAAATTATATTACATAACCTTTTGATTTTTGTGAAAAATGGGAAAATTTATGTTCAAGCAGCGTATTTTCCTGGCAAGTGGTTAAGTTTAACAGGTTAAACTAGTCACAAGTAATCATCCGATCGAAATATTGAGTTTTGAATAATAGACAAAAAAATAAGACCACAGAAGTAGAAAAAGTTTAGACCACAGGACATGTGAAAACAATTTTATTCCTATTAAACTTAAATAGTATCAATGCTATAGCGGCAATAAACATCTTGGAGGGTAAAGTAGTGAAAAAAATTGGTCCTAAGGGCATGAAGTGGTTGAAAATCATTCACGTTTTTCTAGTAGTTCTTTTTTTCGGAGGAATCCTGAGTTCGTTATCATTAAATCTTTATCTTGATTTTACAAAATTTGATGAAACGTATCTTGGTTATAAGAACATTGTGATTATCAGTGACAATATTGTCAGATGGGGAGCAATTGGCACATTATTAGTGGGCCTTGTATATGGATTTTTCACCAACTGGGGATTTTTTAAGCATAGATGGGTCGGCGTTAAATTTGTGCTATATATTGTCCAAACGATTATTGGTATTTTTGTCATTGATGAGCTGATGGTAACCAATATGGAGTTACTGGAAACACAAAAGGAATTAGCCTTAAGCAATCCTGAATTCATTCAAAATCATGAGATTCGGCAATATGCGGTTTACTTTCAGGTAGCGGTTACGATTTTCATCTTTATTATTTCTTATTTAAAACCGTGGAAAAAGAAAAAAATCCAGGCCAAATCAGTTTGAATCATGATAGACGCATATAAGGATGCGAGGACTGTTGCTTTTCCAATAGTTCTCGCATCCTTATTTTCATTTTAGTAATACACCATCCTCAACCTTACCCATCATTTCTCTATCAACGAAACAGCAGCTTCCCTGAATTAATTTACATTGTTTTTTAATGACAGCAATGTTTAAAGATAATTCATCAATGTGAGAATAGTGCTGATGCCTATTTGTTAAAACAGCAATTGATAATGATAGGAGGGGAGCCTTTGTTTTTTTGCCAGAGCGATTTTCTGCGATTACATATTGCTGTGTTAAATGTTCGTCCTCATAGTATTGTTTAATCATGTTTTGGAAGTCTGCAACGATCATTCGGCAAACAGGTTCGACGTCGTAGTTTTTAATAATAGCCATAAAATCATCGCCGCCAATATGCCCTAAAAAATTAACATTTGAAAGATGTTTTTTAAGCAGATCACTAAACGTTTGGAGAAGGTCATCTCCTTTTTTAAATCCATATGTATCATTGTATGCTTTAAAATGATCTAAATCGAAGTAGAGAATACTGTATTGCTTTTCAGTTAAAACAGATTTGAGCTGGCTTTCAATCATATAGTTTCCCGGCAGCTTGGTGAGCGGATTTAAATAACTGGCAAATTCAACTTGAACCTCTACTAGTTTCATCAGCAATTTTTGAATGCTTACGATTCCTGCATAGTGACCGTCTTTTGTCACAATCACATAATCATAGAGATCTTCTTCTTTTCTATTCATAGATAATTTACTTACTTCGGTAATAGGCTCATTGAAATCAACGATGAGAGGGTCAGTTTTTGCTACAAGTTCGATTTCTCGTCCCATATAAAGATTGTAGCCATATAAAGAACCAATTTTTTGATAAAAATGCGATCTTGGCAAAAGGGCAATTGGTTTTTCACCATTTACAACAACAATTCCTTGTAAACTTGAATCCTCACCAAAAAGCTGATCTGCTTTTTTCCCTTTTTCGTGCTGGGTCATACATGGTACCGATTCTATAATTTCACCGATATTTATCATCATATGTTCACCCTCTAATGATCACTCAGTTGGCATTATCCCTAATTTAATATTTCTATCCGGACGTCCTAAAGCATAACCCTGGGCGTAATCTACACCTATTTTACGGATATATTCAAGCTCTTCCACACGTTCAATGCCTTCGCCGATAATTTTAATATGGGATTGTTTGGCATACTCTGCGATTAATGTTACTAATCTTTGCTGCTGCGGCTGTTGATCGATGTGGTCAATCAATGACCGATCCAGTTTAATAAATTCCGGTTTTAGATAGATGAGTGTTTTCAGGCTGTTATAGCCGGAGCCAACATCGTCAACAGCAATCCGAAACCCTTGCTTACGATAATGGGACAGCACTTTTTCAAATTGGGCAAAGTCGGTTACTGCACTTTTTTCGGTTATTTCAAAAACTACCTGACACGGTTCGATATTAAATTCTTTTAAGAGCTGCAGTGTTTCCCCGCTATGATAGTTGGTATCCATTAAAACATGCGGATGGATGTTTAGAAATAACATAAAGTTCTGCTTACTATCTTTATCGTTCAAGCGTTCAATAAATCGTTTAAGGGAAATGTTTCTGCAAAAGCATTCAAACAAAAATACCTGATCGGTTTGGCCAACAAAATCATAAAAGTTTTCCGTATTGGGAAACAAATATGAAGACGGGGGCCGATTGAGAGCCTCATAGCCGATAGTCCTCTCAGATGAAAGGTCTACAATTGGCTGGTAAAAAGTATCTAATGAATTTTGTTCGATAATTTCTTGTAAGCACATGAACCTTCGATAATATAAAAATTCTTGTTTTCTACGCTTGTTTAGAAGTTTTAAATAAGAGAAAAGTTTGTTTGATCTGGAACTTGATGACTTCTGCTGAATAATAAAATTCACCTTCTTCAATGATTGTCCTATTCATTGTAAGGCAGAAATATTAAATCTTAGTAAATACAAGGTTAATATTTGGTAAAGGAAAGATATATTGGAAAAGTGGTTAGGAACGCCTTACGGGAAGTGAAGCGCTTTTCGCAGCAATCAAGCTGAAGATTTAACATATCCTTATTTATAAAGACTAATTATCTAGTAAAATTAGCACAGTCTAATATATTTTCTATGTTAAAATAGTAAAGGTTAATTCTGATAAAATATATAAAAAGTACCATCAAAAATAATAACGCATCGCAGAAAGAGGATATTTATGAAGATTAAAACAAAACTAATTCTACTAGTTTCATTCCTGGTGCTCAGTTTATTTATTACTGGGTTTTTAGCTGTTTTTCAATCGGCTCAGACGGATAAAATCTATCGCGACATCGAAAATCAACAAAGTTTGCAGCTGACACTCAAATCAATCCAATATCGTTTTACAGGAATTTCTAATGACGAGAGAGGTTACCTTCTTACAGGTGATAAAGAATTTCTGTCCGGAATTGATAGTAAGATCAAAGACATAGAGCATTATTTTTCGGAGGCAAATAACCTTCAGCTTAATCCTTCAGATAAAAAGGCATTAGAGAACATTAATAACAGCCTTCAAACCTATTTTGAAAAAAATAAACAAATGGCAGATGCTTACCAAGACGGGGACGTCAGTAAAGCACAGGAAATACATATGTTAGAACAAAGGGATCTAAGAAAAGGGTTAGTAGATCCAAGTGTGGAGAATGTAATCGATCAAGTAACCAAAACAATTGATGAGGATACGAATTTACTTGAAAAGACTCAACAAATCAGTTCGGCAATCTTATATCTGACAATAGCCCTATCTGTTATTGGCGGAATGATTGTTTCATCCCTTATTATTCGGTCAATAAATAAGCCAATTAAAAAAATGAATGTCCGTTTGAAAGAAATTGCCGAGGGTGAGGGTGACCTTACACAAGGAATCTTTATTAAAACACGTGATGAATTAGGTGAAATGGCTTCCTCTTTTAACCTTATGGTTGGAAAGCTAAGGGAATTAATTAGGTCTGTAGCATCTAGTGCAGAGCAAGTGGCGGCAGCATCTGAACAGTTATCTGCGAGTGCAGAAGAAACAACGAAATCAACAGAATTAATAGCTTCAACAGTTCAAGAGGTTGCTGCCGGGGCGGACAAGCAAGTTCAAAATTTAAATGAAACGAATGTAACTGTTACTCATTTAACTTCGTTAGTAAATCAAGTGGTTGAAAGGGCCGAGATCGTTTCTAGTACATCGGTCCAAGCTTCTGATAAGGCTGTTGACGGTAATCAATCAATCAGCAATATTATTTATCATATGGATGAAATTAACGTAACTGTTAATCGTCTTGCTGATAAAGTGAGGACCCTGGGAGACCGTTCTAGTCAAATTAATCAAATCATTGGCGTCATTACAGGTATTGCTAACCAAACCAATCTTTTAGCCTTAAATGCAGCGATTGAAGCAGCCAGGGCAGGAGAGCATGGAAAAGGATTTGCTGTTGTTGCTGATGAAGTTAGAAAGCTTGCGGAGCAATCATCCAACTCTGCGCAACAAATTGCAGCACTGATTTCGGACATCGAAACGGATACAGCCGAAACAGTCTACACCATGAATGATACAACAAATAAAGTCTCAGATGGAATTGGACTTATTCAAGAGGCTGGAAGTGCCTTTCAGCTAATTGAAAAAGCTGTGCAAGAAGTTAGTTTTCAAATACAAGAAGTCAAATCTGCGATACATGAGCTATCTGCAGGCTCGGCACAGGTGGAAAAAGGGGTGGAAATTGTTGCTGCCATATCAAATGTGACAGCAGGCGGGACGCAAAGTATTTCAGCTTCTGCCGAGGAACAGCTGGCGGCCATGGAAGAAATCACAGCCTCTTCTACTTCATTAACTAGAATGGCTGAGGAATTACAGGATTTAATTAAAAAATTTAAATATTAAAGGCAGCTGAAATGGCTGCCTTTTTATATTTTCTCCTTCTAAAAAGGCTTATTTTAACATAGTTTCAGTTGAGCGAATAAAAACTGAAACTACTAGTAGAGACATCCATGCCAAGGTTTTAGAAAAAATATGCTTGAGATTTATCTATTTGAAAGAAGTGAAGAGATGGCTGAGACAATATGGATACAATATGCCTGGGCTTTGTTTATTTTAATTGGACTAGAAGGATTATTATCTGCTGACAATGCCCTCGTATTGGCAGTTATAGCTAAACATTTACCTAAAAGTCAAAAAAGTAAGGCGATAAATTATGGAATAATCATGGGGTTTGGATTCCGGTTTGCTGCACTGTTTGCGATTTCTTTTATTGCAAATGTCTGGCAGGTACAGGCGATAGGGGCAGCATATCTTCTTTACCTGGGTTTAAAACATGTTATTCAAGCAAGATTTGGAAAAGAGAATGAAAACATTCAAAAGAAAGCAGCTGGTAGAGGGTTTTGGCCCACAGCAGGAAAGGTTGCCATAGCTGATCTTGTATTTGCCATTGATTCCATTCTTGCTGCTGTTGCTCTCGCCCTTGGTCTTCCAGATTCGCCACTTAATGATTTCGGCGGAATGGATGGTGGGCAATTTATAATTGTACTGCTTGGCGGGACTGCTGGCTTAATATTAATTAAATATGCGGCAGCATGGTTTGTACAGCTTCTTGATAAACGTCCAGCTTTGGAAACAACAGCCTATGAAATTGTTGCCTGGGTCGGTGTCAAACTTGCAGTCATTGCTCTTGCCCATGAGGATATTGGTATCTTAGATCATGATTTTCCCCATAGTCCAGCTTGGACTCTCATTTTCTATGGGGTATTAGTTGCTATTGCTCTCATCGGCTGGTTCGGATCGGGCAGGAATTCTAAGAGATTAATTCCTAATAGGTGACGGTAATACTACATTAAAATACCTTATGATGGGAATGAATAAATTGAATTTCTAAGAAAAAATGGTATTAAAAGGAGGTTAACATTTTGGCAGCGAACAAAGATATCGATTCTTCAAATGGACAAGACGTGAAGCGGGAGACGCTGACAACACGTCAGGGCCATCCTGTTCCGGACAACCAAAACATCCGTACAATTGGAAATCGTGGACCGGCTACGCTTGAGAATTACCATTTCATTGAAAAAATTTCTCATTTTGACCGTGAAGAAATACCGGAGCGTGTCGTTCATGCACGTGGAGCGGGGGCATTTGGATATTTTGAAACATACGGAAAAGTTGGAGATGAACCAGTAGAGAAATATACTCGCGCGAAGGTATTTTCGGGTGCAGAAAAGAAAACACCGCTAATGGTTCGTTTTTCCACAGTGGCTGGAGCAAAAGATTCGCCGGAAACAGCCCGGGACCCTCGTGGTTTTGCGGTAAAAATGTATACCGAAGATGGAAACTGGGATCTGGTTGGGAACAACCTGAAAATTTTCTTTATCCGTGATGCGATGAAGTTTCCTGATATGATACACGCGTTTAAAGCAGATCCAGCTTCTAATGTGCCAAATCCACAGCGGATGTTTGATTTCGTCTCCCGTACACCAGAGGCAACACATATGATCACACTCCTTTTCTCGCCATGGGGCATTCCAGCTACTTACCGCCACATGCAGGGATCTGGTGTAAACACCTATAAATGGGTAAATGACAAAGGCGAGGCAGTATTAGTGAAGTATCATTGGGAGCCGAAGCAAGGGATACGGAACTTAACACAAGAAGAAGCAAATGAGATTCAGGCGAAAAATGTCGGTCATGCCACACAAGACTTATATGAAGCGATTGAACGAGGAGATTATCCGGAATGGGAGCTTTATGTGCAAATCATGGAAGATGATTACCACCCTGAACTCGATTTTGATCCGCTCGATGATACGAAAATATGGCCAGAGGATAAGTTCCCATGGCTGCCAGTGGGTCGGATGGTCCTTGATCGCAATCCAGTAGATTATCATGCTGAGATTGAGCAAGCAGCCTTTGGTACAGGGGTTCTAGTAGATGGAATGGATTTTTCGGACGATAAAATGCTGCAAGGACGTACCTTCTCTTACTCTGATACACAGCGCTATCGTATAGGTGCGAACTATTTGCAATTGCCTGTGAATGCACCGAAAGCACCTGTTCGTACAAACCAGCATCGAGGACAAATGGATATGCGTGATCCGAAGGAGTCTGGAGAGAATCCACATATTAACTATGAGCCATCAATGCTCGGCGGCTACGAGGAAGCAAGTAAAGGTGTTCTCCCGCCGCACCGTCCAAAGTACAATGCAGAAGCAATGAGTGCACCTATTGATCGCCCTAACAACTATGGTCAAGCTGGAAATACATACAGGGAGTTTGAGGAATGGGAGCGCGAAGAATTAATCAAGAACCTTGCTGACGCACTTGCGGTATGTGATAAGCGAATTCAAGATGCGATGATTGCCCACTTCACAAAGGCAGATGAAGAATATGGTCGTCGTGTAAAGGAAGCAATTGAACAAAAAATGAAAGAATTACAAGAAATGGAGAAGGGAAATAAAGTTCCGGGCCGTGAATCAGGTCAATCGAAATTTGGTCAAGGTTCATTAGCCGCCAACGAAGCAACAAAAGATGCTGTGAAAAAAAGCCATGAAGCTGATCCTTATTAAGGATGAAAGCTGCATAAGGACAACCGAAAAGCTGCTAAAAGCAAAAAGCCGAGGAAAACGCGATGGGTTTACTCGGTTCTTTGATGTGTTAACCGCTTAGTTGATTGGATCGGAAGGCGCGTAGACTCCTGGGGGATCAGCGTTGAAGCGAGCCCCCGCAGGAGCAAGGCGACGAGGAGGCTTGCAAAAAGCCCCCCGGAAAGCGAAGCGCCTGGAGAGGAAATCAACGGCAAAAATAACAGAGAGCCATATGTTAAAAAAATACATAGATCTACATATGCTTTTTTAAATTTCACTATGTTTTGATTAGCAGTTTCGCCTGAGGAAAGGTTATTATTAGGTATGAAGATGCTAAAATGAAACATGGGGTGAAATGGTGAGTGTATTTAACTATTGAAGAAACGGCTGAATATTTATCTGTGTCAGAACAGTATGTAAAGAATTTAATTCTGCAGGGAAAAATACGATTTCTCCAAGACGGTGAAGGCGCGATATTAATTTTTAAAGACCAGTTCAAAACACATTTTGAACAGCTTGAGAGATATAAAGATTTAGTTAAGGAATTGGCGAATGAACCCATTCCGGAAGATAGAGATATAAAAGATGAAGACTAAGGGAGCGAATACATATGCAAAAGGTAACACCGTTTTTAATGTTTCAAGGCGGCAAGGCAGAGGAAGCAATGAATTTCTATACATCTCTTATTGAGGACTCTGAAATTACCAGTATCGTTCGATATGGTGCTGACGGCCCTGGGGATGAAGGAACCGTCATGCAAGCCCTTTTTACCTTAAAAGGCCAGGAATTTATGTGCATCGACAGTAATATTAAACATCAATTTGACTTTACTCCATCATTTTCCATCTTTCTTACTTGTGATACGGAAGAAGAACTCGACCGTCTTTATGAGACACTTATGGAAGGCGGACAAGCCCTGATGCCATTAGGCAACTACGGCTTCAGCAAAAAATTCGGCTGGGTGAATGATAAATTTGGGGTTTCTTGGCAACTTAATCTGCTTTAAAAAGAATTTTTGAACGTGTGGAGAGGGGACTGGCAGATGATAGAATTAAAATATTTTGACCACTCAGATTTTAAACAGCTCATAGACTGGATTGAATCACCACAATTCCTGCTTCAATGGTCAGGACCCTTCTTTGAATTTCCTCTAACAGCTAATCAGCTGGAAAAATACATAGAGAAGGCCAATCGTGACGACTCTGAAACGCTAGCTTTTAAAGTAATCGATCAAGAAAGCGGTAAAACGATTGGCCATATTTCCTTAGGGAGGATCGACCGGAAAAATCAGTCGGCAAGAGTTGGAAAAGTATTAGTTGGCGATCAAGCGGTGAGAGGAAAGGGAATAGGCCTGCAAATGATCAAAGAAATTCTTAAAATTGCTTTTGATGAACTTCACTTGCATAGAGTGAGCCTAGGCGTTTTTGAATTTAATCATTCGGCCATTGCCTGCTATGAAAAAGCCGGATTCCAAAAAGAAGGGCTGCTTCGCGATGAAAGAAAATTTGGAAATGAATACTGGGGATTATGGGAAATGAGCATTTTGGAGCATGAATGGGAAAAATTAAAAAGTTTTCCTATTTCTCAAGTCGAAAGAGGCTGCAATTGAAGTGTCCACAATTCCTAATCATAAAAGAGTTAAAACTTGAAGCATTTCTTTAGAGAAGTGCTTTTTTCTGTGAAAATAATTTCTAGTTTAAAATTTATAACGATTGTTAAAACTAATTAACAATTGAATTTTAACAATAGGAAAGCAGAGCTACCGTAATTTACGGTTTCTCG